>JAWOBC010000087.1:0-4109 GCA_046498165.1 Thermoplasmatota archaeon
ATTTAAAAGAAACAATCAACATCTCAGGATATTTCATTGGATCAGATGGACTTGTCAGCAATCAAACGGTGACGGTCTATTTTGATAATACCTCAGTTACCAAGGTTACAACAAATGATTTTGGCAGGTATAACACAAGCTATCATACTACCCCGTTTCTTACATCAACAAATCATCAACTCTATGCTGAAACAATCCATGAATCAGAAACATATCTTTCTGAACCGGTTAGCATTATGCTTCATTTGATTCCAACAAACCTTTCACTTAAAATTTCTAATTCTCATTTTCGACCAAATGAAACCATTCAGATCACTGGACAGTTAAACACATTGGATAAAAGAGGAATAAAGGATTCGATACAGTTGTTCATCGCAGATCAGCCCTATCTAATTTCCACTAATGAAACAGGTTTTTTTTCCATTAATCTCTCTAATCAAACGCAATATGGTGCATATGCGATTCAAGGAAAATATGAACCAGATAGACTCTATGAATCTTGCAGCTCTGAAAAGATTTTATTTTACATTGATGAACCAACGATTCTTTCAATTCAAACCGATAAAAAAAATACTGTTATTGAAGAGATCATCTCTATTTCAGGAAAACTGCAAGAATCCTGCACAACCAATGGAATTGGGAATCAAACGGTTTCACTGTTGGTAAATGGTAAAACCGTTCAGAAAACCTTGACCAATAATACTGGATGTTATAGATTTGATTATACAACAGAAAATCTAAGTGGCTCTCAACTATATGTTCAAACAAAATATACTTCAACTGAAATGCGATGGAGGAATACTCACTCTCAAGTGTTAACCATTCCAATTTCTCAAGGTTTCCTCTCTCAACTTATTTCACTATTTCTACTGTTTGAAGATACATTTCTCATCCCCATTTTTTTTATTGTTATCATCAGTAGTAGTATTGTATTTCTTTATTTCTATCGAATAAAAAAAACTACAAGAAGAAAAAAAATACTTCTTGATGAAAAATATGTATCAGCATTACCTCATATTTCCCAATTAAAACAAGAGAGTTCTTTTAACAATGATTCTAAAACAAACAAGAATTTTTCACAGGCTTTCATCCCTTTAAAACAAAGAATAATCACTACCTATCGGATGATGTTACATTTTCTCTCAAATCAAGGAATGGAATTGAAAGATACGTTTACCCATAAGGATATTCAACAAAGACTCTATACCACTACACTTCCTAAAAACACTATTGATGAGGTGACTCTTAGTTTTGAACATGCTCGTTATTCACCATATCCAACCGATGATAGAGAAATAAAAATTTTTGATGAACAGGTATTTTCCATAATAACGGATTACAAGAAATGAGATGGATATTATGATATCAAATCAAATTAAACGATTATATCAAAGCGTTCTTCTCTTTTCCATTGCAGGTTTTTTCATAATTCTATCTATAGCAAATCCGGTGATAATTAATCATACGGATTTCAGCATATATAACACCGGTTGGAATGGATGTAGTGCTATTGGACTTCGCACATATCAGTCTGGGAGTTTCCAACCAACTCTAACATATAATCAAACCACCCTTTCCCCCGCACAACAATCATTTATTAATTATAAATTACAACCAACAAACAGCAGTCTTTTTATCATTGGGCCACAAACCCCATTTACAATAGAAGAAATCAACTATGTTGATGAATTCGTTTCAAATGGAGGAATCTTACTTTTAGCTGATGATTTCGGAACAGCAAATACACTATTATCAGGATTAAATACCACCTCTCGGTTTTCTAATGATTTGATGTTAGATCTATCATTTGAAAAAAATGCTAGCTTCGTTACAATTTTTAATTTTCATAATCTGTCCCATCCTCTTCTTAAAGACATTACTGGTTTGTTGTTGAATTACCCTTCATCTCTAAACCTTTCCGAGGATGCAACCATTTTAGCATCATCTACAGAGATGAGCTGGTTGGATGAAAATCAAAATGGAAAAAAAGATGCTAATGAGAAACATGGCCCATTTCCGGTGATTGCAATTGAAGCATATGGGAATGGAACCATTGTTCTTTTTTCAGATCCGTCACTACTGATTAATTCGATGGATGAATATCTTTCAAATCAGCTTTTCCGATCTCATCTTCTTGATTATCTTCTTCTTGATAAAGACCAAGTGATTATTGATGAGAACCATCGGCAAAGAATGGTTCCTTTCCATTTGGGCTATCAATTCATTACCTCCATTCCCTCATTTTTGAAAATATCTATACTTTTATTAGCAGTGATTTTATTTCTTCTGCTGTTTACACCGATTCCCCAACAGATCGCAAAAAAACTCTTCCGCTGGATACAACCAGGAGAAGCGAAAAAACCGGTGCCTTCTCCCTCTGCTCTTCTAGAGGAATTGAAACAAAAGCATCCAACTTGGAATCAAAGAAAACTGAAAAATCTTATTGAAAGGATGAAAACCAATGAAAGCTGAACAAAATATATTAGATGTTTCCCAGGTGAAACAACTGTGTGATCATATTCGAAAAGAAATCAGTGCACATGTCGTGGGTTATGAACAAGTGATTGATGATTTACTGGTCTGTTTAATCAGTAAAGGTCATTTATTTATGATCGGTGTTCCAGGTATTGCCAAAACCACACTAGCAAAAACCTTTGCTCAGGCAACAGGGCTTTCATGGAATAGAATACAATTCACCCAGGATATGCTTCCCAGTGATATCCTTGGACATTATTATTATAATCAAAAAACACAAGAGTTTAATTTACGTAAAGGACCCGTGTTTAGTGAACTTGTACTTGCTGATGAAATCAATCGATCAACACCAAAAACCCAATCTGCACTCATTGAAGCCATGCAGGAACGCCAGGTTACCATTGAAGGAACAACCATGCATCTTCCCCATCCTTTTTTGGTCCTTGCCACAAAGAATCCTATTGAAACGGAAGGAGTCTATCCATTACCGGAAGCGCAATTAGACCGGTTTTTGTATAGTGTGGAAATGGATTATCTGCCTAAAGATCAAGAATTACGAATGCTCGCTCAAAAAAATAAAACAAGGGAAAAACCACAGAAAATCATCGCTGCAGAGGAAGTAAAACAATTGATTGGTATGCATCATAGGGTGTATGCAGAACAAAGCATTCTTCGTTATATCGTTGATATTATTGATGAAACTCGTAACCATAATCAACTTGTCATGGGTGCAAGCCCACGAGCAGGCGAACATTTACTGTATGCATCTAAAGCTTTTGCACTCATCAATGGTAGGGAATACGTTATCCCTGATGATGTACGAGCAGTGGCACCAAAGGTATTGACCCACCGGTTGATTCTTTCTACTGATGCGGATTTAGAGGGAATCAGCAGAAAAAAAATAATTGATGATATTATTTCTACCGTTGCTATCCCGGATATTGTGGAATCTCCTGCTCTTCATGTTCCATGATTCTTTTTTAACAGGAATCTGTATGAGAAACCAACATACTTTATTTAGCGGACTGAACCTTAGGAAAGAACTGATTTAAATCAATATCATTTTTTTATACTCAATCTCATGAAAACGTCATTATGAACCGTTTAAGGGATTGTTCAATTGCTTTTTTCTATCCATGGTTTCAACTTAATGCTTAAATAGAGAAAAATCATGTCTTCATTAGGTCTGGTGGATCATTTGGAGGGTGAGCACAGCATCGTTGAACAACTGCGAAGGGAAGAAAAACAGGGAAATCTAAACCATTCTCAACATGACGAAATAAATAATTTTAGTAGAACATCTGTAAAGAAAAAAACAGAACAACAAGGAAAACGGCAACAGATGAATTCTCATCAAAAAAACATTGATTCAACAGATGCCCTTCAGCTTATCTTTCAAGCCACTAATGATCTTGTCCTTTTTCTTGATAAAACCGGGAAAATAACAAAGATAAACAATGCAGGAATCGCTTTTTCAGGTTTCACAGAAAAAGAAATCATTGGTAAACATTTCTGGAAAATACCGGGTGTCTTTTCAAAAAAAAATGTTGCTAACTATCTAAAGGTCTTTAAAAATTCATTGATGGGGAAAAAAACCGAGCATTTTGTGGCAACGCTCAATGATAAAAATGGGA
>JAWOBC010000004.1:0-34305 GCA_046498165.1 Thermoplasmatota archaeon
AAAAAAATCCAAAACATTTTATCATTTTTCTTTTCTCATAGTATTTTTCCTTTTTTCGACTCCTGCCGAGTTAAATCACCTAAAGATTTTTAGAGAATGAACGGATGACGGGTGTGGTGATTCAATTTGGATTTCAATCTCACCGATAATCAAAAATTATTCAAAAAAACCATTAGACAATTCTGCGAAAAAAACATTACACCAATCGCAGAAAAAATAGATAAAGAAGAATACTTCCCCAAAGAGCTTTACAAAAAAATGGGGCAGATGGGGCTGATGGGTATGACCGTTCCCCAGGAATATGGAGGAGCAGGAATTGATCGGATCAGTTACATGATTGCTCTAGAAGAAATCTCCAGAGCCTGCGGATCAACGGGGCTAAACGTGGAAGCACATAATAGCCTAGGCGTAGGACACATCTATGAAAAAGGAACCGAGGAACAACGAAAAAAATATCTGCCAAAACTCTGCAATGGTGAAGAACTCGCTGCATGGGCTCTTACTGAACCAAATGCAGGATCAGATGCCAGTGCTACTCAGACCACTGCTGTTCTCGATGGTGATGAATGGATACTAAATGGAACCAAACAATTTATCACCAGTGGGGATACCGCCTGGATTACCACAGTAATGGCCAAAACAGATAAAGACAAAGGTGCAAAAGGCATCAGCGCATTCATCGTGGAAAAAGACACCCCAGGATTCACCATTGGACAACTCGAGGATAAACTCGGGCTGCGAGGAAGCCATACCGCAGAACTGATTTTTGAGGACTGCCGAATTCCAAAGGAAAACCTGCTTGATGAACAAGGCAAAGGTTTCGTTGGAGCAATGAACATCCTTGACCGAGGACGAACAGCTATTGGAGCGATGAGCGTTGGTATTGCACGTGGTGCATTTGAAGATGCATTGGAATATGCAAAGCAACGACAGCAATTTGGAAAACCAATTGGAAAAAACCAGGCGATTCAATGGATGCTAGCTGATATGGCAACAGATATTGATGCCGCCCGATTACTGGTATTCCGAGCAGCAGATATGGAGGATAAAAATATTGCATTCACTAAAGAAGCAGCAATGGCGAAATTGTTTGCTTCAGAAAAAGCCATGCAGGCCACTGTAAAAGGTATTCAAATCCTTGGTGGATATGGATATACTCGAGAATATCCACAGGAACGATATTTTAGGGATATCAAACTCTGCACTATTGGCGAAGGAACCAGTGAAATACAACGGATGGTAATCGCAAGGCAACTTGGGCTATAAACAAAAAAAGGAGTAAAAAAATCATGGCAAAAAAAGCAATGACTGTACATGAAATAAAGGATTATGATGAACTCTACAAAAACTTCAAATGGAAAGTACCAAAATATTACAATTTTGGTTTCGATGTCGTCGATAAATGGGCAGAGGATCGAACCAAACTGGCATTGATCTCCATTGATCGCACAGGTAAACATGATCGCTATCATACCTTTTATGATCTGAGCAAAGCATCAGATCGATTTGCTAATATGCTACAAAACATCGGAGTGAAACCCGGTGATAGGGTACTAGTGATTCTGCAAAGTATACCAGAATGGTATATCGCTCTCATTGGAATGTTTAAACTAGGAGTCATTCCTATGCCAGGGACTGTGCTTCTCACCGCAAAAGATATTGAATACAGAATCAACCGTGCAGAAGCAACCATGGTCTTAACTGATTTAGATCATGCTGATGCGGTTGAATCAGTGAAACCAAAATGTCCTACTCTGAAACATATGATGCTCGTGGATGGGAAACGAGCAAACTGGTACAACTATGATGAAGAAATGAATGAAGTAACTAGTGATCTTGACAAAGACAACATTGGAAAAACCAAATCAACCGATCCTATGCTTATCTACTTTACCTCAGGGACCACAGGTCATCCAAAAATGGTACTGCATACCCATAGCTATCCGATTGGTCATGAAGTCACCGCTCGTTTCGCTCAAGCGCTCACCGAAAAAGACCTTCACTGGACCGTATCAGAAACAGGATGGGCGAAAGCCGCCTGGGGAAAACTCTTCGGACAAATGATTGCCGGAGCAGCAGTCATTCAATGGGAGACACCGGGTCGATTCGATCCTGATGGATTATTACGTGCCATGGAAAAATATGGCGTTACCACCTTTTGTGCACCACCCACCGTCTATCGGCTGCTCATTCAACAAGATCTCTCCAAATACAATCTCAGCCTGCGACATTCCATGAGTGCTGGTGAACCACTCAACCCAGAAGTCATCAAACAATGGAAAGAAGCCTTTGGTTTAGAAATCTATGATTTCTACGGACAAACCGAAACAGTGTGTGTGGTATCAAACTATCCATTTATGAAAATGAAATATGGATCCATGGGAAAACCAACACCGGGTCATGATGTCCGCATCGTTGATGATGATGGAAAAGAACTAGGACCAAATGAAGAAGGAAACATTGCCCTTTATCTTAAAGAAAGTAGACCACCCGGTTTATTCAAGGAATACTGGAAAGATGAAGACATTATGCAGAAATCGTTCAAAGGGGACTACTATTACACCGGTGATCGAGGATTCATCGATAAAGATGGTTATTTCTGGTTTGTGGGAAGAGATGATGACGTCATCAAATCCTCTGGTTACCGAATCGGTCCCTTCGAAGTGGAATCTGCTCTTATTGAACATGATGCCGTAGCAGAATGTGCCGTTGTGGGCACACCTGATCCTGATGGTGTTCGAGGCATTGTAGTAAAAGCATTTGTGGTGCTTTCAAAAGGATACAAACCATCAAAAACATTGACCAAGGAACTACAGGATTACGTGAAAAAAACCACTGCACCCTACAAATACCCACGAATCATCCAATACATGGATGAACTCCCAAAAACGATTTCTGGAAAAATCCTGAGACGAGAACTTCGGAAACAATAAATCGTTTTCACAACCCTCTCTTTTTTCTTTTTTTGAATATTATCCGATTTTTTTGGAAAATCATTTAAACGCTTTTTCTATTGGTGATGTATACTTTCTAGATAGGAGGAGGCTACAGAAGATGAAAGAAGTTGTCATTGTCGCTGGTGTGAGAACCGCACAAGGAAAATTTGCTGGTGCTTTAAAGAATTTTTCCGCTCCACAACTCGGGAGCATAGCAATTGATAGTGCTTGCAAACAAGCTAGGATCAAAAAAAAAGATGTTGATGAAGTCATCATGGGATGTGTCGTTCCTGCTGGTCTTGGGCAAAACGTGGCCAGACAAGCAGCAATCGGTGCAGATATACCCTACGAAGCCGGTGCGTTACATGTGGATAAAGTCTGTGGATCATCATTAAAAGCAGTGGTACTTGCCAATCAAGCCATTCAATGTGATGATGCAGATATCATTGTCGCTGGAGGAATGGAAAACATGAGCAATATTCCCTATGCCATTCCCAAAGCAAGATACGGACTTCGTATGTTTGATAGTAAAATCGTTGATCTCATGGTATGTGATGGACTTTGGGATGTGTACAATGATTTTCACATGGGAAACACTGGAGAAATCATTGCAGATCGACATGATATCAGTAGAAAGGACTGTGATGAATTCGCTGCATGGAGTCATCAAAAAGCAGAACATGCCACTGAAAAAGGATACTTCACCGATGAAATCACACCAGTTGAAATTCCTCAACGAAAAGATGATCCAATCACCTTTGAAAAAGATGAAGGCATCAGAGCAGGAACCACCAAAGAAAAACTTGCTGGATTAAAACCATTCTTTAAAAAAGATGGTGTGGTCACTGCTGGAAATGCTTCACAGATCACTGATGGATCATCAGCAGTGATTGTGATGAGTAGAGAAAAAGCAGATGAACTCGGAATCAAACCTTTGGTTAGCATCAAAGGATACAACACGAGTGGAGTGAAACCGGAACATGTGATGGAAGCACCTATCCCCGGTGTAGAACATCTGCTTAAAAAGATGAAATTAACTATTGATGATATCGATTTGGTTGAACATAATGAAGCATTTTCTTCAGCATCAATCGCAGTGATGAAATCCTTTGATATCCCAAAAGAAAAGTTCAATGTCCATGGAGGAGCAGTAGCACTTGGTCATCCCATTGGGTCTAGTGGATCTCGGATCTTAGTGACGCTTATGCATGCGATGAACCGGATGAACAAAGAGAGAGGCTTAGCTACAATCTGTCTTGGTGGGGGAAACGCAGTATCAATGATTGTTGAAAGAGAATAAAAATATGGGGGAATATATCATGAGTGTTAAAAAAATAGGTGTGATTGGTGCTGGACAAATGGGTCATGGTATCGCTCTAGTGTCTGCACAAGCTGGATACACCGTTATGCTAAGAGACATTAAAAAAGAATATGTAGAAAATGGACTGAACCGTATTGAGAAATTTCTTTCAAAAAGTGTTGACAAAGGAAAAATGAAAGAAGCAGATAAAAAAAAGATACTTGATAACATCACTGGAACAACGAAACTCACTGATCTTAAAGATGCAGATTTAATCATCGAAGCAATCTTTGAAGATATAGATGTTAAAAAAGACTTGTTCAAAGAACTTGATAACATTTGCAAAAAAGAAACCTATTTTGCTTCAAATACATCAACGATACCAATAACGGATCTTGCCTCAGCAACCAACAGACCTGAACAATTCATCGGCATGCATTTTATGAATCCTGTGCCATTAATGAAACTAGTAGAGGTCATCAGGGGATTACGAACCAGTGATGAAACCACGAATCTCATCCATGATTTATCAGAGAAAATGGGGAAAACACCAATTGAGGTCAATGATGGACCCGGTTTTGTCTCCAACCGCTTACTTATGCCTATGATCAATGAAGCCGTTTTCTGCCTGCAAAATGATATAGGAACTGCTGAAAACATCGATGCAGTGATGAAACTCGGGATGAATCATCCCATGGGGCCACTAGCACTTGCTGATCTCATCGGACTTGATGTCGTATTAAATATCATGAAAGTGCTCTACGAAGGATTCAATGATTCTAAATATCGACCTGCACCACTATTAAAAAAAATGGTGCAAGCAGGAATGCTAGGAAGAAAAACAGGGCAAGGATTTTATGATTACACAAAAAAATAATCTTAAAAGGTGAAAAAAGATGCAATATCAAAACATCATCCTAGAAAAAAAAGACCATATTGGAACCATTAGAATCAACCGGCCAAAAGTTCTCAATGCACTCAACAAAGACACGGTCCGCGAACTTCTTTCCGCCGTAGCTGAACTAGAAGATGATCATAACATCAAAGCAGCGATTCTTACTGGCGAAGGCAAAGCATTCATAGCTGGAGCAGATATTAAACAAATGCAGGAAATGACCCCTCTAGAAGCAAAAGAGTTCGCTGAACTTGGTCATAGTCTTCCCCGAAACATTGAGGATTCCCGACTACCCTTTATCGCAGCGGTCAACGGTTATGCGCTTGGTGGAGGCTGCGAAGTGATGATGGCCTGTGACATCTGCATTGCATCTAACGCGGCGGTTATCGGGCAACCTGAAATCAACCTTGGAATCAACCCTGGTTTTGGTGGAACACAACGACTCCCAAGAATAGTGGGATTGATGAAAGCAAAAGAACTCCTTCTCACAGGGAGAAATCTGAAAGCAGAAGAAGCATACTCAATAGGTCTCATCAATAAAATCGTAGAACCAGAAAACCTCACTGAAGAAGTAGAAAAACTCGCCCATGAAATCGCAGCGAAATCATCAGTTCAAACCGCATTTATCAAAGCACTGGTCAATAAAGGGTCTCATATCGATCTGAACAGTGCCTGTGCTCTAGAGATATCCTATTTTTCAACCAGTTTTTCTACTCATGATCAAAAAGAAGGAATGAAAGCATTCTTAGAAAAACGCAAAGCAGATTTCAAAGGAAAATAAACCAATTTCCCCCTCTTTTTTTATTTTAACACTTTATTAAGGATTTCATCAGCAGCAGAATGAGGATCAATCTCCTTTTTACAAATACTACTAATCAACTGATCTATTTTTGATTTAAACTGCTGCTCATCAAATACAAAGCTCATCACTCGTTTCCGAATGATTTCAACAAGTTCAGCTTCATACCGCATTCTCCTCTGCGCCTCAAACTGTTTTGTTTTCTGAAGCATCAGTTTATGATCTTGAATGGTAGATGCTAAATCATGAATATGTGTCCCATCCTTTGCAATCGTCTGCACAATTGGTGTTTTATAATCCTTGTTCGCACATTCAATCTCAACTAGACTTTGAACTTCTGCAACCGTTTGTTCAACACCTTCTCGATCTGCCTTGTTTACCACATAGATATCAGCGATTTCCATGATGCCTGCTTTCAACGTTTGAACCGAGTCACCAAGACCAGGAACAACGACGACAATGGTCGTATCCGCAATCTTGATGATGTCAACTTCTGCTTGGCCTACCCCGACGGTTTCGACAAGGATGATATCTTTTCCTGCGGCATCAAAAATCTCAGCGATATCATATACTGCGCTCGTCAAACCTCCAAGCATTCCCCGGGTTCCCAAACTTCGAATGAACACTCCTTCATCCATAGCAAGTTCCATCATTCGGATTCGATCACCAAGCAATGCTCCACCAGAAAACGGACTGGTTGGATCAACAGCAATGATACCAACGGTTTTTCCTCGTTTTCGATACCATTTCGTTAATTCAAAAATAAGAGTGCTTTTTCCACAGCCCATCACCCCAGTGATCCCAATAACCTGAGCCTTCCCCGTATGAGCATGAATTTCCTTCATCAATGCATGACCCTCAGGATGATCATTTTCAACAAGGGTGATTAATCGTGCAATCGCTCGTTGATCACCGCTGATAACACGGGATGATAATGATTCCGTCATTGTTTCACATTCTTTTTCACAAACTCAACGATTTCATCAACAGGAGTACCAGGGCCAAAAACTCCACCGATACCTTTTTTCTTTAATTTCGGTATATCCTCCTTAGGTATAATACCGCCACCAAGAACTAAGACATCACCTAATCCCTTTTCTTTTAACAGATCAGCGACATCAACAAAAAGCGTCATATGAGCACCAGACAACAAACTCAGGCCCACGACATGGACATCTTCCTGAATCGCTGCTTCCACGATCATAGCTGGTGTTTGATGTAATCCGGTATAAATTACTTCCATCCCTGCATCACGGAGGGCACGAGCAACCACTTTTGCCCCTCGGTCATGACCATCAAGCCCTGGCTTTGCGATAAGCACACGAATTTTTTGTTCCATACTAATTCACTCCCCATACTCTTTGTTAATACAAACTTGTTTCCTTGTATTCTCCAAATTCATCACGAAATACCTGACAGATCTCACCAAGAGTAGCATACCCATGTACACACTCAAGGATATGAGGCATCAAATTACTCTCATCCCGTGTAGCCTTCCTTAGTTTTTCAAGTTTCTGATTAACCTTTATTTTATCCCGATTTTTTCGTAATTGTTGCAGTCGTTTAATCTGTCGTTCCTCACCTTTCTCATCCATTTTTAGAAGAGGGATATCGATTTCCTCATCAGTCTGATAATTGTTCACACCAACAATGGTTCGTTTCCGGTCATCAATTTCCTTTTGATATTTATATGCTGCTTCAGCGATTTCACGTTGGAAAAACCCTTTTTCAATGGCAGGAATCACCCCGCCTAATTGTTCAACGCGATCAAAATATTGGTAGGTTTCCTCCTCCATTTTATCTGTCAACCATTCAACATAATATGATCCACCTAAAGGATCAACGGTATGAGTTACCCCACTCTCTTCAGCAATAATCTGCTGTGTACGCAATGCAATACGCACTGCTTTCTCACTGGGAAGGGCGAGAGCTTCATCCATGGAATTTGTATGAAGAGATTGGGTTCCACCAAGAACCGCGGCAAGAGCCTGCATGGTCACCCGAACAATGTTGATTTCAGGTTGCTGCGCTGTTAAAGAACAACCCGCAGTCTGGGTATGAAAACGTAAAAGAAGAGATCTGTTCTTTTTTGCCCCTAGTTTTTTCATCTCCTTTGCCCAAATTCTTCGAGCAGCACGGTATTTTGCGATTTCTTCGAAGAAATCATTATGAGCATTGAAAAAAAAGCTCAGACGAGGGGCAAACTGATCGATTTCAAGACCCCGCTCAACTGCCCATTTCACGTATTCAATGCCATCACCGAGGGTAAAGGCGAGTTCTTGCACCGCAGTAGAACCAGCCTCCCGAATATGATATCCGCTAATACTAATCGTGTTCCACCGAGGAACGTTTTTTGATCCATATTCAAAGGTATCAACGATCAAGCGCATGGATGGTTTTGGGGGGAAAATATATGATTTCTGCGCAATATATTCTTTTAAAATATCATTTTGAATGGTGCCACCAATTAAATCCTTACTGATACCTCTATTCTCAGCATTTGCTATATAAAACGCCCAAACAATAGCAGCAGGTCCATTAATGGTCATACTCGTGGTTACCTTATCAATAGGAATATCCTGAAATAAAATCTCCATATCCTTTAATGAAGAAATAGCAACACCACATTTTCCAAATTCACCACGGGCCAAGGGATGATCTGTGTCATATCCATAAAGCGTCGGGTAATCAAAGGCAACACTCAAACCAGTTTCACCATGATCAAGTAGATATTTATAGCGTTGGTTGGTCTCTTCAGCAGATCCAAAACCGGCGAACTGCCGCATGGTCCACAGTCGTCCGCGATGCATGGTAGCATGGATACCTCGTAAAAAAGGAAATTCACCGGGAAAACCTCGATCTGAGAGATACTCATCATCCTTAACATCCAGTGGGGTATACAGCGGATCAATAGTAATTGAGGAAAGGTTCTCAAACTCTTTTTTTCTCTCCGGATGGTTCTTAGTCAAAGCCTCATAGGTTTCCTTTTCCCAACTCTTCTTTGCTTTTTTGATGTCATCAAGGTTTTTTTTATCAACCATTTATCTTTCACCTATTTATGTTAAAAATCAATTCCCTTCCGTGACTGTATTCCTTTTTGATAAGGATGTTTTATCTCAAGCATCTCTGTGACAAGATCTGCTTTTTGGATAATTTTTTCATGTGCATATCGGCCAGTTAACACCAGTTCGAGAGATTCTGGTTTCTCCTCCATGATTTTTAGAACATCCTGGAGTCTAATGAGATTGAAATCAACTGCAACATTAATTTCATCAAGAATAATAATATCATATTTGTTATCATAAATAATCTTTTTTGCAAAAGAAAATCCCTGTTGAGCCATATCAATATCTATCTGCTCAGGGTTTTCCTTATTGACAAATTCATCTCGACCATGCTGAGAAACCGAAAAATGTGACAAGTGAGCAATCGCATCAATCTCACTATACCGTCGACCTTTCATGAACTGAATCATATGAACCTTAAATCCTTCACCTGTTGCCCGTAACCCTAGACCTAGCGCGGCAGTCGTTTTCCCTTTACCTGAACCAGTATAGACATGGATGAGACCCTTTTTCACGTTAACAGCTCCCCAGATTATGAATATATAGATATATTATATGTCTTTCTTTTTGATACACATCGTTTTTTATGGAAAGATTTATGTTATCATATTTTATTTGCCTCTCCATGCAATTAGAATTAAATGACCAACAAAAAATGATTCAAAAAATGGTTCGGGAGTTTGCTGAAAAAGAAGTTGCTCCCCTTGCTCAAGAACTCGATGAAAACGAGGAATACCCAACAAAGACCCTTGAAAAAATGGCCAAGTTGGGACTTCTCGGTGTCATCATTCCACAGGAATACGGAGGTGCAGGACTGGATACCATAAGCTATGAAATCGTAGTAGAGGAAATCTCACGGAAATGCGCATCAACTGGTGTTGTCACCTCGGTTCATAATTCCCTGGCAGCTTGGCCGATCATGCACTATGGAACCGAAGAACAAAAAAAGAAATATCTTCCCATTTTAGCAAAAGGAGAAAAAATCGGTGCATTTGCCGGAACAGAACCAAATGCTGGATCAGATCTGGGGGCAATGAAAACTACAGCAACGCTCAAAGGAGACAAATACATCATCAACGGCGACAAAACATTCATCACCAGCGGTCCAGAAGCAGGAATCATCATTGTTTTTGCGGTTACTGATAAAGACGCTGGATCAAAAGGAATCAGTGCTTTCATCGTGGAAAGCGATATGAAAGGATACAAAGTCGGAAGTATCTTTGACAAACTCGGCATCAATGCCAGCAAAACATCAGAACTTATCTTCGAAGACATGGAAGTACCAAAAGAAAATCTTTTAGGAAAAGAAGGAGATGGTTTTAAGATCTGCCTTGCAACCTTAGATGGTGGACGTATTGGGATTGCTGCACAAGCCGTGGGTATCGCACAAGCCGCTCTTGATGAATGCATTGAATATGCAAAACAACGACAACAATTCGGTCGACCGCTTGCGAAATTCCAAGCCATTCAATGGATGATAGCAGATATGGCCACCCGCGTAGAAGCAGCCCGAATGCTTACCCTGAATGCTGCTTATACCAAGGATCAAGGCAAAGGAAGATATTCAAAGGAAGCAGCCATGGCAAAACTCTATGCATCAGAAACCGCTATGGACAGCGTCATCAAAGCCGTCCAAATCCATGGAGGATACGGCTACACCAAGGAATACACCGTGGAACGATTGTTCCGAGATGCAAAAATCACTGAGATCTATGAAGGAACCAGTGAAGTCCAACGCATGGTGATTGCTGCCAGTCTCCTTAGGTAAAGAATTTATTGTGTGATATTATGGGAGAATTTAATTATCAAAAAGAACGAGAACAATGGAAATGGAACATCCCAGATTACTACAACATTGGTTATGATTGTGTTGATAAACATGCTGAGGGGGAAAACAAACAAAAACCTGCTCTGCTCTGGGAAAACGAACAAGGAGAAACAGCAAAGTATAGTTTTGTTGAAATGAAAACACTTACGGATAAATTTGGCAATATCCTCAAAGATCTTGGTCTTCAAAAAGAAGATCGATTCCTTATTCGACTCCCGGATATTCCTGCGTTTCAAACCTCCTTTCTAGGAGGTGTCAAAATTGGAACTGTCCCCATTCCATCTAGTGTCATGTTTCGAGCAAAAGAAGTTGCCTACCGCATAAAGGATAGCGAAGCAAAAGCAGTGATTACTACAGAAGATTATGTTAAAGAAGTCCATGAGATCAAAGATAGTTGTCCAACATTAGATCATATCATCGTAGTTGGTGACATCACAAAAGATGAAATCAGCTACAACAACGAAATGAAACAAGCCTCACCCACGCTTGATCTGGAAAAAACAAAAAAAACAGATACCGCATTTTTCTGTTACACCTCAGGAACAACGGGTGATCCAAAGGGAGCAGTTCACTTGCATCAATGGGTTCCCGGAAATGATCCCAGTGTGCTTTACTGGCAGAATACAATCAAAGATGACATCATTGGTCACACTGGGAACCTTAGCTGGATATTTCCTCTAGGAAATGGATTTCTCTATCCTTGGCGATGGGGGATTACCACCATGGTCTATGATGGAAAATTCACTCCCAATCGCTGGTATGAGCTCATTCAAAAATACAAAATCACCAATCTTGCCAGTGTTCCCACCTGCTACCGTATGTTTCTCACCATTGAAAACGCAGAAAAGACTTATGATCTTTCAAGCCTCCGGCATTGTATCTCAGCAGGGGAACCATTAAATCCAGAGGTGATGAAAAACTGGAAAAAACGATTTGGCATGCAGATCTATGATGGCATTGGCATGACCGAGGTCATGGTATATCTCTCAAACTTGAAAGATATGCCTATCAAAGCCGGGTCATGTGGTAAACCACAACCGGGTAAGATCTGTGACATTATCGATGAAAATGGTAATATTCTACCAGCTGAAAAACCTGGGATGCTGGCGGTGAAGCGAACTGATCCTGGATTGTTCAGGGAGTACTGGAACAAACCAGAAAAAACACAGAAAAGCTTCAAAGGGGACTGGTTTTTTACTGGTGATGTCCTCTACAAGGATGAGGATGGATATTTCTGGTTCAGCGGACGAGATGATGATCTTATTATGGCCAGTGGCTACCGTATTTCACCATTTGAAGTTGAATCAGCAATCATCTCACATCCAGATGTCCTAGAAGCAGCAGTAGTGGCAAGTCCGGATGAAATGAGGGGAGTAATCGTTAAATCATTTATCATTCTCCATGATTCTACTAAAGCTACTGATGAATTAAAAAAAGATATTCAAGAACACACCAAAAGAGTAGCTGCACCATATAAATATCCAAGAGAAATTGAATTTGTAGAAGAACTTCCAAAAACACAAAGTGGAAAAATAAAACGAAAAAACCTGCGAGAAATGGAAAAACAAAGGAAAAAAACAGAGCAGGGGGTAAAAATATGAATATCATTGTCTGTGCAAAACAAGTCGTTGACATCTCAGAAATGAAAATGGATGCAAACACTAACAAACCCATTCTCTCTGGACTTGATAAAAAAGTCAATGAGATCGATAAAAACGCAGTAGAAGAAGCAATAAACATCAAAGAAGCCATCGGTGGAGGAAAAATAACCGTCATCACTGTTGGTGAAGCAGATGCCAAAGAACGCATGAAAGAAATGCTTGCGATGGGTGCCGATGAAGGAATCATCATTAACCCACCAGAAAACCATGATTACGCGGTATTAACCACGATTTTATCAAAAGCAATTGAAAAAATCGATGACTATGACCTTGTTCTCTGCGGGGAAGCATCCACAGATATGTTCAGTGGTCAAGTCGGCCCACGTTTGGCGGGTATGCTAAATATCCCACAGATTACCTATGCTCAAAAAATACATGCAGATAAAGAAAAAATCACTGCAGAACGAAATCTTGGTGATACCACGATTACTATGGAATCGTCATATCCAGTTCTTATCACGGTTACCAAAGAGATCAATGAACCACGCCTGCCTAGTCTCATGCAAATCCTTGCTGCTGCAAATAAACCCATAAATGAATGGACAACCGATGATTTAAATATCAAGATTGAACCAAAGGTAAATAGCATCGACCTTCAAGGTGTTTCCATGGAAAGAAAAAACATTGTCTATGAAGATGACAGTGATGAATCCATTCAAAAACTGGTTGATAATCTTGCTAAAGAAGGAGTGTTGAGGTGATACCTATGACAATCGTTTATGCTGATAAAAAAACCATGGTCTTTGAATTACTCAAAAAAGCAGCTGAACTTTCAAAAGAAACCATCGCCGTTATCATTGGAGAAGAAAAAAAGGATCTAGCGGTAGAATATATCTCCTATGGTGCAGACAAGGTCATCATGGTCGAAACTGATGTTGTCCAATATAAAGCGGAAGAATACGCTGAAATATTAAAACAACTCATTGAAGAAAACAAAACCGAAACCGTCCTCATTGGATCAGATAAAAACGGAAAGGAACTTGCCTCACGACTTGCAGGCATCCTTGATACAGGCTGTGTGATTGATGCCACCAATGTGTCTCTGAAAGATGATAAGATCACCACGGAACGAGTCGTTTACAGTGGAAATGCTGTTGCTGTTGAACAATTCAACACTACCCCAGCAATTATTACTGTTCCCTCCAAAGTATTTGATCCAATAAAACCAGATACCTCACGGAAGGGAGAAATCATAACCAAAAAGATATCCCCAGAAACCGCAGCAACAACCATTACCAATATCTCAGAAAGCAAATCCGATGGAGTAAGCGTTGAAGATGCAGAGATCATTGTATCCTGTGGACGAGGATTCAAAAACAAAGACGATCTCAAATATGCAACAGATTTAGCAGATGTCCTTAAAGGAAAAACCGTTGGCTGCAGCAGACCCATTGCTGCAGATCTGAAATGGCTACCTGAGGAACACTGGATCGGTCTTTCGGGTCATAAAGTAAAACCACAGCTTTACATAGCAGCAGGAATCTCAGGACAAATACAGCATATTGCGGGAATGAGAGATTCAGGCGTTGTCGTCGCAGTCAACAAAGATCCTGAAGCATTGATCTTTAACTCCGCGGATTATGGTATCGTTGGAGATTTATACAATGTTCTCCCAAAACTTACTACGGCGATAAAGGAGAAGATGGAATAATACTTCTTATTCTTTCTTTTTTTATTATTTAATCTTTTAATATACATATTGGATGAAGGTAGAAAACTATGGACCGAGAAAAAGATCGAGCATTAATTGAAGACATTCCCAAGGAAAAACTTGCTGATTTCGTGTTCATGCATCTACGAAACATGTGGGCTGTTGACGGCTTTTACTACATGTTTATCGAAGAAACATATGGAACCGAGGTAGCAACGGAAATCGACCGAAGAGTCTGGGAGGTCATGGGAAAAATAGAAGCCCGGAAAATAAAGAAATTATTCGACATTACTGGTGATAGCCTATCTGATATGATCAACGCTCTCCGTTATTCAGGATGGACCATTGATCTTGAAGACAAAGAAATCGAAGAAAAAAACGGAGTAGGTATCATTCGAAATGTAAAATGCCGGGTGCAAAACACACGAATCAATAAAGGGCTGGGAGAATTTGGCTGCAAACCCGTTCGAAAAGGATTTTTAACCTCTTTTGCAAAAGAATTCAATCCTGATATCAACCTCACCTGCAATGTTTGTCCTCCTGATGATCACCCTGATGATTTATGGTGCGAATGGGTGTTTTCCCTTAAAGAGTAATTCAGGACAGTCTTATCACATTATTTTAATAACCAGCGTTGTGAATGGATCAACATAGATCATATGCATGATAAGAAAATCACATATGACATTATTTTTGCCGATGGATAATGCTTATTTTTTATCAATTGCCGAAAAAAAGTTGGGAGATTTTATAAAGTAGTTCCTGATTAGACCAAAGGGCAACAATCTTATAAATAAACTTGATTTCTCAACAATGAACACAAGCAATTATTCAACTTGGCCACAAAGCCATTCATATAATCATAAAAAATCAAGGAGGTTATCCATTTGAGTATTGTTGATTTAACTTCTATGGGCGAATCACAAACAGAACTAAAGGAAGAAATAAATACTAGATTAAAAAAACTACAAGATGAAGCATCAGCTTACTGCTTCCAATGTGCAAAATGCACCTCAGGTTGCGAAGCACACAAACTCCTAGAACTAGAACCCCATAATATCGTAGCCCTTCTCAAACGAGGCTTAATCGATGAAATGGTGAACTCAGATATCATCTGGACCTGTATGAGCTGTTTTAAATGCAGAGAACGCTGCCCACAAAAAGTGGCACCTGTTGATATTTTATTTGCATTAAAAAACATGGTCGTAGCACGAGGAAATCAAATACCTGGCAATTATTCAACTATGCTACAATTTGTTCTATCCATGGGTCTCTTACAAGATGAAAAAGAAATGAGCACCATTGATAACAAAACCGTAAAACGGGATGATCTCGGACTGCCAGCACTCAGCAAACCACAGGATGCAAGCACATTTCAACAATTTTTATCAAAATTAGCAATGGAGAAAATATAAAAAAAGGTGCAATCCTATGAAAAAATATGTTTTTTACCCAGGTTGTGTGATGCAAACAGAACAATACGCCTATGAACTCTCCATCCGGGAAGTTTTTCCACATCTAGATATTGAACTGGTCGACGTTAAAGGTTTCTCCTGTTGCGGTACACCACTGAAAAGCGTTAATCAAATGCTGACTCTTGCTCTTTCAGCTCGAAATATTGCGCTGGCTGAACAACAAGGTCATGACATCTTTGCACCCTGCTCTATCTGCCATCACGGTCTGAGTGAATGCAAACATGTCCTTGACTCTGATGAAGACATGAAGAAACGGATTAACACCTATTTATCAGATGAAGATCTTAGCTACCAAGGAACAGCAGAAATCGTTCACACCGTTGATCTCCTCCATGATGTTGTAACCCCAGAAGTCATCAAAAAAAAGGTGAAACAACCACTAGATGAAATGAAACTAGCAACACATTACGGCTGTCATCTCATCCGACCTAAAGAAATCGGTCGACCCGTTGATTCAGAAAACCCTCAAAAAATGGAAATCATCCTCAAAGCCATTGGAGCAGAACCAAAAGAGTACCCAGAAAAACTTGATTGCTGCGGTGGTCTGCTTAATGCAAACCTACCAGAATCAGCATTAACTAAAACCGGTCAGAAACTACAACAAGTAAAAGCACAAGGGTTCGATGCCTTTGTAGATGTCTGCCCCTGGTGTCATCGACAATTCGATCAAAAACAAAAACAAGCAGGAAAAACAGTTGCAGAAACCCTTGATGTTCCTGTTTTTTATTTAACACAACTCCTCGGAGCTGCTCTAGGAATCGATAAAGAAAAACTTGGTTTCACCCTGAATCAAAGTCCTATTCAAAGCATTACTATTGGGGGGAGCTCACCATGAACAAAAAAATCGGTGTCTTTATCTGTCACTGCGGAGAAAACATTGCATCCAAAGTAGATGTGAAAAAACTCTCAGAATATGCAGAAACATTAGATGATGTAGTGGTCAGTAAAACCTATAAATACATCTGCTCAGAAGCAGGAGCAACCCTGATTAAAGATACCATCAAAAAATACAAGCTTGATGCAGTGGTCACTGCATCCTGTTCACCTCGGATGCATGAAACAACGTTTCGTGGCATCATCAAAGATGGAGGTCTTAATCCATTTAATCTAGAAATCGCAAACATCCGGGAGCAATGCTCCTGGATCCATGATGATCCAAAAATCGCAACAGAAAAAGCCAAAAAAATATTAAAAGGAGCCGTTGCCAAAGCACGATTACTAGAATCACTTGAACCACCAAAAGTAAAAGTCATCCCAAAAGCAATGGTCATCGGAGGAGGAATCGCTGGCATTCAGTCAGCACTGGATCTTGCTGAAGATGGACACCAAGTCTATCTCGTGGAAAAAACGCCTAGTATCGGCGGACGCATGGCTCAACTTGATAAAACCTTTCCCACGCTTGACTGCTCTGGATGTATCCTCACCCCAAAAATGAAAGAAGTTTTTTCCCATCCAAACATTGAACTCATCACTTATGCAGAAGTCAGCAATGTCGATGGAACCATAGGCAATTACAAGGTGACCGTGAACAAAAAAGCTCGCTATGTCCAACTGGATAAATGCAAGGGCTGTGGTGACTGTGCAGAAGCATGCAGACTCCATGATCGTATCATCAGTGAATTTGATATGGGTATGGGGAAACGCAGTGCAATTTACATTCCCTATGCACAAGCTGTTCCACCGAAATATACCATTGACAAGGATACTTGTTTAATGCTTACCAAAGGCAAATGTGGTAGTGGTCCACTCTGCGTGGAAGCCTGTCCAGAGAAATGTATTGATTTCAATCAACAAGATACCATTGTTGACATAAATGTTGGTGTTATTGTTGTTGCAACAGGTTATGATGTGTTAGATCCCTCAGCATTACATGAATACAGTTACCGTACCTCAGAAGATGTCATCACTAGCATGGAAATGGAACGACTCATTAACTCTGCTGGTCCCACCGATGGAAAAATTGTTTGTCCATCAAATGCAGAAAAACCAAAAAGTGTGACCTATGTACTCTGTGTTGGAAGTAGAGATGAAACCGCATGTTCCTGGTGCTGCCGCATTGGCTGTATGAGCGCCCTCAAACAAATATATCTTCTCAACGAAAAACTTGGAGATGACGTAGAACTTAACATCTGCTACACCGATATTCGAAGTTTTGGTAAAGGTTATGAAGAATTCTACCGGAAAATCCGAGGGATGAATGTGAATCTTTTTCGGGGACGGCCCTCAGAGGTACGAAACAGCGAAAAAGGTCTTATTATTGATATTTTTGATACCATAACAAACAAACTCTTTGAAATCACCTCTGATCTTGTGGTTCTTGTACCTGCGCTTGTTCCACGTGAAGATACGGAGACATTTTCTAGAATCCTACGGATTTCACAGAGTGCTGATGGATTTTTGTTAGAAGCACATCCAAAACTACGTCCTATGGATACCTTTACCAGCGGAATCTTTATCGCTGGATCCTGTCAAGGACCAAAAGACATTCAGGATTCCGTTGCTCATGCCAGTGGCGCTGCAAGCAGAGCAGCAAACATTCTCTCCAAAAAAGAATATGAAACCGAGCCTTACATTTCAGTGGTCGATGAAGACCTTTGTTCAGGTTGTGCAACCTGTATCTCCATCTGTCCCTATGATGCCATTGAACTTGAAAAACAAAAAGATGATACCACAATTGCAAAAGTCAATGAAACACTCTGCATGGGTTGTGGTGCTTGTGTTGTTGCCTGTCCATCAGGAGCCATGCAACAACGAGGATTCAATGATAAACAACTCCTGGCGATGATACATGCTTATGCAAAGGAGGAGGATTGAAGCGTATGGCAAAAGAAAAAGAATTCGAACCAAATATTATTGCATTTCTTTGTAATTGGTGTTCATATGCTGGATCAGATCTAGCAGGAACAAGTCGGATTAAATATCCACCAAATGTGCGGTCCATCCGGGTGATGTGCTCTGGACGAGTAGATACATCCTTTATTCTTAGTGCACTCAAGGAAGGTGCAGATGGAGTATTAATCGCCGGCTGTCATCCAGGGGATTGTCATTATCAAACAGGAAATTATAAAACAAAAAGAAGAACCCTTCTCCTGAAAAAACTCATGGATCAACTCGGTATCGATGAAAAACGCGTCCGATTTGAATATGTATCAGCTTCAGAAGGACAAAAATTTGCTGATGTCGTCACTGAATTCGTCGATGAACTCAAAAAACTAGGTCCATGCACCTTGAAAAAAGAGGTGAAATAATGAGTGCGAAAAAAACAAAGAAACCACGATTTGCGTTTTACTGGGCTGCAAGCTGTGGTGGCTGTGAAATCGCCGTGCTTGACATCGATGAAAAAATCCTAGATGTTGCAGAAAACGCTGAAATCCTTTTCTGGCCTGTTGCCATGGATTTCAAATACCATGATGTTGAACAAATGAAGGATAATTATATTGATGTCTGCTTTTTCAATGGAGCGATACGAACCACGGAACAGGAGGAACTAGCAAAACTTCTTCGAAAAAAATCAAAGGTTCTTGTTGCTTTTGGAGCCTGTGCCACTCATGGTGGCATCCCGGGTCTAGCAAATGTTGCTGATAAAAAAGAAGTCTTTGAAACCGCGTATTTAGATAATCCTTCAACTGAAAACAAAGAAAAAATTGTTCCCAAAACAAAAACAAAGGTCAAAGAAGGCATCCTGACCCTCCCAGAGTTTTATGATACCGTGAAAAGCCTGGATCAAACCGTTGATGTAGACTACTACCTCCCCGGCTGTCCACCACCAACAAAACTCATCCTCAACGCAGTCACTGCTATCCTTGAAGGAAAACTTCCAAAGAAAGGATCAGTGCTTGCACCAATGAAATCAGTCTGTGATGAATGCCCTCGAGAACGATCAGAAAAAATGCTCAACGACATTAAACGTGTCTATGAAACAACAGATATTGATCCTGAGAAATGCCTGCTTGAACAAGGAATCATCTGCCTGGGTCCTGCAACCCGTGGAGGCTGTGATGCACGTTGTCTTGATGCAAACATGCCCTGCACTGGCTGTGGTGGACCAACACCACAATCTCTGGATCAAGGAGCGAAAATGATATCTGCATTAGCATCAATCATTGGCGTAGATCATGAAGAAGATATGACTGAAGATGAACTCAATGATTTGATAGAAAAAATTAGAGATCCCATTGGAATCTTTTACAAATATGGATTGCCCAAAGCAATTATCAACCGGAAGGTGAAAAAATGAAAACCATAACCATTGATCCCATTACCCGACTAGAAGGACATGGGAAAATAAACATCTTTCTTAATGACAAAGGAAACGTTGAAAATGCTTATCTTCAAATCCCTGAGCTTAGAGGCTTTGAACGATTCTGTCAGGCACGATGTGCTGAGGATATGCCTCAGATCACCTCTCGTATCTGTGGAGTGTGCCCAGTTGCTCATCATTTTGCTGCAACCAAAGCTCTTGATGATGCATTTAATGTTGAACCACCCGAGGCAGCTAAAAAACTCCGGGAACTCATGTACTGTGGTTATGTTATTTATGATCACATCCTTCATTTCTACTATCTTGGTGGACCAGATTTTGTGGTTGGACCAGATGCACCAGCAGCTCAACGAAATATCCTCGGCGTTATCGAAAAAGCAGGTCTTGATATAGGTAAAGAAGTCATCAAACATCGATCATATGGGCAAAAAATCACTGCTATTCTTGGAGGAAAAGCAACTCATCCCGTCTGCGGTCTGCCCGGTGGTGTCTCAAAAGGGCTCAACAAAGATGAAGTCGATGACATCAAAAAAATGGTTGATTCCAGTATCAAATTCGCAGAGTTCTCATTAAAACTCTTTAATGATATCATTTTGGAAAACAAGGATTATGTATCCATGATCAAAAGTGATCCCTATCAACTCAACACCTATAATATGGGACTTGTGGATGACAACGATCAACTTAATTTCTATGATGGACAAATACGAATCACTGATCAAAAAGGAGAAGAATATCTGAAATTTCCGGTTCAACAATATCATGATCACATCGATGAACATGTCGAAGAATGGAGTTACATGAAATTTCCCTACATCAAAAAAATCGGGTGGAAAGGACTTTCTGATGGAGAAAACAGTGGAATCTACCGAGTAGGTCCTCTGGGAAGACTCAATGCTTCAAAAGGCATGGCAACATCAAAGGCTGATAAAGCCTACAAAAAAATGTATGACACCTTTGGTGGTACACCAATTAACTCAACTCTTGCCTTTCACTGGGCACGGCTTATTGAACTTCTTTATGTAACTGAAAGAGCAAAAGAACTGATCACGGATTCTATCATTACCTCAAAAAACATCCGAAACCCGGTGGGAGAACCTGGGGAGGGATATGGAGTTGTAGAAGCAGCACGGGGAACACTGATTCATCATTATAAACTCAATGAACACGGCATGGTTGATAAAGCAAACTTGATTGTGGCCACTACGAATAATGCTGGAGCTATTACCATGTCCGTTCGTGATGCAGCGAAAGGAGTCATCAAAAATGGAAAAGTAGATGATGGTATTCTCAACCAGGTGGAAATGGCCTTTCGCGCTTATGATCCCTGTTTTGCCTGTGCTACTCATGCATTACCTGGTGGTATGCCCATGCAAATTGATATCTATGACAATCAGAAAAATCTGTACAAAACCTATAAACAATAAAAACAGCTCAAATATGAAAACCATACTTCTCGGAATCGGCAATCCCATACTTGGTGATGATGGTATCGGCATAAAAATCCTCCAAATCCTTAAAAAAAGGATAACAAACAATGATATCGTTTTTGAAGAAGCAATGACTGGTGGAATGAATCTTCTTGATATCATCAAGGGATTTCAAAAAGCGATTCTTATTGATGCTATCTATGATAGACAAGCACCCCTTGGCTCAGTCAAACGATTAAGCATTCATGATTGTGCAACTGTTCATTCCTGTAATCCTCATGATGTTAGTCTTGCTGAAGCAATACAACTTGCTACAAAACTAGGGGAAGAAAACATTCCAAAAGAAATTATTATCATTGGAATCGTCCTGCATGAAACACCTGTTGAATTCACTGAAAAAATTAGCCCTAATATCGCAGAAGCCATTCCAAAAGCAACTAAGATGATTCTCTCAGAGATCAACCATTCAGAACACAAGGAATGAAAACAATCATGAACAGAATACTTTCTTTAGACGTCCTTAGAGGTTTTCTCATCTTTTATGTGGTTTTCATCCATGCGGTTCTTCTCATCATTTTTCAAGCAAACTATGATTACATCGACCTTCTCCCAATCTGGCTGATTGCTCTGATGTTTCCATTGCTTATTTTAGCGATGTGGGGTCCTCTGTTTTCCATGATGTCCGCAGCTACAAACACCACTCTCGTTTATCATCAACTCGAAAAAGGAAAACCTCTTACAAAAACCCTTTTTCAGAGGATGATTAGTTATGCGCTCATCGTCATTGTTCATCTTATCAACATGATTTTTTTCATTCATTTCATCCCTCTGGATGGAAACATCTATCGATCACTTCTCTGTGGCACAATTGAAACTGGTCAACTCACCATCCCAAACATATTTATGTTTCTTAACTCAGGGACACTTCTTCTTATTGGCTTATCAGGCTTGTTGATAAATTTGATCTTGTTCTTTTTATGGAGAAACAACGGACATAAAAACATTAAAAGAACCGCTGCTATGTTTATTGGATTAGCAATTGTTTTTCTCATCATCAGACCATTTATCTATCCATCAACGGAATCCATTATTCTTTTGCTTGTTGAACAAAACAATCTTATCCCAGCGATTCTACTTTCATGGCTCTTTAGAGGACAATTTGGCCTTATTCCCATGGCGGCTATTCCCTTTTTTGGCGTTATCTTTGGATTGTTACTTACAACAAAACCGACCAAAAAACATATGCTCAACATAGGATTCATTGCTACCATTGGAATGTTACTTGTTTCACTTCTATTCCTTGGAATATTTGGTATACCAGATCTCACCCTGACCTATTGGCCAATTAGCATGGTTGCCTTTAACTTAATGCTTATGATCTTGGTCATGACACTGGTGATCGTTCGCTATGATTATTGTTCTTTTGAGAAACGACTGAAACGAGCCAAACGAACCGTGTTTTTTAGAAGATTCAGCATGATAACTCTCACCATGTTTGTGTTTGAATCAATCATAGCTGTACTCTGGGCAAAACTTTTTACTTTCTTATTTGTCGACCCATTTCCCTATAATGTTTTCGCAGATCTCTTGTTTCTCTTCAGTGTTCTTGCAACATGGTATGTCATCGCTCGATTTTGGGAAAAAATTGATTTTAAATTCAGCATTGAATGGTTCATGATCAAAATACTTAGTCGCATTAGAGGAAAAACCTCACAAAAATTAGATGTTCACACTGTTTTATATCATCCAATCCCAACAGAGAAACTTGATAACTAAAAAAAGATGATCCGGCCAACCAGCTGACCAAATCCTCTTATGAATAAAATGTCTTGGGAAGACAAAGATAAGTTTTTTACATTCTAAAAATGCCTGGGCTCCAATTGGGAATCGGTGCGTTTAACGCTGCTGAAATACCAAGACCAAGCACCATCCGAGTGTCCACGGGATCAATAATACCATCATCCCAAATTCGGGCTGTACTATAATAAGGACTGCCTTCCTGCTCATATTTTTCAAGAATAGGTTCAGTGATATTTTTTTCCTCTTTTTTGCTTAATTCTTTTCCCTTCCGCCACATCTGATCACGTTTCACCGTTAACAACACAGTAGCTGCTTGCTGCCCCCCCATCACCGAAATACGTGAATTTGGCCACATCCACAACTGACGAGGCTCATAGGCTCGTCCACACATTCCATAATTACCAGCACCAAAGGATCCACCAATAAGAACAGTAAACTTAGGAACATTTGCTGTTGCAACCGCATTAACCATTTTTGCCCCATCTTTTGCGATACCGCCAGATTCATATTTTCGTCCAACCATAAAACCCGTAATATTCTGCAAAAAGACCAATGGGATCTTGCGTTGACAACACATTTCAATGAAATGAGATCCCTTCAAAGCGGATTCAGAAAACAACACCCCGTTATTGGCAAGAATGCCCACGGGATAGCCCATGATACGAGCAAACCCACAAACAATAGTTGGTCCATACAATGCTTTGAACTCATGGAACTTTGATCCATCTACAATACGGGCGATGATTTCCCTAACTTCAAATGGTTTCCGTGAATCCTTTGGGATAATGCCATATATTTCTTTAATATCATAAGCAGGTTCCTCTGGTTTATGAATATCAAGATATGTTTTTGCTGGTCGATTCAAGTTTTCAACGATACTTCGTACTATATGAATTGCCTCAGAGTCATCATGAGCATAATGATCTGACACCCCGCTTTCCTTACAATGTACATCAGCTCCACCAAGATCCTCAGCACTAACCTCTTCACCCGTAGCAGCTTTTACCAAGGGAGGTCCACCAAGAAAAATGGTACCTGTGCCTTTCACGATGATGCTTTCATCGCTCATGGCCGGAACATACGCACCACCAGCAGTGCAAGAACCCATCACCGCTGAAATCTGAGGGATATTCTTTGAAGACATCATCGCTTGATTATAAAAAATACGGCCGAAATGCTCTCTATCAGGAAACACCTCATCCTGCATAGGAAGAAACGCTCCACCAGAATCCACCAAATAAATACAAGGAAGATTGTTTTCCAAAGCGATTTTTTGAGCTCGTAAATGTTTCTTCACCGTCATTGGATAATATGTTCCACCAGTAACCGTTGCATCATTAGCAACAATAACAACCTCCCGGCCATGGATAATACCAATACCGGTGACAATACCTGCACAAGGAGCCTTATCTTTATACATTCCATAAGCAGCCAATGGGTTAAACTCCATGAATGGAGTATCCGGATCAAGCAACGCATCAATACGCTCACGAGCAAGCATTTTATTCCTACTTTTATGAAGCTTTATTTTTTCTTTACCACCACCCATCTGAGCCTGAGAAATATTATCCTTAAGATTTTTTACAAGCTTCTCATAATGTGCATAATTATCCTTAAACTGCTTACTCTCTGTATCAATGCTACTTTCAATGACATCCATAGCTGATTTCCTCTCCTATTTTTTCTTAATTTCGATAGTCGTCTGACCAATTTCAACTTGATCATTTTTCTTGAAATGAATCTTTTTCACTTTACCTTTATATGGCGCTCGAATTAAATACTCCATCTTCATAGCCTCAATAACTATCAACACATCGCCCTTTTTCACCGTATCATTAGTTTTTACTTTCACATTCACAATTTTGCCTGAAATCGGTGAATCAAGATCACTTTTATCGCTTTCCTTTTTACCTTTCTTCTTTCGACCGGTAAGCTCCACTGGTTTTACTTTGAACACGTTACCATCAATAAAAACAAATTTTTCATGTTCGCCTTCTGTGACAATTGCTTTGATTAACTGATCTCCTACTTGAATTTTTAAATGACCAGGTTTGATTTCCTCTGGATTCACCTTATATTCTGTGTTATCATAGGTAACAAAATAAGTATCCTTCCGCCGTTCAATGGTCACACTGTATACATTATTCTTATGTTCGTAATTGATAAACATAGCTTATGCCTCCCCGCTCACTCGCCATCTTCCCATATGTTTCCAAGGGGAATGAGGATCAGCTTCTTTGTAGCGAACGATTTCCTCCTTCGTAGAATGCATGGAATCATAGACTGCTAATGCAATAATTGCTTCCACTGGTAGCCCCTTTTTAGTAATGGTCCAATCCTTGAAATAATTATCAATAAAATGCGTGGTCGTATTTCCTTTTTGAAACTGTTCATGTTCGATTACTTTTTTTAAAAACGATATGTTGGAAGTGATACCAAGCACGGCATAATGAGAAAGCGCCCAAATCATTTTTTTGATTGCTTCTGCTCTGTTTTCAGCTGAAACAATTAGTTTCGAAAGCATTGGATCATAATAAGCTGAGACCTGAATATTGGAAATAATTCCAGAATCAACTCGGATGTTAGGTCCATTTGGTTCCTCAACTTTTTTAAGCATTCCCACACTAGGAAGAAAACCATTTTCTGCATCCTCAGCATAAATCCGGCATTCAATAGCATGACCCCGTTGTACCAAATCTTTTTGTTTCAAGGTTAATGGTTCATTGTCTGCAATACGAAGCTGCCATTTTACCAGATCAATTCCCGTGGTCATTTCAGTGATTGGATGTTCCACTTGAAGACGGGTGTTCATCTCCATAAAATAATAATTAAGATCCTTATCCACCATGAACTCAACGGTACCGGCATTCTCATAGCCAACTGCTTTCGCAGCACGCACCGCAGATTCGCCCATTTTTTCACGAAGCTCATCGGTCATCACTGGGGAAGGTGATTCCTCAATGATCTTCTGATGACGACGCTGGATTGAACATTCCCGTTCAAATAAATGAATGGTGTTACCTTGTTCATCAGCAAGGATTTGAAATTCAATGTGGCGAGGTTTATCAAGATATTTCTCAAGAAAAACATTGTCATCACCAAAAGAAGATTTTGATTCACGTTTCGCACCCTCAATTGCTTCAAGAAGATCATCTTTGGTTTTAACAATCCGCATTCCTTTACCGCCGCCGCCAGCAGCAGCCTTTACCAACAGAGGAAAACCGATTTTTTTCCCTTCCTCAACCAAGGCATCATCATCCTGTTTTGATCCATGATAACCAGGTATAACCGGAACCTTAGCTTTCTGCATGGTTTTCTTCGCAGCAATTTTATCACCCATCAAACTAATGACCTTTGGAGAAGGACCAATAAATTTAATTCCTGCCTTGTTACAGGTTTCCGCAAAATCAGGGTTTTCTGCTAAAAAACCATACCCTGGATGGATGGCTTCAGCTTCTTTTTCCTTTGCAATTTTAATGATTTTTGGAATATTTAAATAGCTTTCAACCGGTGTTGGATCACCAAGACAAACTGTTTCATCAGCAAGGAGAACATGTGGTGCTTTTTTATCTACATCTGAGTAGATTGCAATGGTTTGAATTCCTAGTTCCTGACAGGCTTTGATGATCCGAACAGCGATTTCTCCACGATTCGCAATGAGAATTTTTTTAAACACAGTTATTCACTCCAGTTGGCTTTTCTTTTCTCTAGAAATGCATTGATTCCCTCTTGACCTTCCTTTGAAATACGTAATTCAGCAATTTTTTCAACGGTATGCTTTTTGTATTCTTCAATGGAAAGATTTTCATAATTATCGATGAGTTTTTTTATTTCAATGATTGCTTTTGGTCCAGATGATTTTAGAATAGAACAATATTTTTGCACGTTATCATCGATTTCTTCTTTGGAAGAAACCATATCAATCAACCCAAACCTCTGGGCATCAATGCTTGTGAATCGTTCACCTGTGATAAATAAACGGCGCATATGAGCAATACCAATAATCCGCCGGGCAATGAATGTGGAAATAACAGATGGTATTATCCCAAGTTTGGCTTCGCTAAAAGCAAATTTACATTCCGGAACAGCTATTGCAAGGTCACAAACTGCAAACAGACCAAGACCACCGCCAAATGCATGACCATTAATTTTAGCTATCACCGGTTTCGGACAATGATAAATAAAATCATAAAGATCTAAAAGTAAATTACTATCTTTGATATTTTCTTCTTTTGAATAATCAACCATGCTTTTCATCCAGTTCAAATCAGCTCCAGCGCAAAATGACTTACCTTTCCCTGTGAGAATGATTGCTCGGCAATTTTTATCATGTTCTAACTCTTTAAAACAATCAATTAATTCTTTCATTAATGGTTCATTCATTGCATTATGAACCTCTGGTCGATTTAAAAAAATGGTAACGGTTTCTTCGCTTCGTTTTAGTTCCAATGTTTCGTATGCCATAATGTTTCCCCAGAATTTACCTTTAATGAATCATCTGTCTTAGGCCTAATCGATGAAAGTGAAATACATAAATTTTTCTCAAGTTTCAATCGACAATAAGCGAGATTTTCTATTTTCCTTTAAATTTCGGTTTCCGTTTTTCAACAAAAGCAGCAACACCTTCTGAGAAATCATCTGTTCCTGCTGTAAATGCTGCCGTCAAACTTTCTAGTTCAAGATGTTGTTCCATACTATTATCTAGACTTTTATTAATGAGCATCTTTGCTTTTCCTACTGCAACCGATGGAAAATTTAGAAAAATATCAACATATTTTTTTATTTCATTATCGAACTCTGCATCGTCAACGATTTGGTTGATGATTCCAAGTTGATGGGCTTTTTCTGCTGAGAACACTTTGGATGTAAGAATAAATTCACAAGCCTTTTGATATCCAACGATTTTGGTTAATAATTGGGTTCCACATCCCGGAGCCAACCCTATCCCAATAAACGCAGTGCCAAATTTTGCTTTTTTATTTGCAATGATAATATCGCAAGCAAGCATCAAAGAAAAACCTGCTCCAAATGCTGCTCCATTCACTGCTGCAATCACTGGTTTTTCCATGGATCTCATGGTTAACACGCAACGATGAATAGATTTTGTAAGATCTCGGAGAAATTGAGGTTTGTTTGTAGCTCTGTGCATTTCCTTTACATCTCCACCTGCGCAGAACCCCTTTCCAACTCCCCTGAGGATAACAATTTTTATCGTTTTATCTGAGGAAACCTGTTGTAATAATTCGTAGAGTTCCTCTCCGAGTTTCATATCAAATGAATTCAGGCGATCTGGTCGATTCAGGGTTATCGTAGCACAAGCATCATCGATGTTTAGAGAAACTGTTTCATAGGCCATGGTAACCTTTTTTCGTATTGATTATTTTTATATAAAATGGTAGGATTGATATCTTGGTTTTTTTGCTTTCTCATGCGAAAAAAACTATGGGGCCAAAAACTATTTATACCATTATTGTATTGCATGTTAAATTGTAATGATTACAAAAAAGTAATTAATATTAGATATGGTGGATCAATTGGAACAAATAGTTAACCTCCTCAAACAAAATAACCTCAAAATCACCCCACAACGCCTCTTCATTCTGAAATACCTCAATACCCATCATACCCATCCAACAGCAGAGGAAATCTATGATCATCTCAAAAAAACAACTCCCTCCCTCTCAAAAACAACCGTTTATAACAATCTTGAAACCCTTACTAAAACAGGGATCATATCACAACTCACTATTTGCCCAACAGAACACCGCTATGATATCAACACCGAGATGCATCATCATTTCATCTGTAAAAACTGTGGAACGGTCTATGATATCCATTTTCAATGCCCAAATGTAGAAAAAATCAAAAAAAAAGTGACGAACAAAGGCCATCATATTGATGAAGTACACGGCTACTTCAAAGGAATCTGCAAAGACTGCCTAAGCAAACAAGGGGGAAAACAAAACGAATAAAAAGGCATTACAAAAAATATCATATGGCTTATACATCATCTGCTCCCAACATAACAACAAAGCAAATGGACAAATCGCCAATGCCATTATGCAAATCACCGCAGATCCACCAATACTTGCTACAAGCATAAACAAGGAAAACTACACCCATGAAATTATATCAAAGAGCAACAAATTTACTATCTCAATCCTTGATAAAGAAACACCAATGAGCCTTATTGGCACCTTTGGCTTTAAATGCGGTAGAACAACAAATAAAATGGAACATGTCACCTGCATTCAAAACAAAAGTATGATTCCTATCATCACCGATCACACCATTTCCTACATCGAAGTAACATTAATAAATAAAGTAGATGTTGGCACTCACACAATATTCATCGGGGAGGTAAGAAATGCTGAACTCTTAACAGATGCAGAACCAATGACCTATGAATATTATCATACTGTGAAGGGTGGATTATCACCAAAAAATGCACCAACCTATCAAGGTGCACCATCAGAAAAAGAAAAAAATATGGAGGAAAAAACAATGGATAAATATGTATGCACTGTCTGTGGCTATATTTACGACCCAGAACAAGGAGACCCAGATAATGATGTTAAACCAGGAACACCGTTTGACCAGGTTCCAGATGATTGGGTCTGCCCTGTATGTGGAGCCGGAAAAGACGCTTTTGAAAAACAATAAACAAGGAAGGAACATCAAATGAAAGCAGTTGAAATCAAACCAAATGTCTACTGGGTTGGTGGGATAGACTGGAATCTACGGAATTTCCATGGCTACATCACCCCACGTGGCTCAACCTATAATGCATACCTCATCATTGATGAAAAAATTACGCTCATTGATACAGTAAAACACTATCTAATCGATGAACTAAAAGAACGTATCTCATCAGTAGTTGATTTAAAAGACATCGATATCGTTGTTTCCAATCATGTGGAAATGGATCACTCAGGAAGCCTGCCGAAAATCATGGACATGATGCCAGATGCTACCTTAGTAACCTCAAAAAATGGAGAACGAGGTCTAAAGAAACATTACCACAAAAACTGGAACTTTCATGTCGTAGATGGTGAAGAACCACTTTCCATCGGCAAAAGAACCCTTGATTTTGTATCTATTCCCATGGTTCATTGGCCAGATTCCATGGTCACCTATAGCAAAACCGATAAGATTTTGTTTCCCAATGATGCCTTTGGTCAACATATAGCCAGCAGCCAACGATTCGATGATCAACTCGACTGGGGAATACTCAAAGAAGAAGCAGCAACATACTATGCAAATATCGTATTGCCTTACAATAGTCAGGTGCAAAAAGCTTTACAGGCACTCTCTTCACTAGATTTTGATTTGATTGCTCCCAGCCATGGTATCATCTGGAAAAAACATGTCAAGGATATCATCAATCTCTATCAAACCTGGTCAACAAATCAAACAAAACCAACTGCGATCATCCTTTATGATACCATGTGGGGATCAACAGAGAAAATGGCGTATGCACTTCTCTCAGGTCTAGAAGAGCAAGGTATCAATGTCCGGTTACGACATGTACAAAAAACACCTAATTCAGAAATCGTCACTGATATCCTTGAAGCTGAACTCATCTGTATTGGATCACCCACCCTAAACAACAACATGCTTCCCAGCATTAGTGGTTTTCTAACGTATTTAAAAGGACTACGGCCACAAAAACGAACTGGTTTTGTGTTTGGATCCTATGGATGGGGTGGTCAAGCAATTAAACTTATCGAAAACACGCTCGATGGCTTATCATGGGATTTTCCTGAAAAAAGCCTGAATATTAACTATATCCCCCAAGAAAAAGACCTGGGGGATATCAAAAACATTGGAAAAAAACTAGCAAAAAAAATCAAAAAAGAGTAACATAAAAAAAATTGGAGGAAAAAAACAATGGATGAAGAAACAAAAATGCCCCTGATAGGGGATAAATTCCCAACATTAAAAGTACAAACCACAGAAGGAACAATGAAATTACCTGATGATTTCAAAGGGAAATGGTTTATTCTCTTCAGTCATCCAGCTGATTTCACACCGGTATGTACCACTGAATTCTATGCGTTTCAAAAACGCTACCCTGCATTTAAAAAGCTCAATACTGAACTCATTGGTCTCAGCGTAGATCAAGTCTTCAGTCATATCAAATGGGAGGAATGGATCAAAGACAACCTTGATCTAGAAATCCAATTTCCCATTATCGCTGATACCGGTGGAGTAGCAAACAAACTTGGTCTTATCCATCCAAACAAAGGAACCAACACCGTTCGCGCAGTCTTTATCATGGATCCAAAAGGAATCATCCGAGCAATTCTCTATTATCCACAAGAACTCGGTAGAAACATGGATGAATTTCTGCGGATGATCAAAGGATTTCAAACATCCGAAAAAGAAGGTGTTGCCATTCCAGCAAACTGGCCAAACAATGAACTCATCAAAGATCGCGTCATCATTCCACCTGCAACAGATACCAAAACAGCAGAAAAACGCAAAAAAGAATATGAATGCTACGACTGGTGGTTCTGCCATAAACCAGTTAAATAAAAAAATAACCCGATAAAAATGAGGTGAAAAGATAATATGATGAAAAAATCAATGGAAAAAGCAATCAACAAACAAATCAACGCTGAACTCTGGTCAGCCTATCTGTATCTTTCCATGGCCTCCTATTTTGACTCAAAGAGCCTGAGTGGTTTTTCAAATTGGATGCAGGCACAAGCTCAAGAAGAAATCAATCATGCCATGCGATTCTACAACCATGTAGTAGAACGTGGTGGACAGGTAAAACTCTCTGCCATCGATGAAGTACCCACCAAATGGGATTCACCGCTTCACGTCTTTGAAGAAACCTACAAACATGAACAAAAAGTAACAGGCTTAATCGAAAATCTTGCTGATGTTGCGGAAAAAGAAAAAGACCGAGCAAGTATGAACATGCTGCAATGGTTTATCGATGAACAAGTCGAAGAAGAAGACTCCGCTGATGAAATCGTGCAAAAACTCAAACTCATCGGGGACAACGGCAACGGTCTTTTTATGCTAGACCGAGAACTTGGTCAACGTCAATACAACGGTGATATCACTGCACAACAAACAGAGGAAGGAGCATAAAAAAAGGTAGCTAAAGAGGAATCAATCATGATCGGATCACTTAATAAACAACTCACAGAAGCTGTGTTAGAAACCATGCCCCTGCAGATATCAGTTCTTGACAAAGACGATAAGGTACTTGCTTGGAACAAACATCATACCCGGGTTTTCAAACGACCAGAAAACGTGGCCGGAAAAGATGTACGAAACTGTCATCCACAAAAAAGCCTGGCAAAAGTAGAACAAATCATTACGGAAATGAAACAAGGCGAAAGAGAAACCGCTCAATTCTTTATCGATATGAAACTCGATGATAAAAAAAACCATAAAATACTAATCGAATACTATGCCCTTCGTGATGAAAACGGTGCCTATTTGGGTTGCCTGGAAGCAAGTCAGGATATCACACAGATCCAATCAATAAGTGGGGAAAAACGATTACTTGATTAAAATAGAATAGGGGAAAAAAACAATGGATTTAACAAACTATGATCTAGAAGCATTACTGCTGGCCGCAATCAAAAGCGAAGAAGAAAGCAACACCGTCTATACAAAACTAGCGCAGCATGTTAAAAATGGACTGATGAAAGATAAATTTCAGTTTCTTGCCTCTGAAGAACTCAAACACAAACAATACATCACTGATCTTTATTATGCCGAATACCCAGATAAAACCTTGAAACTACCTACGAAAAGCCCGGTGCCACTCCCAGAAGTAACCATTCCAGAAGATGAACACATCCCGATTAGTGAAGTTCTCAGCCAAGCCATGCAGGCTGAACAAGCCGCTTGTGATTTCTATCTAGGTCTTTCTGATCGCTACGAAGATAAAACCATCAAAAACATGCTTCATTATTTTGCGGATATGGAAACTGGGCATTACCATACCTTGAAACAAGAAAAAGAAAGCATGGAATGGTTTGAACAATCAGATGTCTACTGGCCCATGATCCATGCTGGGCCCTAAAACAAGAAAATGAGGTGAAAAAACGATGGCTGATTTAAAAGGAACACAAACAGAACAAAACCTATTAAAAGCATTTGCTGGAGAAAGCCAAGCACGCAACCGGTATACCTATTTTGCCAAACAAGCAAAAAAAGAAGGATATGAACAAATCGCAGCAATCTTTGAAGAAACCGCAGAAAATGAAAAAGAACACGCAAAAGTCTTTTTCAAACACCTGCAAGGAGGAATGGTAGAAATCACTGCGGACTACCCTGCAGGTACCATAGGAACCACTGAGGAAAACCTGCTTGCTGCGGCAGAAGGAGAAAAACTGGAATGGGGCACGCTCTACCCAGATTTTGGACAAATCGCTGAAGATGAAGGCTTTCCTGAAATCGCTCAGAGCTTCCGAAACATTGCACAAGTAGAAGCACAACATGAAAAACGCTACCGAACACTACATGCAAATGTGAAAGAAAACAAAGTCTTCAAACGAGAGAAAACCATGAAATGGAAATGTCGAAACTGCGGATTCATCTATGAAGGAAACGAACCACCAAACATGTGTCCTGCCTGTCAACACCCTCAAAGCTATTATGAAATCTTAGCAGAAAACTATTAAAAAAATATGGTGAGGAAAAAAAATGACGGAATTAAAAGAAATATATAAATGCAACATTTGTGGAAACATCATAGAAGTTCTTCATACCGGCGTAGGAGAACTCGTCTGCTGTGGTGAACCTATGCAGAAACAAGAACCACAAACAGAGGATGCATCAACAGAAAAACATGTGCCCTACATTGAACACACCGATGAAGGAATCCTTGTTAAAATCGGACAAAACCAGGATCATCCTATGGAAGAAAAACACTACATTGAATGGATTCAGCTTATCGCTGATGGAAAAATCTATCGACAATTTCTCAAACCTGATGATAAACCACAGGCACTTTTCTGCATCACCGCAGAAAACGTTGAAGCTCGGGAATACTGCAATGTGCATGGCCTCTGGCAGAATAAAAACTAAAAAATACTCTTTTTCTCTTTCTTTTTTTGAGGAAAAATAATGACAAACCAAGATCAAGATATCTCCCTGGTCATTGCTGGTGAAGCAGGACAAGGAATACAAACCATAGGAAATCTACTTACTAAACTCTTTCATCAACGTAAGTA
>JAWOBC010000118.1:0-4981 GCA_046498165.1 Thermoplasmatota archaeon
AAACCCATGGAGAAACTAAAAGAATACGGCGTGAGCAAACAAACCGCTGAGAAACTATTAAATGATCTTTCAGAAGAACGGATACAACGGATTAAAAAAGGACAACTTGATCAATCAACCACGATCAGACGGTTTTTTTTAAATAATGCTCTTCGTAAAACCGCTGTTTCCTTTGCATCTGGTGAAACCGATGAACCAGTGACCTGTGATGTGAAACGATTAATACGACTTCCCTTCTCCCTTCATGGGAAAACCGGTTTACAAGTAACACCGGTTACTCTTGATGAACTAAAAACATTTGATCCTCTTGCTGATACTGTGGTTTTTTCAGATGATCCAGTCAACATCGATATAAACACATCATTATCAATTACTATGAAGAAACAACATTTTCAATTAAAACAAGGAATAAATGAGGTTCCAACTTATCTTGCAGTGCTTTTAATTGGGAAAAGACTGGCAACCATTCATAGCTAGGCAATCATTTATTGTTTATGTTGTTTTGAGAGAAATTCAAAAATAAGATGATTAAATCGATCTGGTTGTTCAATATGAAAGACATGATCAGCCTGTTTTATGGTTTTCAATGATGATTGAGGAATGTTATTAGCAAGCACTGTAGCACAATCAAGAGGAACGAGTGTATCTGAATCACCTGCAATAATCATGGTTTCAGCAGCAATCTGCGGTAATCGATCAATGGTATCATGTTGATAAATAGCATAGAGTTGTTTGAAAAACGTTTCCACATAGGTATCAGTTGATAGATACTGACTGAAGGTATGCATTACTATCTCAAGGTTTGTTTTGAGAAACTCCTTTGAAAAAATCTGTTGAATAAACAACTCATACAGAGTAGAAAAAGACAAAGAATGAGTGAAACCTTCCAATCCATTCTTCATATTTATAGATAACAACTCCTTAATATTTGACCGTATCATTTGGTAGAACGGTTGATGTTTCGCAAAGGTAGAACAAAGAATCAATTTCTTAACTCGTTGAGGGTAATTAATTGCAACCTCCTGAGCAATCATTCCACCCATGGAATACCCCAGAACATGAGCTTTATTGATTCCAAGGGATTGTAACAGAGCAACGGTATCATCAGCCATCATCTTAATAGAATACGATTCTGAAGAAGCACTGCTTTTCCCCATTCCTCGATTATCAAAAACAATCACCTTGAAATATTGTTGTAAAAAAGGAATCTGATACAACCAGCACATATGATCCAAACCAAGACCCGCGATTAATATAATTGGTTCCCCAGACCCAATGCTATGATAATTAATAATCACATCATTAACAGAAATCTGTGGCATCCATCAACCTCACACTCATCCATCTTTTTTTTAGAGATTATATCCACAAATGGGTTTCTATAGTTTATGGCTGAAAAAGACTCAACATTTATCAAACACAGACAATATACACCCTGAATTAGACAGTATGGACACAGAAGGATTAAGCTATAAAATACTGCGTAAAATTCAACAAAGTGAACGGCAATCACCTACATTAACTCATGTCGATAATGCCTTTTATAAAGAGCTAGCTTCTTATTTAAATCGATTGCAGAATCGATTAGAAAAAGAAAACACTCCACAGAAACAAATGCTGTTACATGAGGAACTGCAGAATATAACAAAAATTGCTCAGAATATCTATGAACACCGGGAGAAAAAAATTATTCTTGCAGCAGTTTCCAAAGCCCGTGGTGGATCACCACCCGTTAAAAACATGGTTCAAGAAGAAAAAAGTTTTTTTGATAACCTTCTTCAGCTCATTTTTGATACCCGAAATGCTCTATTTGATCAAAAAACAAGGGTACCTGAAAAGAAAACATCCTCAACAAAGAATCAACCAGCATCTGAAAAAAAGGACATCAGTAATCAACAAAAACAAACTCATCAACACCATGAATCAACAAGTAAAGAAAAAGAAACTGTTCAACAACAGGACTCGGTAAATAAGGAAAAGGAAACAAAGCCAGATGAAAGAAAAAAGAATACACATCCCATCATCAGAGTCCTAAAGGAAATGCCCTCTTTTGTTGGAACAGATAGTAAAACATATCATCTTAATAAAGGAGATATTCTTTCCATTCGGGAAGACATGGCAGAAATGCTGGTGAAAAGACATGTAGCGCAAAAACTGCATCAGCAAACAAAATAATAACGAAAAACAAAGCTTGGTGCTCTGTTGTATTTGCTTACCTTTTTATATTACCTCCTTATTACCTTCAAAACCTAATAACTGCGAAAAGGAGTTAGCTATGAAAAAACCCAGAAAAATCAAGACGTATTGTCCTACCTGCAAAAAACACACGGAACATGAGGTTCACCGGGTGAAAAAAAGAAAAGCAAGTGAGATGAAGCAAGGGCAACGTCGATTTCGCCGTGTCATGAGAGGATACCGTGGTTTTCCAAGACCAAAACCAGAGGGAAGAGAGAAAACCAGTCGGAGGATTCCATTAAAGTTAACTTGTGTTACTTGTAAGAAAAGCCATCAGCCACCAACTCAACGGGCAAAAAAATTTGAAGTGGAATAAGTGATGATTCATGAAGAAACCAACTAGTAAATTTATAAAAGTCCGCTGTAAGGACTGTGAAAATGAACAAGTGTTGTTCAACAAACCAAGTTCAGTGGTATCATGTCATATCTGTGGAAGTAAACTTGCAGTACCAAAAGGTGGAAAAGCAGATATTAAAGGCGAAGTTTTAGAAGTACTTGAATAACACCTTAGGTTCAAATCATGTTAAAAAAAGAATACCCTGAAGAAGGAGAATTTATTGTCGGCACCGTCGTCAAAGTTCAAAATTATGGTGCATTTGTTTCCCTAGATGAATATCCAGACCGTGAAGGTTTCATCCATATCGCTGAAATTGCGAGTGGTTGGGTGAAACGAATACGAAATCATATTAAAGAAAAACAAAAAGTGGTCTGTAAAGTAATGAGCATTGATAAATCCAAAGGTCATGTTGATCTATCACTCAAACGGGTTAATGATCATCAGAAACGAGAAAAAATCAAGGAATGGAAAAACAACCGGAAAGCAGCTAGACTCCTAGAAATGCTAGCGAAAGAACTGGACAGAACCATTGATGATTGTTTTGATGATTTTGGTGAAAAACTCGTACAACAATATGGATCGTTATACGAAGCATTTGAAGAAGCAGCCTATGACCCAGAAATCCTAAAATCAGATGGATTCACCGGTGATTGGTTAGAACCTTTTGTACGCATTGCTAAAGATAACATCGCCATACAATTTGTAGAAATCACTGGGCATCTTGATATACATTCTTACCTTCCAGATGGTATTAATTATATTCAACAGGCATTATCAAAAGCTGAAGAAAGTGAATTTGATGATGTCGAAATAGACGTTCATTATATCGCTGCACCTCATTATACCATCACAGTGAAAGCACCAGATTATAAAATCGCTGAAGATGAAATGAAAAAAGCAGTTGATCGTGCTGAAAAAATACTAAGCGAGCATGATGGACAAATAACATTTCATCGGAAAATGGATGAATAAATGGTATCGTTATATTATTGTAAACACTGCGATGAATATACCCTTCAAAATCGTTGTCCACGATGCAATGAAAAAACGATTATAAATCATCCAGCACGATTTTCTCCTCAGGACCCCTATGGAACATATCGAAGAACATTAAAAAGACAACAAAAAGGTGAAGAATAAATCATGGAATTTGTAACGGTTCGTCATATAAAAAAAGTACCAAAACTTACTAATCCTCTTCTCATTGAAGGACTCCCCGGCATTGGTAACGTGGGTAAACTCGCCGTTGAACATCTTATTGATAGTGTCAATGCTACCAAATTCGCTGAGTTTTACTGCAAGGATTTTCCACCACAAGTTTTTATTAACCCAGATGGGACCATTGATCTAGTGAAAAACGAGTTTTATTACTGGAAGAAAGCGAAAAAAAATCAACGGGATCTCGTATTAGTTACTGGTGATTATCAAGGATTATCCTCACAGGGACAATATGAACTTGTAGATCATATCCTTACATTAGCAGAAGATATTGGTGTAAAAGACTTATTTACCCTTGGTGGCTACGGCCTGGGTCATGAAATAGAAGAACCACAAGTGCTGTGTGCCACTACCCATAAAAAACTCGTGAAAGAAATGAAAAAACATGGTGCCGTCTTTAAGAAAAATGAACCCGGTGGAGGAATCGTTGGTGCCAGTGGTCTTTTACTTGGCCTGGGAAAACTGCGTAAATTCAAAGGAACCTGTTTCATGGGTGAAACACCTGGTTATCTTGTTGATCCAAAAAGTGCAAAAGCAGTACTGAATGTACTGATGAGTATTACCAAAATCGATGTTGATCTCTCCGCACTTGAAGATAAAGCAAAAGAAATCGAGCAAATCGCTCAACAACTCAAAGAAATAGAATCAACAACAAAAGAAAAACCAGAGGATCTAAAATACATTGGATAACACAAACAACATTTTTCCTTTCTTTTTTTTATTCGTTTAGCGTGGCTCGATCACAAACTCAGACTTAGAACCATTCACAAAAATTGACCTAGTGAAACTAATTAGAGGAGAATCATGAAGAAAGTCATTCTTTACACAACGCCGAACTGTATGGCGTGTAGATCAGTCGCTCGCACCTTTGAGAAGAAGGGCGTAGTATTCGACACCATCAACCTAGAGCAGCACCCTGAGCTAGTAGAACAGTTTAGGGAAGTAGGCTTGACCTCTGCCCCAATAGTGCAGACCGAGGGCTTGACCTTCAGCGGTTACCGCCCCGGCAAGATTGAACAGTTAGCGAGGTTGGTTCTTGGTTCTTGAAGGTATCCAACCGAAGAAAAGAAAATATCCCTGTTCGGTAAATAAGCTACTTGAGAACCTAGACGAACCAGACGTGACCATCTTGAGAGACGCAATCAACGACCCAGAGACCTGGAACGCTTGGGCATTACATAAGGCACTCAA
>JAWOBC010000015.1:0-3311 GCA_046498165.1 Thermoplasmatota archaeon
ACTGATTATGATGGCAAGGTGCCCAAAGAATTCAGTGAATTACTCTCACTAAAAGGAGTGGGAAGAAAAACAGCAAACATCGTTATGACCTATGGACATAACAATCCTACTTCTCTAGCTATTGATACCCATTGCCATCGCATACCCAACCGCATCGGATGGATAAACACCAAAACACCAGAGGAAACAGAACAACAACTCAAAAAAATCCTACCGAAAACATATTGGAAGAATTTTAATCATCTATTCGTCACCTTCGGACAAACCATATGTACACCGGTTTCACCACATTGCAGTATCTGTCCAATCAACAGCTATTGCGAAAAAAATGAGGTAAACATGCACCGATAAACAGAAAAAAAAGATTTTTTTAAATCAAAAAAATCAATCTCTTGAAGATTTAATATGCCGCTCGATCTCACCAATTGAAACATCCTTATTATCCGTGAGGAGATCAATCATCTGATCCCGTTCATCCCAATCAGCATAATACTCCTGCTGTGTTTCATTTAATGAAAACGAAATACCTTTCTTCTGCGCTAGTTCCTTTAACTGCTGCAACGTCATTTTGGATAATAACTCTTTTTTCAAAGACATGTTCACTCGTTACCTCTTCAATCTGTTGAGACAATCACAGTCCCCATTTCAGATACAGTTCCTGAATACCAGCACCCAAATATAAAGGCTTTCCCCTAAAGAAAAACCGTATCAGAGAACGATTTAGGAAAACTTGTTATCGACCGAAAAAGATAGATGCTATATCATACAATTCCATTTTCACTGTTTTTGATTCCGCCACTGCTTCCTTCAAGGTCACTGGCACAATATCATCACCCTGAAGTGCGGTCATCATCCCAAATTTCTCCTCTTTAATCAACTCCACTGCTTTCACACCAAACCGAGTGGCAAGCACCCGATCATGAGCCGTTGGCGTGCCACCACGTTGCACATGACCAAGAATCGTCACCCTTGTATCAACATCTAATCTATCCTCGATCTCACGAGCAAGAGAATGAGCAATACCACCAAGACGCACATGACCAAACTCATCTTTTTCATCAGACTGCGTCACCACCATTCCACCCTCTTTGGGTTTCGCCCCCTCAGCTACCACTACAATACTAAAAGTCTTCCCCTTATCATAACGAGCCTGCAAATGTTTACAGACCTGATCAATATCAAAAGGCACCTCAGGAATCAAAATCTCATCAGCACCACCAGCAATACCAGCCACAGTTGCAATCCAACCAGCATGCCGACCCATCACCTCTACTACGATTACCCGATGATGGGATTCAGCAGTAGTATGCAATCGATCAATGGCACTGGTGACAATAGAGATAGCCGTATCAAAACCAAAAGTGTAATCTGTTCCAGAAATATCATTATCAATGGTCTTTGGCACACCCACAACAGGAATACCTTCCTCAAAAAGCTTTAAGGCAACACCTAAGGTATCATCACCACCAATAGCAACAATTGCCTCTAGTCCAAACCGTTTCAAATTATCTTTAACCTTTTGCACATCCTCAGCATTCTTATATGGATTCGTCCGAGAAGAACCAAGAATCGTCCCTCCTTTAGGAAGAATACCAGAAACCGCATAATCAGTTAATAGCTCTATTTCTCCATCAATAAGACCCTTCCAACCATTGCGAATACCAACAATATCCCATTCATATTGAATACTGGCTCGAACCACTGCTCGAATAACCGCATTTAACCCTGGGCAGTCACCCCCACCAGTTAACACTCCAATTCTTTTCATCTTTTACAATTCCACCTTCAATCAATTGAACCTCATCCTCATGAGCGCATCAATTTATGCAATGCTCTTTAACAAACATGGTTTTAAAATATTTTTGCTCCCATTTTTTGATGTAGTAAACTACTTAAGCTCAAAACAACTTCTTTCACAGTGGATGGTTGAAAAGATGAGTTGCCCATTATATGAAGATTTCACTAGAACCTGTATCTCCCAATTTAAAGGCCTAGTCAATTTCTCAGATTTTGATTTCTGTGATTCAGAAGAATATGTAGATTGTATTTTCTATAAAACAATCACTTATCCAGAGAAGGTATGTACATTTGCAAAACAATGTATAGAAATGCATCTAGATATTCCCACTGATCAATTTCAAATGGATATCAATGGGTTAAATCAAATGGCAAAACACTATTGTTTCTCCGAAAACAGAAAAAACTGTGCTATATATCAACGATATCAATCCGGAAAAGAGGTCTCTCCATTTTTACATCCTGATGGAACAATGATACAAGCAGAAGCATAAAAAAACCACTTAAATTTTATCCAAGACCCTACTAGCCTTCCGCGCGGAATCATGCCAATGGGGTTTATAGGTCTTGCGTATCTTTTTATCATACTCATCAAAATCCATGGATTTCATCATCCGTCTTCCTTCTTCATAATTTGATTGAATGTTTTTATTGATAGCTCGACCAGTTCCACGAAACATCAAAAAAGGAAGCGTCATAAAAAACTTAAAACCAATAGGAAGCCCTTCCGGCTGCCAGATCCCATGAGCCGGTTTAATCCATAAATCCGCAGGATCCTCACCAAAATGAGGGATAGGAATACCCTGTGGCGGGGCATGATAAAAATCAGCAGACACATCAGCAATCCGCCATGCTCCATCGATAAATGCCTCAGCGCTCCCATGTAACACAAAAAAATTCAGAGTATCAACCCATTTTTTCACCAAAGGATCCGCTGCAACATAAATATTATATAATTGTTCCACCCCCTGAAAACTATATAATCGATACCGAGTCTTAATTCCTGCAGCTCGACATAATGCATTAAACAAATTCAACTTATCAATACAAGTTCCATGCCCTCTTTTTAAACATTCAGCAGCAGTTTTTGGTGGAGAGAAATCAATACGAACCATGGTGTTAACAAAACGATACACCCGTTCAGCAAAATCCCAATCAGAGACCTTGAAGGCACCAAACTGATGCGCCATGGCAATGATTTCTGGTTCCAATGGGTTACAAAGAAACGTAGGGCGAAGATAGCGATCATTGGAAACCGCATGCTTCATCTCTGAATCATATTTCGGAATCGTATAGGGAAGTTTTTTTGGACGAAGATTCAATGGACCATCCTTACATCCTTTATTGGCATTGATTACTAGTAATGGATGACGTAAACCAAGAAACAACAAGGTTGGAATGGTTCTTCCAAAGGTTTTCATCCAGTTTAAATCAAAGAAATACCCTTTTTCCTTCCAATCCTTCAATGTTCCCATTGTTTTAGCTTCCCTTTTTTTCGTTTTCAATTTTCTGAA
>JAWOBC010000003.1:0-10740 GCA_046498165.1 Thermoplasmatota archaeon
TACTATTGGATAAAACAATCTCATCTCCCTTTTTTCTTTTTATTTTCTTTTTTCTTAATATTCATTGCGTTGTTTTTATTTGATAGGAATAGGATAGCTTACAGCTTTCTTTAAGCATAGCTGAAACCGGGCAATACTTGTTTTGTGATAATTCAATAGCTCGTTTTACATCTTTTTCTTCTAAATCATCACCATAAAAAATGTATTCCACATGAATTGAAGTAAAAACCTTTGGATGATCCTGTTTTCGTTCACCGGTGACCATGATTTCCATTTTCTCAAAAGCTGCTCGTTTTTTCTGAAGAATAGTTACTACATCACTACCCGTACAGCTTCCCAGTGACATAAGCAAGAGTTCCATGGGTCGACTGGCTGCTTCTGAGCCATTGAATTGTTTTGGTCCATCAATATTTACCCAATGATTTGATTCACCTTTGGCTATAAAGGTAAGACCGTGCACTTGTTTTATGGTTATGTTCATATTCTTTTTTCACCTTTCCGGGATTTTTCGAGAGTAGAATGTGGTCTTGTTTAATGTATGTTTCACTAGTTTTTGTTGTTTTAGTAATCGATTGATCAGTGAAACATCCTCATGTGCTTTTTTAAGAAATTGATCAATTGCATCCTGACGCATGGGATGAACCGCGGTGATACTTAAGATATCCTGCTCGGCATCACCAGTGAACGCAAATGCATTTCCTTCATATCCAATGAGATATTCCGTGGGAATCTTTCTATTGGTAAATTGTTGATATGCATAGGCAAGTGTTTTTTCTGAAGCAGGTTGCACGCTGGATTCAGCAGGAGGACGAGTGGGAATGGATAAGTAACTTGTTTTTGGCTGTAATTCTTTGATGAATGAAGCTAATTGTTGAAGCTCAATTGGATCATCATTAACAGTATCAATAAGCATGGTTTCTGTGCAGAGATCACCAGTAAACTGTTTAGAAAAACGGGTTATTCCCTCAAGGATTTGTTGATGATCGAGTTTTCCATGTGGTCGATCAACTCTTTTCCAGGTGTTCGCACGGATTGCATCGATTTTAACACTGATCCAATCAGCGGAAAAAAGATCATTTCTAACATCCTCACGATAAAGTAAAGATGCATTAGTAATCACTGCAACTGGAAATGAGAACTGCTTAAGTTTTTTAATAAGGCTGCCAAGGTTAATGTCAAGTGTGGGTTCTCCATCAGGTACAACCGTGAGATAATCAATGTGTTCCTTTTTTTCTTTTGTTTTTTTGATTTTTTCTTTTACCTGATCAATAATCTCATTAGTATCATAGAATGATTCTCGTTTTATCTGCATATGTGGGGTTCTTCCCAGTTGACAGTAGATACAGGCATAGGTACAATATTTTGGTGGAATATTGTTGATGCCAAGGCTTTTACCCAGTCTTCTTGATGGGACAGGGCCAAAGACGATGTTTTTTTGTTCATCATTCATTTTATTGCCTTCAAAATCTTTAGACGATGCTTAATGAGAAGAGATTCCTCCTTTTTTTTATCGAAATCTTTTTTCAAATCATCATCTGATGTTATTTTTCTGAACCAATGAGAAACTGCATCAGTGATTTGATCCAGGCTCTGTTGTTTTAGATGAGTTCCAATATAAGAATTTGACGTCTGCATTTTTTGTTGGACATAGGTAGAATCAGGATTCAACATCAAAGCAAGCAATATTCCCTTTGGTTTGAGAATATCAACGATTTGTTTGATGGTTTCTTCCGGATGTTTCATGAATTCCAATGAGGTGATGCAGACCACCATATCAAAGGTATTAAACGAAAAGGGAAGATGCTGTCCATCTGCAAGAACTGGTTGAAGAGAAAGAGGGATTCTTTTAGTCATATTAGGATTGCAATCAAGAGTAATAACTGTTATATCCTCCCGCATCCGATGCACATCCGTTTCAATGATTCCTGGTCCCGATCCAATACTGAGAAGCATTGCATTTGATGGAGTGTATTTGGAGATGATTTGTGCTTCAATCTGTGCAACTTTTTTTCCCAAGGAGGATTGATAATACTGAATATATCTTTCAATTTCCTGATTCGTTTTTTATCCCTTCATTATTACAGGATACAGTCTTGTTTTTAGAGTTTTCGGGCAATGACTTCGGCTGCCTTGATCAATGGATAGGCCGTAGGTGGTGCCGTTACCAAGGGATGAGTGCCAATTTGAGCGGTGAGAATATTGTTCACGGTCATTTTATTTTGAATGATAAAGCCAATGATGTTAGTGAGTTCACCAGTGCTAATACCACCAATGACTTCTCCACCAAGCACAAGGCCTCCTTCACGAGCAGCGATGAGTTTAACGGTTTGTTTCTGCACCCCAGGCATGGTTCCTGGATGTTTATCCACACCAGTAAAAGATCCAGTGACTACATCAAATTGTTCACGAGTCGCCGTTTTTTCTGTCACACCAGCAACACCATACCCGGTGTCTCCTAGAGCAGTTGAAAAAATAGCAATCGTGCCACTGAATGTTTTCATGGCGGATAACCGAAACAGGTTCATTCCTGCAATTCGTGCTTCAGCACAAGCTGTTGATGCAAGCATGGTGGTGCTAATCTTTCTGGTGATAAAATCACGTTTTTCCGCGCAATCGCCAACGGCCATGATATCATGATTATTCGTATGCATGTATTCATCAACATGAATGAATCCTTTTTCATTAACGGATAATCCCATTTCAACAGCAAGATCCGTGTTTGGATGATAACCCATGGTTAATAACACGGCATCAGCATCAATGGTCTCACCATTCTCAAGTTCAACACCAGTTGTTTTTTTATCACCAAGGATTTTTGATACCCCGACACCGGTTTTAAATTCAACTTTTCTTTCTTTGAGTTTTGATTCAACATGTTCACAGATTTCATCATCAAAGGCGGTTCCAAGAATATGAGGTAGTTTTTCCACAATGATGACTTCTTTGCCAGTTTTACGGAGTTCATCAGAGGTTTCCACTCCAATGAATCCACCACCAATGGTCACAATTTTTTTGGCTTTTTCTAATGTTGTTAAAAGATTATCCAAGTAACATTTATCTTTTGGAATGATAAACACATTTTCTTTTTCTGTTCCTTTCAGCCATGAGGGAACATGGGCTTCAGAACCCGTTGCAAGAACTAGTTTTTCAAACTCAATTTCGGTTCCATCTTTGGTTGTACAGGTTTTCTTTTCCGTATTGACACTAGTAACTTCATCGATTTTTACATCAATGTTGTTTTTCTTAAATATCTCATCGGAGATCATGTCTTTTTCTGTTTCATGTAAGGATCCGAAAATATAGGGAATGCCACAGGGAACAATGGCATGTTGTTCTTTTCTGATGATCAAAAATGATTTCTTAGGATAAGCATTTTTTCCAGTGATTGCCGTGGCGATTCCAGATGCGCTGCCACCGATAACCACAACATCATAGTTTTTCATGATTTCACCTTATTTTTCTGATTAGGCATCTTCTTCTAGTAAATAAAGGTCTCGATGAAAAATATTAATCATATATGATTAACGTTGAAAAATTTTTATTATATTTCGATTATTATTCATTTATTGGTAAATCATTTGGAAGAAAAAAATAGCTGAAAAAAAAGAAGGATCCATATTTTTCATTAAAGCCAAAAATATTGCATCAACAAACATCTACAATTTCATAACAAATGTACTTATTTTTTCGTTGATTGTTAACAGCTTTTGTCAGAGAATTTATAAAGAGTAAATTTATTGCTGATTTACTGCAATACAAACACCTCTTTTTTGGAGTATGAATCAATGAAAAGAAAAACAAAACAATTTCTTCATTCATTGAAAATCATTCAGTTACAAAAAGAAGAGTTGTGATTTATCTAATCATACTATCATCTAATCCATAATATGTAGGAGAAAAAAACATGAAAACTATTGTTATTGCCAGTGGGAAAGGGGGAACAGGAAAAACACTGATTGCTACCAATATCGCCAAAGCATTACAGTTGAAAGGAAAATCAGTGGCCTATCTAGATTGTGATGTGGAAGAACCAAATGGTCATCTGTTTCTCAAACCCGAAATAAAGCAAGAAAAAAATGTTACCATTACTGCACCTGTTGGTGCTGATGAGAACAAATGTATCGCTTGTGGTAAATGCGTTGAAGCATGCTCCTATAATGCCATTGCCTTAGTAAAAGAAAAAATCCTTTTTTTCCCTGAACTCTGCCATGTCTGCGGAGCATGTTCCATCGTTTGTCCCACAGATGCCATCATAGAAGATGAAAAAAAGATCGGCGAGATCATCAAAGGAACAGCTGATGGAATGCCTATCACCTATGCATTACTAGAAACAGGGGAGGGAGGCATGTCTCCACGCTTAATTCAACAAGTGAAAGATCAACAAAAAGAAGCAATCAACATCATTGATTCCCCTCCAGGCACAGCGTGTCCTGCTGTAGAAAGCATTCATGGAGCAGATCTCGCAGTGTTAGTTACTGATCCCACCCCTTTTGGCATCCATGATTTAAAACTAGCAGTGAACATGTGCCGGAAATTAAAGATAGAACCCGTCGTCCTCATCAATAGAGCAGATTACAAAAATAATGATCTCAAAGAGTACTGCAAAAAGGCCAAACTTACCATCATTGGTGAAATACCTGATGATCGAAAGATTGCGGAAATCTATTCCCATGGCGGATTACTGATTGAAGAGGGAAAAAAAGAATACAAAACATTATTTGAAAAGCTTTCAACCAAGATGGAAACACTTGCAGATGAGAAACGATCTGTGAGAAAACCAGATGAAAACCAGTATGAAGAAACAAAAATAGAATCCCATGATATCCAGCAGCAACCAGATCAGCAGATCACAAAAAAAATAAAAGAACTCGTTGTAATCAGTGGAAAAGGAGGAACAGGAAAGACATCCCTTACTGCTTCATTTGCCGCGCTTTCCAAAAAACCAGTGCTTGCTGACTGTGATGTTGATGCAGCTGATTTACATCTTATTACTCAACCAAGGATACAGCAAAAAGGATGTTTTAGTGGTGGAGTTATCGCTGAAATCAATCAAAAAAAATGCACTCATTGTGGTAAATGCAAAGAAGCCTGTCGATTCCATGCCATCAAAAAAAGAGAGAACATATTTGAAATCGATCCCTTTGAATGCGAAGGATGTGGCGTGTGTAACATTGTCTGTGAAGATGATGCCATCACGGTTGAGGATGCCATAAACGGTGAATGGTATATCTCTGAAACAAGACTTGGCCCCATGGCCCATGCAACCTTGGGAATCGCTGAAGAAAACACAGGAAGACTGGTTTCACTGGTAAGGGATAAAGCAACTGAACTATCGAAGAATCGTACTCGCATTGTTGTTGATGGAGCACCAGGAACGGGATGTCCCGTTATTGCTTCCTTAACCGGAGTAGATTTTGCCTTGATCGTTACTGAACCAACCGTCTCTGGAATTCATGATATGAAACGAGTGATTGATGTCGCCGATCATTTCGGAGTGAAAACAGGAATCCTTATCAATAAAAGTGATCTTAATTCAGACAAAACAGAGGAAATAAAAACCATTGCTAAACAAAAACAGATAGATATCATGGGAGAAATACCCTATGATTCTACCTTTACCGACGCTCAAATCGCTGGATTATCAATCGTGGAATATAAAAACAATGAGACCACGCAGATCATCAAAAGGATTTGGGAAAAAATTGCTGAACGAATTGCTTAAAAAAAATGAATATACACAAAGAAGGGAGATAAAAAAGATGAATGAAGACTGGAGACCATCTCATCGAATTCTACAGATAAAAAAATCTGCCATTCATGAAATGACTCGATTGTCAAAGCAACTGGATGATGTTGCTTTTCTATCCTGGGCAAAACCAACCTCGGATACACCAGATCATATCAAAAAAGGAGCAATTGAGGCCATACAACATGGCAAGGTAGGAGGTTATTCTGAAAACAAAGGAATGCTTGCACTGCGCACAGAGATTGTGAAAAAACTCAAACGGGATAACCATATTACTGCTGATCCTTCACAGGTGATGGTCACCATTGGGGCTATTGAAGGTCTTTCTGCTGCAATAATGGCCTTGATTGATCCAGGGGATGAAGTAATCCTTCCATCACCAACCTATTCAACTCATATTCGACAAGTGATTCTTGCCTCAGGAAAACCAGTATTGGTTCCAACCAATGAGGAAAACGGTTTTTCATTGGATGTTGAAGGAATAGAAAAAGCGATTACACCGAAAACAAAAGCGATTCTTTATTGTTCACCCAGTAATCCAACGGGTGCAGTTTTTTCGGAAAAAAACCTCCGGCAAATAGCCGATATTGCTTTGGAACATAATCTGATGGTAATCACTGATGAAGCCTATGAATATTTCACATATGATGATGCAAAACATTTCAGTATCGGATCAATTCCAGAGATGAAACCACAAGTGGTCAGCTGCTTTACATTTACCAAAAGTTATGCTATGACCGGGTGGAGAATCGGGTATTTACACACTGATGAAAGCCTTATCCCCCAGATTGCAAAAGCTCATATTCCTTTAGCTATTTGTGCACCCGTTGTTTCTCAATATGCTGCACTTGCTGCATTGCAGGGACCACAGGACTGTATTCAAGATTTTCGAAATCATTATTTACAAACCCGAAATCTGATGTGCAATCGCTTAGATAAATTAGACACAGTTTTTTCTTATCAGAAACCAGAGGGATCCTATCTTATGTTTCCTAAGATTATCGCTAATGGTGGCTTTGATTCTACTTCGTTTTGTAAAAGCCTGTTACAGGAAGCAAAAATTTCAACGACACCCGGTATTGCCTTTGGTCCAGAAGGGGAGGGGCATCTACGGCTTTCCTTCTGTGTTTCAGAAGAAGAAATCAATACGGCCTTTGATCGAATGGAAACCTATTTTGGATAAATGATTGAACAAGATATAGAGTGCATTATTTCAGGTTCCTGTTCTTTTTTTCAGAATGAGGATGGGGCCTTGTTCCAAATGATTATCATGTAAGAGAGAAACTGTTTTTTGCTGTAAAAATTGAAAACCTACGGTTTCTATTTCGTGTTTAAGATCAGAAATGGTAACCGTTGAAAAATGCCACATGGGATGATTATCCTTGGTATGTTTCGGATGAATAACCAGCAAACCATCTGAAGAAAGCAGACGATGAAATTCACCATAGACTTCATTTCGTTTATTTTCTTCAAGATAATGAAGCACGTCAAAGGCAAGAATAACATTAAAAGTAGCATGTAATGATGGGGGAATAGCACTCAGCTGATTATACGTCGTTATATTTTCAAATCTTTTTTCTTTGGTTTTTTGTTCAAGTTTTTCTATTGTTTCTTCTGATTCATCCACCGCTACAACCAAACCTTGTTTGTTTACTAGATAGGCAGTAGCTATACTGTAACTTCCGTTTCCACATCCAAAATCAAGAACAGCTGATCCCTTTTTGATGCCAAGGTTTGTTAGCAGTTGTTGGGCTGTCTTTTGTAGGTCATCTCGGCTCATGGTCTTTCATTATCCAGTTGAAATGCATTGATTAGCTATCATAATCTGGTAGGTATTGTTTGAGTTTTTGGATGAGTTTTGCTTTTTGCCGCTGGGTTTCTAGCGCATGGATTTGTTCGTTTTCCGAGGTTATCATATATGACTGTCTTGCGCTATCAAGTGATGCTTCAAGGGTACAGAGGAGAAGGGAGATTTCATTTTCACTGAGTCTAATTTTTTTGTGTGATCTATACATGGTCTTTATCTCCAAATTCCTGGGTGTTATTCATCTTATTGAGAAAAAAATGGTTTAGATGATATAATCAAAATAGGGCCGTTATCTTAATTGATCTCATTCTATTTAATAGTTGTGTAATTATTTTGCACAATCATCGATAATTAATGTTTAAGCTCTCAAAAAAATGAAGATTATCGCTCAGAGAACAGTTTTCCAGCCATCGCCCAATTTTCCCGTTCGACCTCATCAAACACCACATACACATATTCTGCTGGTTTCCCAGCAACATCCTGTAATGTTTGCGTAAATTGTTTGGCAATATCAGCTTTTTGTTTTTCAGAAAGACTTCCAACTAATCTTACATTCACATAGGGCATAACAATTCCACCGTTGAACCTTCCCAAGTAGAAGAGTCACATAAAGATTTCTATAAAAATAGATATCAATGAAAAAATATGGTTTTTTTTAATTTTCTTGATTAGTATGATTTATCATGATGATCCAATGAAATTATTCTAACCGTATCTTCATCTACTTTGAAGATAAGTACAAAGGGGCCGAAGTGGATCCTTTGGTAACCTGCAAGGACATTTTTTAGGTTCTTGTAACGAGTTGGATGCTGAACAATATCTTTAAGTTTTTTTTGAATTCGTAAAAACATTTCTTTATCTTTCTTCTTCAATTTCTTCATTGATTTTTCAAATTGTGAACTGAATTCAATAGTGTAAGCCATGTTATAAGCTCTCAAGATAGTCTATGGCGTCTTTTTGGTTAAAGCGTTTGACATTTTTTCCTTTTTTCATATCCTTTTCAATTTTCTGATAACGCTCAAATTTTTCTATAAAGACCTTTCTTCTTATCAGTTCTAAAATGAATTCCTGAACGTTTTTATAGCCAAATTCCTTCGAATATTCCTTTGATGCTTCCAATAAATTGTCTGGAATAGAAAGACTTATCTGTTTCAATGTCATAAATACCCTTAAATATTTATAAGTATTTATAACTACATAAATTTTTCTGTAAATCATCTAATCTGAAATGAAAAAAGACAATGCCAATTTTGGATGTATAAAAAAAATATGGTTTTTTCTCTTTTTATTGATGTTTTGATTGATTTCTTTACTTTATAACATCTGTATTATTGTGCATGCTTAGTTTGTAATTATGTTATATGGCTTCATAATGATAATATAATGATACTTTGAACGTTTCTGTCAATTGTCAGAAAATGATATATGTTATATTGATGGTTTTCATTTGAGATTATATCATGATTCACTATTTGGATGAAAATGTTATTATATTCATTAACAAGAAATCATTGGAATTAACAGATGAAAGTGATCGTCATCATATTTTGCATTATGGTGATTTACACCTTGTTGTTGATTTTGTGATGGAACGTTTTGATGAGGATATCAAACAAAAAGCTTTGGCGTATTGTGTTTCTCTTATAGTATTGCATCCTTTCCAGGATGACAATTATCGAACTTCGGTGGAATCAGCACATCAATTTTTATTAATGAATGATTTTCAATTTACCGCAGATTACAAAAAAATGATCGAGTTAGAAAAATGGCGAATGAAATATGAAAAACAGCATGAATTAGAACGTACATTCTTTACAATTACTAGCATTGAAAATGAAGCGGAAAAGAAAAACAAGATTGAACAAGTGATGCAGTCAGAATACGGAATCACTATTAAAAAATGGCTTGATGCGTATTATCAGAAAAATTAGTGAACCTTTGAGCAGTATTTAAAATAGGGTAAGTCCTGTAACAAGGATTGTTCCAACCGTATTTTGTCCTTTTTCTTCATGTGTTAATTATTGTATTAGCCGACCTCATATTTATACTCATTGATAAAGAATGAACGAAAAGGTATCTTTTCAAATTTTACAAATTTAGATATACGATGATTATTGTAATCAGTGAATGGATATGCTGCTAACCAGCCTGTGAAAAAATAGGGTTTTATCGAAGATGAACTCCTGCAATAGCCGTATGACACTGTGGGCAGGTTCCCTTCTCTGTAAGATTTTTTGAAACCGTAAAACCAGATCGAGTGATGAGTTGTTTTCCACAGTGAGGACAAAACGTGTTCTCACCGGTGCCACGGTTTCCCTGATAAATATGATCTAACCCTGCTTTTTTTCCAATGTCAACAGCTTTTTCCAACATGGATACAGATGTAGGCGGGGTATCAGTGAGTTTATAGGTAGGATAAAACCCGGTAACATGCCATGGAATATTGGTATCAATATCAGCGATAAACTGAGCTATTTTTGTAAGCGTTTTTGTATCATCATTATGCCCAGGGATAATGAGCGTGGTGATCTCTATCCAGATTCCAAGATCATAATATGTTTTGATGGCATCAAGAACGGGTCGAAGATGTGCTCCACAGATTTTTGTGTAAAACTCATCAGTCATTCCCTTGAGATCAATGTTAGCTGCATCCAACACCGGAGCGATTTTTTCTATTGCTTCTGTTTCAATATAGCCATTGGTCACAAACACATTTTTTAATCCATTCTTTTGAGCCAAGGTAGCGATATCAAATGCGTATTCAAAATAAATCGTTGGTTCCGTATATGTGTAAGCAATACTTTTTGATCCACTGTTTTCTGCATTTTTTACGATTTCCTCAGCAGTAACCTCTTTGCTGGGAAAACCATGAGGCCCTGATTGAGAAATATCAGCATTCTGACAGTGTAAACAATGCATATTACAGCCTACGGTTGCAATGGAAAACGCAGTTGATCCTGGGTAAAAATGAAACAATGGTTTTTTTTCAATAGGATCAATACTTTGCGCAATAGGAGTATTATAAACAAGCGAGTACAGCCGTCCTTCACTATTTTTTCTTACCTTGCAAAGACCGTTTTTTCCTTCAGCGATCACACAATGATGTGGACATAGCCTGCACCGAACCTTTTTCTCATTTATTTTTTCATAGAAAAATGCTTCTTTCATGACTGATTCATCATCTTTG
>JAWOBC010000148.1:0-41438 GCA_046498165.1 Thermoplasmatota archaeon
AAGGTGTTGGGTGTAGGCCGTAAGCCTCCTTCTGTTTTAAACGGCATTCTACTTAGCGCCTTACCTGTGAGCAGTCTGAACAACTGATCCCACGATTTAGGCTTGCTCCAAGGGCAGATTGGCCGTTTCATCAAATCCCATAAAGACCTCAACAACAGACTTGTATCATCGCATTATTCATGGGCTGTGTCGTTTCTGCTCCTCTGCAGAGACTCTCGCCTCTCCTACGTGAATAGGTCCTCGGTTCAGAGTGAGGGAGGACTTTCCTCAGCATAAAAGCCGTGAGCCGTCCACCTACTCCCAACAATTCCTAACATAGTGTCCTTTAATTTTATATTTTTTGCCCTTGATTGATAAGTATGGGATGGCAAGCTTTTTGAAATCGTGATGTTATTGCCCCTGTGATAACTTATGAAGATTGATCCTTGGAGTTCATCAACCTATCAAGATTATGCTCGACTTCGAGATGAATTTGGTATTGAAGCCTTTTCTAAAAATCAATGGAAAAAACTCGATCATCCTCATCACTTATTACGTCGTGGAGTAGTGTTTGGTCATCGTGGTTTTCATCGTGTTCTTGAGGCTATTATGCAAAACAAGTCTTGGGCGATTTTAACTGGATTGATGCCTTCTGGAAAAATGCATCTTGGCCACAAGATGGTTATCGATGAGGTCATTTATTATCAAAGTATTGGTGCAGATATTTTTATCGCTGTTGCTGATATTGAATCATATGGGACCAGAGGTTTTAGTTTAAAGGAGACAAAGGATCTTGCTATTAATGAATACATTAAGAATTATATCGCACTTGGTTTAAAACCGGAGAATTGTCATATTTATTTTCAATCAAAGAATCAGGATGTGAAAGATTTAGCGTTTCTTCTGGGAAAAAAGGTGAATTGGTCGCAGATGACTGCTACCTATGGTTTTTCTGGTGAAACCAATATGACTCACGTGTTCTCGCCATTGATTCAAACAGGTGATATTCTTCACGTGCAATTAGAAAAATATGGTGGTATTAGACCAGTGTTAGTCCCGGTTGGTGTCGATCAGGATCCTCATATCCGGCTGAGTAGAGATATCGCTCAATCCCATCGATTATATAATGTGATGGAAACAAAAGATGGAAAAATTGGGGTGTTTATCAAATCCGATAACGAAGTTGAAGCACTTTTAGATAATGCTGAACAGGTAGTTCAGAACCTTGGTTTTACTGATCGTAAAAGAATCACTGATTACAAAGCATTATATCTTCATGATGCAACAGAGCAGGATATCTCTCGGATTGACAGTGCATTAGCAGTAACTGAACCAGGTTTTGATGGCTATGGATTTATTCCTCCATCTGCAACGTTTCATCGGTTTATGACTGGTCTAACTGGTGAAAAAATGTCTTCTTCCAAACCAGAAAGTGCTATTTTTTTAACGGATACTGTTGATGAAGCAAGAAAAAAGATTATGCATGCAAAAACAGGTGGAGCTGTCACCCTTGCTCAGCAAAAAGAAGAAGGTGGTAATCCAGATGATTGTATGATTTATGAATTGTTTTTATATCATTTAATCAAAAATGATGAAGAGTTGCAAGAAATCTATTCTACCTGTCGGAATGGTGAACGGATGTGTGGGCAGTGTAAAAAGCAAGCTGCAGAAAAAATGGGTCTGTTTTTAGAAGATATGCAGCAGAAACGAAAAGATGCAGATTCAATCATCGAGGAATATCTCTGTTAATATGAGGTATATAATCCATCTTCTTGCGCTCTTTTTTTGAGGTTTTTATCGATTCTTTGCTGTTTAGTGGAGAGTTCTTTTCTAAGATCGTGAAATGTTTTATCTGAAGCTGATGCGTGACCACGAAGAGGCATGGTCAGTCCCATGTTTTTTCCTTGTATTGCAGCATCAATGATTTCATGGGGGTGCTTTCCTTTTTGGATATGATGTGCAATTTTTTTGATATCTCCTTGGATGATGCCGAAATCGTTTGCATAGGAGGAAATTGTATTTGAGATATGTTCATCAACATGGCGTTGGATTTTTCCTCCTACTCCTTTTCGTTCAAAAGGATTTTTTTGATATTCTTTTAGAAGGTAGAGTCCCACGTCTGGATGAAAAAGATAGTAATCATTTGAAAGAAGTTGTCTGTCCTTTCCAAAGACGGCTTTCCAATCCTTTGGATATTTTTTTGCGTCTTTGATGATATCAGTAAGAATGTTGTTGCGTGATTTTACTGGTTCGGTCATATCTAATCTAGAAATAAATTATGATTATATAAATGATGGTGGAAAAAAGAATGTTTTTGAAAGGTTAAAGAAAAAAATTATATGTTAACCCAGGTGATGGTGATTTGATCTGGAGCTGTTTTTTTGTATTTCCGTTTCTTTTTTGATGATATTGATTGCGTCATCTGTTTTTATGCCCCTTGTCTTATTTTTGATGCTAATACACGGGCTCGGTTTCCAACCACAAATGATTTGGTTATCGCTTCGATTTCTTTTGCTTCTTCCGGGTTTGATATTTGGCCGACGATCATCATTTTTTATCAGTCCTCACACTCCTTATTTTGTGGTTTAGCTTATTAAGTAGTTATGGTACATTTCTACCCAGCCTTCTTTACAGCTCTGTCCTTTTTGCAACTTTTGTCATAAAAAAAAGAGATGAAGTGGGTAACCCTTGCTTTAGGTGGGTGGTGTTTGTTTTGGTTTGAATCCATAACTGAATCGGCCATTACTGTTTTGCACCATGACCCTTCCCTGTTGTTTTTGGGCAAGCAGTCGTGCTTTTTTGATAGCCATTTGTTTTGTTTTATGATTACTAATGGTTTTTTGTTTTGTTCTTACCGTCCAGGGTCCCTGCCGAGGTTGATGACTGGCGTTATTGACGACATAGATTACTCGTGTTTTCACTGGTATTTTTGGTTTTTGATTTGATTGAGTTGGTTCTTTCTTTTTTAGATATGGCATCTGTGATCGTGGGTTTTCCTTTACGATATATTTTTCTGGAAGATCAGTTGGATGACCACTTTTTGGATGATGTTTACTGAAGAAATAGATGGGGAGCTGTAGTCCGCTTTTCAGCTGTACCATACGAGTGTAAAGGATGTATTTTCCGTATTGGTAGATTTTTCTGAAAAAACATTGAGCTTCCTCAGTGGTGAAATAAAAAATCATCATCGTATAAACTACAAGCAAAATGAGATGAACAATGATGTTGTTTGCAACGATTAGACCCCAAAGTGCCCAAAGTGATGCCCAGATAAGGTAGAAAATGGTGAATTTTCTTGCCCATTTTGCTTTTTGTATCATCCCAATGTACAGAAAGATGAGGGCGACAAGAATAATGCCGTGAATCAGAAGTAATCCTAGTATCATGATTCCTCCACCGAGACTGTAACCGTAGTGGACAAAAAGCCCGTTGATAAAGAAATCAATGAAGAAATAGTAGAGTTGTATGATGAAGAGGAATATGAATATGAGATATGTTTTCTCGGAAAGATTTATGTTATTCAAATAATCGCCTCCTGAATTGTAATATGGCAACTCCTGCTAGAAGAAGAGATGAAAGTCCTCCTGAGACTATCCAAAATGTCATGTCTTCTTGTTCATCTTTATTTAGCGGTTGCGTTTTTTCAGCGGTGATAAACACGGTAACGGTATCATTTGATGTAGCACCATCTTCATCAGTTACCGTAAGAGTGACCAGATAAGTTCCTGTTGAATCATAGCGGTGTTCAACGGTTTCACCACTGTCGGTGTATCCGTCCCCGAAATCCCATTCAAAGGAAACAATGGTTCCATCTTCATCATAGCTGTCTGCAGCTGAAAACATTACACTTTTTCCTTTTTCCTGGTTGTATGGACCACCTGCATTTGCATGAGGAACTCTATTTTCGGTTGGTTCATTGAAATCATCATTTTCTGAATCTGAATAGGTGTTGCTAAGCCGTGTGAGCAGTTGGATGAAAAGAAGAGCGGAAAGAAGGATAAGATATGGATGATCACGAACCCATTGATAGAACGATTCAAATCCAGTTGGTTCTTTTGATGGAAGAAGTGATGGGAGCTGTTGTGTCTTTTCATAGACATATTTGATGATAGAAATGGTTGCCAGTGTTTTGAGAACTGCTCGGTTTTGAAAGAGTGATAATCGCTGGTCTTTGTTATTTAATGACCATTCACCATTTGATAACATGATTAAGTTATAGATGAATTTATGGTTTTTTTGTAGTCTTTTACTTATTAATGGATGATTGTTAAGAAATTGATAGAGATTAAAATCATTTTTATTGTTTTGCAGGATTTTTTCAAGTAATTGAGCTAGCACATCATTGTCTTGTTGATTGTCAAATTGATTGGATTTCAAAACAAATTTAAGCAAGCTGAGAAGAAGTAATGATGGTGAGTTTTGCTGACCATCTCCTGAGAATAAATCTTTGTTTTGGTTTCCTTTTAAAAGAGAAAGGGTTTGTAACATGAGAATGGGGTGTAATCGCCATTTAAATACTGTTTGCTCAATGGTGATGTCATGGTTTGATGTATCATAAATGATAGCTTTGATCTGGTGAGAAAACGATCCAAATTTCCAGTTATAGCTATATGGTTCATCAAAATCAATGTGTTTCCGTTGACCGTCGATATATATTTCCACTCGTTGCACCTCTACATCATCACTTGCTTCAATGGTGATATTGCAGGGTCCAAGCACAAGCGTTGTTCCATTGGTTGAAAACAATTCTTTGTTTCGGAAATAAAAGGATCCTTGTTTTGGCGTGAGGAAAAACGCTTCGGGTGGTTGGTCATCTGAGACAATGACTTGCGTAGTATCGGTGCCACAGTTGTCATCTCCATCTTTGACGGTCAGGGTAAGAGTGTAAGTTCCTGGGGTTGTGTAACGGTGGCTTGCTGTTTGACCTGTTTCTACTTCTCCATCTCCACAAAACCATTCGTATGATATGATGGTTCCATTAGGATGATAACTAGCTGATCCATCGAATTGAATAGGGGTGTGTACAACGCCATAATATGGTCCACCAGCATCAGCAATTGGGCCTGTTGATGCGAGATATTGTTCTGGTTGTGAGGTTATGTTTTCCTCTTGATTTTGTTCAGCTGTAACAGCAGCTATCCAAGTGGTAAGAATAAGAAGGACAGTGATGAGTATGCTTATTATTTTTGTATGCATATGAATCACATTTTTTTGATTGGCTGGTTCTAATAACATTAATATAATTATATTTCATAGTTTATATATATTTCTAAACGATTCTTATCGATTACATATGTTAAAAATAATTTGTATCCTAAATTACTATCTAATAGGAAAAGATATACTTAGAAAATAAAGAATCTATAGAGAATTCTTCTCTAAAAACACGTGATCCTTTAGGAGTCTGAAAATATTTTATCAATCAACCAACGTGCATCAAAGGGAATTTGATCCTCATATTTTTGACCAACACCAATAAATAACAGGGGTTTTCCAATAGTATAGGCAACGGAGAGAGCACTTCCACCTTTTGCATCAGTATCAACCTTGGTGAGAATCACACCGTCTATACCAACAATTTCATTGAATCGTTTGGCTTGTTCAACCGCATCATTGCCAGCAAGTGCATCGCCTACAAAAAGAATAAGAGATGGTTGAGCCACTCGTTTGATTTTATCCATCTCATCCATAAGATTAACATTGGTTTGCATCCTTCCTGCAGTATCAAGTAAGACCACATCTTTGTGTTTTGCTTTGGCATGTTCAATGGCATCATAGGCAACGGCAGCAGGATCTGCCCCTGGTCCATGTTTAATGATTTTAACCCCAACTTTATCGGCATGAATCTCCAATTGCTCAATAGCTCCTGCTCGAAAAGTATCCCCTGCAGCCATCACTGAGGAAAATCCTTGTTTTTTCAACGAGGTCGCCATTTTAGCAATTGAAGTGGTTTTTCCACTACCATTTACTCCCACAAACATGATAACCACTGGTTTTTCTTCTTTTTCAATAAATTCCTGAAAATCGAGTTTGTTTGATTCAAGAACGTGTTCAATGGCATGACGAAGCACTGATTCAATGGTCTCATCAATTTTTCCTCGTTGAAGTGGCGTATGTTTTAACTCTTCTTTGATATCATTTTTGATAGATTCTATAACGGAATAGGCGACATCAGATTCCAACAAGCCAATCTCCAGTTCCCACAATAAATCATCAAGTTTTTCTTCACTAATTAGTTTTGTAGCTCTCTGATCTTTATCCAGTTTTTTACTGATACTTTTCCGTGTTTTAAGAGTATGATTTAGTTCTGATTCAATGCTTTCCTCAATTTGTTTATCGACTTGTTGTTGTCTTTTTTTTCGTGCTTCGACTCGACGTTTTCTCCGTTGTTCTCGGTCTTCTTTTCTTGATGGAATTTTTTCAGGAGTTTTTGTTTTTTTGGTCTTTTCTGATGGGCTCGGCTGAGGTGTTGTTTTTCTAGATTCTTCAAGAATCTTTTCCGGTGTTTTCTCGGTGTATTGGGTGGGTTGATGTATGCGGTCCTTTTTTTGTTCTTTTTGTAATTCTTGATCCAATTCGGCTTCCAGTTTATCTTCGAATTTTTTTAATTTCTTTTTAAGGAATTTAAACATAAGGCAAACCTAAATAGTGTTTTTTGATAAAAGGAGGTGATTACCTGCATCTATTGTCTATTTGAAAGGAGTTGCTGTGCTTTGGTTGATACTTCTTCAAGTTGTTGTTGAATGTTTTTTGACATTTTTGAAAGAGTTTCTTGATTTTTCTGTAATTCTTCAATACGACGGTCTAGAATCTTTATTGCTTCTTCCGGGTTTTTTTCTAACACAATGCCAGCGCCAACTTCAGTAAGTATTTTTTTTGTGTCTTTTGCCTTTGCAAAAGAAAATGTTCCTCCTCCTATTGGAACCAGTATATCTGCCCCCTCTTCAGCTTCACCAATTTTTTCAATGGTTATTTTTGCTTTATTGAAATCCATGACTGCTGCTTGAAGATAGGAAAATTGCTGATCAATTGATTGTAATTGTTCTTTGTAATATTCAACAAGAGTCGCATATCTTTGAAATTCTTCTTCCTGTGTCATAACGCCACCGTTCCTTTATAATTAGTGGACTATAATCGGAAGGGGGTATTAATGTATTTTCTTTTCTAACTTCAGATGTGAAAAGACAACGGTAAAAAAACGAAAAACATTTTAATATCCCTTATACTATTAATATTTACATGGTGGAAAAAAAGAAGCAGAAGACTATCTATTTACTTTGTTTTCTGATCATCTGTTGTTTTTTGCTTCCACATTTTTTTCAACTGGTATCCTCTCAAAAAAGCGAAATCCTTGATTCTGAAACCATTCTAGTAACTGGATTTGAACCCTGGGCGTCTCATGAAGTAAATCCTTCTGAACTCATCGCTAATCAACTTAACGGCAGCATGATAAATGAAAAAATCGTATATGGAGCAGTATTACCGGTTGATTTTGATGTTGCATTACAGAAGTTAAAAAAGTTGATATATGAAAAACAGCCTGTATTGATCATCTGTCTTGGTTTAGCTCCAGGGACCTCAGTTATTAAGGTTGAATCAATTGGTTTTAATTTGTTCTATGATCCATACATGGAAAATGTTTTCCAAGCAATTAGAAGAGTAAACAGCTCAGGACCGCCTCTTTTATTATCCAATATTAAGATAACTGAATCGGTTGATAGATTAAAGGAAGCAAATTTTTCTTCTGAACAAAGCTATTTTGCTGGTTTTTATCTTTGTAACGCGGTTCTTTATGAGTCGATTCATATTATTCATCATCAAACAGATGCTGCCAAGGTTGGTTTTGTTCATCTCCCACAGATCAATGATGATGAAAACAATTGGCAGCTCACTGAATTAATAGAAGCGATAACACTCATAATCAAAGAAAACATTCAATGATAATCAATATCATTTATGATATAAATTATTGCTTTTGTTCTTTACAGTTTTTAATGATGTCTTTAACCTCTTTCAAGGAAGAATCCGCCAGTTTTTTTGCTTCTCCAGAGGTTTTTGCTTCTGCATACACCCGAAAGATGGGTTCAGTTCCAGATGGACGCATTAACACCCATCCTGAATTGTAATAGAGTTTGAGTCCATCGGTGGTATCGATATTCATGATCTGAGATTCTTTTGATACCTGTTTTTTTATTTCTTCTAAAACCTTTTGTTTCAGATGGTTTGGACAGTTGATTTTTGTTTTTAATACCTCATAGCGTGGAAGTTTATCTAACAGCGAGGAAAAGGATTTATTTTCAGAGCAGATGATTTCAATGATTTTTGCAATGGTCATCGCTGAATCACGGCAAAATTGCATCTTTGGAAAGATTAATCCACCGTTTTCTTCACCACCGAACACTGCGTTTTGTTTAATCATTTCACGAGCAACAATAGGTGAACCAACCTTTGTTCTCACCACTTTACCATTGTTTTTTGTCACCACTTCTTCAACACTACGAGAACTGGTTACCGGTGTTACAACTGTCCCCCCGTTATTTTCTTTGGTAATATAATCTGCCATCAATGTTAGCGTTTGATCTCCCCAGACATAATGGCCTTGTTCATCAACAAAGATTGCTCGGTCAGCATCTCCATCTTGAGCTACACCAAGATCAGCATCTGTTTTTTTCATGGTATTCATTAATTGTTGAAGATTCTCTGGTGTTGGCTCTGAGGGATGACCCGGAAAATGTCCATCAGGTTTGCAATTTAAACAGGTGAGCTTACAACCAAATTGAGAAAGTAGATCTGGTGTAACTACACCTCCAGCTCCATTGCCACAGTCAAGTACGACATGTAATTTTTTTTGCTTTATACTATTGCTATCAACTTGTCCAATAATGGCATTTTTATAGTCTTGTGCAGCAACGTCAACAATGCGAACACGATGGATTTGATTCCAATGTTTCAGGGAGAATGTTTTCTTAAAATAGATATCTTCAATTGTTTCTTCGGTTTTTTTAGAAAACTCTGTTCCATCGGCATCAATTCCTTTTATGCCATTGAACTGAGGTGGGTTATGCGAAGCAGTAATCACCACCCCTGAATCAAAGTCTTTTGTTTTAACAGTGTATTGAATAGCGGGAGTGGGTAATAATCCAACATCAGTGACCCTGCAACCGGTGGCAAGGAGTCCTGAACTTACACTCTGTTTCAACATGATATTAGAGAGCCGAGCATCAGTGCCAATAGCTACCTTGGGTTTTTCATACTGTAGATGAAGATATGTTCCCCAGGCAAGACCGATATGACTCGCAAGGTCTATTGTCATCTCTTCATTAACTACGCCCCGAATCCCGTTTGTTCCAAATAATTTAGTCACTGTTATCCCCTCAGATACTGTTTTCTGTTTTCTTAATCAAGTGCTCTGTTTGTTCCTTGAACTTCATGGCAATACTTTTAGCTAGCTGAGTGGTATCAGCTTCTGCTGTAAGCCGAATGATTGGGCTGGTGTTTGATGCTCGAATGAGCACCCAACCTTTTTCTAGATTCACTCGGATTCCATCCATGGTATTACAATCAGAATAGTGATTATTTAACTGCTGGGTGAGTTTTTTTATCACCATAAACTTCGTTTCATCACTACAGGGTATCTCCAGTTTTTCCTGCGGATACACCGGTATTTTTTCTCGCAAAGTGCTGAGAGGAGTATCCATGCTATCAATGATTTCAGCGATTTTAAAGGGAACAACGAGAGCATCATCGAAGAGAACATATGCGGGAAGGATAAGATGTCCTGATGATTCAATTCCCAGTAATGCATTTTCTTTTTTCGCATGAAGAGTGAGAAAAGTATGGCCAACTTGGATCTGTTTAACACTAAATCCAAGTGGGGTTAATTGTTCTGAAACTGCTTTTGAACATTCCACATTGGCAATAACCGTTCCCTTCTTTTTTAAACCATGTTTACCTAGGATAATTCCTGTTTGATCAGCGGAAAGCACCGCACCAGTATCATCAACGATGACACTACGATCACCATCGCCATCGAAGGCGACTCCGAAATCACAGTGTTTTTCTTTGACAGTAGCTATTAGTTTGCTAAGATTCTCTGGTTTTGGATCTGATGGTCGTTGTGAAAAGGTTGGATCAGGTTGGCAAAAAACAGGGATGACTTCATGACCTAGTCTTTTAAAAATAGCTGGTGCAGAAAGAGTCATACTGGCTCCGCCACAGTCAACGGCGATATGAAGTGATTTGTCAAATGAGAATTTTTCTGCAAAGAAATCTGCATATGATTGGGTGGCATCAACATTTTTCACTGTTCCAACATTTTCCCAGGGAACTGCTTTTTCTTTTTGATCTAAGGTAAGATCACGAATTTTCATTAATTCTTTTTCTGGAAGTCCCACACCATCTCCATAATAAAATTTTACTCCATTCCATTCAGCAGGAAGATGGCTTGCAGTAACAAATGCGATGAGATCATTATTGTTTTCACATCCTGAAAACAAGGTCTGACCGAAAGATGTTGTCCCGGTATATGATACATTGATGCCTGCTGCTGAGATTCCAGAGATAAATGCATATACAAGGGGATGACTTGAACGACGAAGATCATTACCAACGGTCATGCTGCTTCCTTTGATATGCTGACGCACATAGGTTCCTGCTGCCAGGCCGATTTGATAAAAAAGGGAAGGATCAATATCTTGTTGATATACACCTCTAATATCATATGCTCTGAAGATATGTTTATTCATAGTTGAACTCATGTATTCGCAATCAAATCCTCATTATAAAAAATTGATTGCAAATGATTCTAGATTTTTGTCAGGTTTGAAGAGGATTTCCAATTTGTTTTTTTGGATAACCAGTTGGAATTGACTGTGTCCAAATACACTTATTATCAAGCATGGTTTTTGATGAAAGGGTTTCATTATCTCCTAACACTGTCCGTTGAAGATGGCAATCAGACTGAACCATGCCGTTTTCTCCAATGACACATTGATAAAGCTGGCAGTTATCCTCAATGATTGCATTATCAAAGATAATGCACTCTGTTAGCTTAGAATTTTTACCAATGGTTACATCATCGCCGAGAACTGATTTTGAAATTTCTCCTTTATTTTCGCAGTTTGTTCCACAAAGCTTGTTTTTTCCAGTTTTCTGTAAAAGGAATTGATGCACATCAAGATAACTTTTAATTCGACCGATATCCATCCAGTAGCCATCAAATTGATAACCATAGAAACGATGTGTATCATCTATGATTTGGGGGAATATTTCTTTTTCCATGGAGATTAATCGCCCAGTTTCAATGTAATCGAGCACATCTTGATTCAGTAAATACGCACCAGCATTAATCAGATTGGAAGGGGCCTCCTCTGGTTTTGGTTTTTCAACAAAACCAACAATGTTTCCATCTTTTTTAACATCGACCACACCAAATTCGGCAACGTTGTCAACAGGCCAGAGCGATATAGTAGCCATTGCTTCATTCTTCTTATGAAAATGCATCATATCTGATAAATTCAAAGAGCAGATTATATCACTATTGAGCACAAAAAACTGATTGGTGATATGTTCCTCAGCAAATTTAACTGCGCCACCTGTGCCTAATGGTTCTGGTTCATCATTGACAATGATTTGCTTTCCGCAATCATAGTCATCAAAGAATTGTTCAATTTGTTTTTTCCGGTAGTTTACTGCTAAGATAACGGTATCAACTTCAGGTGGTAATGAATCGATAATATATGAGATCATTGGTTTGTTCATAATGGGGAGTAATGATTTTGCTCTGGTATAGGTTAAGGGCCGTAGCCGAGTGCCAAACCCACCAGCAAGAATAATTGCTTCCATCTTGATATCACATCCAGTTTTTTAGAGTGAATAGATGATAGCCCAATAAATGTTTTCCCAGACGAAAACAGGACCCTGTGAGAAAGGTTTATTAACAAAGATCATTCTTCCTATTATTGACCGATATGAGAGATGAAAAAAAAGTAATTGAGGAACAGGGAAGCATCATGTTCAAAGATGATGCAGGGCTTTTAGAAACTGATGAAGAAATCGCTGTTCACATCATGCATCGATTCAATATTGATCGGGATACATTAGAATGTATGCCCGCGTTCAAAGAACCACTTCACCCATTATTATGGTCTGAAAAAGAATAATACATCACCATCGCTGTATATCTATTTCAACTTTTTTGCGAAATACATATTTTGCAGAAGTTTAATTTTACGAAACAGTTATTAACTCCTTATTTATTCAATATTTTTTGATTGTAATGGGAGATTTAATAGATTCTAAATTAGTTAATGATTGGATTTTAGACAAACAGTCAGAAAAAACCAGACCAAGATATCGCTATCATATCAACCAATTTTTTAGATTTATCAATAAAACACCTGAAGAATACATCAATGAAGAATTCTTTTACCTTGAAACACAAAAAAGAAACAAACTTATCCATCAATACAGAAAGAATCTTAAAAACTTTAAAAACCATCTAATGAATGTTCCAAATAAAAAAGGAACAAAGAATTTACCACCTACAATAAGAACAATATTATCAACAGTTAGAAGTTTCTTTGAATTCCACGAAATAGAATTAGGAATTCAATTCTGGAAAAAACTAAATAGATTCAGCAATACAAGAATATCAATAAAAGATAGTCTTACCCACGAGATACTTAAAGACATTTTGAATAATTGTCCACTCCAAGCACAATGTTATTTTATGATATGTGCCACAACAGGATCAAGAATAGGAATGGTTTTACAACTTAAAAGAAAAGACATAGACATTAATAGAGAATTTCCTACAATTGAATTCAACCAATACGATACAATAAAGAACAAAAAAACAAAAATAAAATTTACAACACCGGAAGTAAGACAAAAATTACAATCCTATTTTAATAAACACAAATTTAATGAAAACGATTATATCTTCAGCGCATTAAGAACTAAAAAAAATATACCTATGACACCAGCAAACGCAGGAACAATCTTTAGAACAGCATACAAAAACACAAAACACTATGCTAAAAATGATAACACAGGAATAAATAAAATCACTACTCAAAACCTTAAAAGTTTTACAAAATCATATTTTAAATGTTCAGATGAGAAATTTAAGGATTACATTTGTGAACATTCTAATGATCTAGATAAAAGATATTGGAACTTACCTTTAAAAGAACTAGAAAAGCTCTATAAAGAAGGATACAAGAACCTACTGATATATGAAAAACCATACGATACAGATGAAGTAAAACAACTCAGAGAAGAACAAAGAAGGAACAAGGGAATAATAAAAGTATTATCAGAACGATCAGAACAATTAGAAAAACAACAAAAGGAATACACCAAAATATTAAACAAACACCAAGAAATAATTAGCTCATTAAGAATAATCAAAAAATATGGAAACACATATCAATATGATAATGAACTAGGTTTTTACTTCCCTTTAAGATTAAAAGAAAACGAAACAGAACATTTTTTAAATAAGAATTTTGAAAGAATTGAACACCACGACATTAAAGAATTAAAAAAGGATAAAAAATAATTGATTTAATACATACTATTAATCATTTCTTTCATTTCTTTTAAACCATCTTGAATACTCTTTTCTAAATATTTTATTCTTTCCATATCTTCATTCAATTGATTCATATTATCACATTTGACATAACTTACCTAGTTTTATATCTGTCGAAATATTCAAAAAAATAAGGAAAGGAAGAGAGAAAACCAGTCAATTAAAACCAATTTTTCCTTTCCCTATATACAAGATATAGTATACCTAATATTTATCTTTTTTTCTTATTTGTTATCATCTCCCTGTTATAGTGTCACTGACACGGTTTCTCTAAAGAGTGAGAGAAACCGGTCAGCTCACCGGATACCTTCAAAAACTTTCATCCTAATCGCCTTTGGTTTTTGTTTAAGTGTTTTCTATGTTGTAATTTCAACCTAATGAAATGAGAGAAACCAGATCAGTCTATCCGTATTTCCTTTAAAACTATCATATAGGGTTATGGCTTACGCCAACCAGATAACTAATAGAAAATTTACTCACGGCAAATTTTCCTTCCAAACCATTTTAAAAATAACTGTGTCGGGTGCCGACTTCGTCTTAATACACCCGCCACCAAAAAACCCAAAACTAATCAAAAACGAAGACGCATTTTTTTCATTTTACGATTAAATCCTTTAAACCTATTCTTCTTCATACCCTTCATTTTAGGCATTCGTATTTTATCAACATTTCTAAAAGAAGTCATCGAAGGATCCTTCATATTATTCCATTTCGTATGAAATCGTTTCAATCCCTTGCTTTCTGAAAACTTTGAACTTTCCACCGCTTTTGATGCTCTTGCTATTTTAGATCTTAAACGCTTTCTCATAATAGTAGCATTTTCAACAGGATGATGTTTAAAACTTGATGATTTTCTGGCTTTTACACTTCTATTTGCTGAATGATAAACTGTTGATCCAACTCTTTGATTCTTTGCTTCATTCATTTCGTTAATTCTTTCTTGCCTTCTTGATTGAGGAACTGTTCTAGAAGAACCTTTCACCTGACCATATAACGCCCTGGTAGACTGTGTTTCCTTGCTAGGAACAAAACCTTTAGTCTTGGTATCCTTTGCTGTTACCGTTGTCGGCTCTGGTATCTCATCATTACTCATTGACATTCAACTCCTTGAATCAACTCCTTTGCTGTTTTCCAATCGTGATCAGGATTTTTTTCTCTTCTTTGTGCTTCCTTCGTAAGATCATAACAGAACCGATCAGCAGATTCATCGACTAAAACAAATTCATCCCAAGTCATATTTTCCTTCAGGAATTTTTCTGTTTGCTCTGTTATCGCTGAAAAACAAACATATTCCAAATCGGGACAATCCCCGAATTCATTTCTCATATCTTCTACTGTTTCTACCAGCTTATCATAATACTTTGCTAATTTTTCCGTTGTATTCATCTTTTTTTTCACCTACTTTTGTTTTATTTTATATATTATCAACCCTAGATTACAGGGTAGACAAAGGTATCTTTCACTTTCATAAAGGGTGCAATTACCCTTTGACTTCATCATCGGTTTTTCACACTTTGGACATCGAATTATTTTATCCATTTTTTCACCGAAAATAATGAATAGACTTATCATATATTAATATGGTTAAGAATAAATAATACTAATGTATAAAAAGTAATAAAAAATCTAAAGAATCATAACAATTAATATTTTTTTGATAAATTATTAATCATTTCATCTAAATAATCAATATAAACATTAACTATAAATTCTGGATGTCTTGAACGACGATATCGTATTTTCCCATCAGTCATTTTTTTAGGATCCATTGAAAAAAGTTTCTTTAACAAATAATAAAGATGAGATACTTTTTTGACATATTCATCTTTAGTAATACTATGATCAAATATTCTCTTATCATATTGTCTTATTCTATCTTGTATCTTTGAACATAAATCCTTCATAAATAGTATTATTCCAAACTTATCAACTACTTTTTTATATTCATTATTATAAGTTTCAAAATCAATAGATCCATTCATCAATTTTTCATTTAACAAATCAACCTGTTTTTTACCATACATTTTTTTGATGTCCATCAGGAAGAAAACCTTATCATTTCTTTCTATTCTTCTATAACATCCCTGTAAAGATTTATTTCGTTTTATCCAAGTCATTAATTTAGGATCACTAATAGGAGTATTATTTACTACATCTTCAAGAAAATTAGGTAGATTATCATCTATGACAGATAAGATATCATACATTTTTGTTACTACTGGAATTTTGCTTGAATATGATCCATCAACTGATTTTTTGATTATTAATTCAAAATTAGATTGCTTAAAAAATAATTTTGCTTTATCTCTTAATCGTTGATATACTTCATCATATGAACGAGTATTAAACTTGTTTTTAATGAAATCACCAAGAAATGTTATTTCAAATCGTATATCATCCCGATCCTTCCGGTAAATCTTTGCAAATATATTATCAGATAAAAAAAACTTCAATGTTCTTGATTCCATTAACCCTTCAGAATCAACTGTTATCTCTTTTTTTGGTGATTCACCATAAATCCTTCCAGTTAAAGCACCTGTTTCATACAACCACTTCTTACCTTCCGGCGATAAAACAAATTCTTCAATTTGTTTCATTACATCATAAGACATATGATTTCCTACAAAATAATCAATATTAAATTCTATATTGTAAATTGATACAGTTTTTGCTTTTAGCATTACTTCAGGGAATTCATAACCCCATATAGTATTAGCAAGATTCATTACTTCATCAGTAATTGATTCATAAAAATTTTTAACAATATGAGAATTCCATTTACTCCACATCTTATTATTAATGTAATTACCTTCATTAATCATAACTGATTGATAATATTTAATATCAAAATCAGGGAAATCCATCAAGTAATTCAACAATCTTTCAATGAAATTATATTCCATTGTTATTGAATACGGATTCCATAAACGATATCTTATATTTTTGATATATGGATTATTTCTAGTAATTGATTCATCAGTAATCATCTTATGTAATGTTTTATCATTAGGATATCTTTTGATAATATATTTTGATTTATTTTGTAAAAAGTATTTAGATCTATCAGCACAATAATTATATTCATCAGATATAGGATCCAAATAATGATGAGTAACAACCAACCGAATACGATCCGGTAGCACTTGCCTATAACTTATTTCATCAATCATCTATTCCAAACCTTTTACTCTTATACAACTACTCCACTCCAGCTTCTAGTATTACTATCGCTGATGCGAAGCAACTTCAGATATTCAATCAATTTAGATTGCTTCAAAATGTAATCAAATCTCTATCTATTAAAAGCAACAATTTTACTATTTGAAATTCAAAAATCAAAACAGTTATATACAAACATTAATTGTCCAGATACAAGGAGATAGAACATTTTTGAAATATGACAATATTTTAGGCTATAAGAGCAAAGTAAACCTTACCAAAATACATATAAAAAGATGTTCTATCAACAAACTTGAGGTGCTTTATGGGTAATATCAAAAGATTGTATTCAGATAGAGCTGGTAAGATGCGAAAATCAGTGATTCGAGAGTTATTAAAAGTAGCTCAGGATCCTGAGATTATCTCGTTTGCAGGTGGTCTTCCAAATCCAAAATCTTTTCCCATAGATGATTTAAATAGCATCGTTAATTCTGTGATGAAACACCATGGGAAAGAGGCACTTCAATATGGAACAACTAAAGGATTGATTCAGTTAAGGGAAGGTCTTGCTGAACGTGCTCATAAAGATGGAATAGATGATGTTACCGCAGATAATATCATTATCACCAATGGATCTCAGCAGGCGCTTGATGCAGTGGGAAAAATTTTTTTAAATCCAGGTGACACCGCACTTGTCGGTCTTCCTACCTATCTTGGCGGTATCAATGCATTTAAGAGTTATGAGAGTAATTTAACAGGTATCCCTCTTGATGAGAATGGCATGCGTGTTGATGTTTTAGAGGAGACCATCAAAGAAATGTTAACCGAGGACATCATTCCAAAATTCATCTATGTTGTTCCAACTTTTCAGAATCCTGCGGGAGTTGTAATGCCTGAGAAACGACGGAAGGAATTAATTGATCTTGCTAATAATTATGATTTAGTTATTGTTGAAGATGACCCCTATGGAAAATTAGGCTATGATATTGATCATATCAAACCCATAAAAGCTTTTGATGATGAAGGAAGGGTTATTTATATGTCAACGTTTTCAAAAATATTGTCTCCTGGTTTCCGGCTTGCTTGGACCGTTGCATCAGAGGAATTAACCCGGAAAATGGTAATTTGTAAACAGGCCCTTGACTTATGTACCAATACTTTTACTCAGTATATTGCTAATGAATTTATGCGACAAGGAAGTCTTGATTTACATATTATGAAAATTTGTGAGATGTATAAACCAAAAAGGGATATCATGATGGATGCTATGCAGAACTATTTCCCTGATGGATATGTTTGTAATAAACCAAAAGGTGGTATGTTTGCTTGGGTCACGCTTCCTGAGGGTATTGATTCTGAAACCATGTTTCTTGATGCTATTAAACATAAGGTGGCCTATGTTCATGGCAAAGCGTTTCATGTAGATGGTGGCGGTGCACAATCGTTGCGATTAAATTTTTCCTATTCCAGCAATAATCAAATTGATGAAGGGATGAAACGATTAGGAGCAGTCATCCAGAAAAAAATTGATGCGATGTAAGGAGAAGTTATCAATCGGTATATTTTTTCCTCTTTGTTTTATATCTTCATGATGGATTAATGTTGAAAAAATAAGAAATAAAAAATAAGTATTTAACTCTGAAACGATTTATTTCAAACCATTTTTTTGAGTTCATCCATGTTTGGGTTTATGATACCACATTTTTTCACTGGAAAAATATCTTCAAGGATTTGAACTTCACTAATCCAGAGATGATATTCCTTGGTCAGCAGATGACTAAATTGTTTCACACTTTTCATATCTTCTGCGGTGACCACAAACATCCAATCATATTTTCCATGAAGATAGCTACTGCATTCAACATCAACTCCAACCTTTAATCCCTTGTTATGCATAGTGAGATCAATGATTTTAGGAATAGCATCATCGATTGGTTCAGTGGATCGTTTAATCATGATGATAAAACGTTTTTTCTCTAATTTTTCATCATCTACAACGGTGTTATATCCCCATATCTTCTCTTTTTTTTCAAGCCGTTTGATGATCCGCCAGACTTTTTGTCTCGAGAAATGATGTTTTTTGGCGATGTGTTCGATGCTTCCCCGTGCATTTTTCTTTAAGTCTTGGAGTACTTTTAATTCATCCTTTTTTATCTGCGCTGCGCTTCTTCGGGCCATTTGTTTTTCACCAATCAAACCCCTATATCAAATCATCCTTTAAAAAATTATATGCTTTACCAGAATTTATTAATACGAATAAACTGATATTTTAAAATTGATGATATTTTTCTACAATTTATCATAACACTCTTTGCAGATTAAACCATGCACTGGATGATTATAAAGATCACAGATTGAAACCTGTGTCCTACAGTTCCGGCATCGTCTTTTTTCCATGAACATTTATTCCTTATCACAATCTTTCAACATAAAGATATTGAATTAAGCAGAATTCAATCTAGTTCTTAATGCTTAATGGATGATAGTAACCGGCAAGATATAATGATGGTCCTCGCATTCCAATGAAACGGAAATAAAAATGGGTTTCATTGTGAGTACCGATTCCTACGATAGTCATAGCTTTTTCATTGGATTGATCAGCAGAAAGTCGACCAAGAAAGAAGGATCCAAATACCTTTCCAGCCAGGTAACCACTGGCCTCGGTTTGATTTCTTTCAACTAAAACACCAACGAATTTATCTGAAAACGAGTCAGTGCAATAACCAGTGCTGGAGTAAATTGGTCTTAAAGGACGTCCACGCAAATTTGTTATTCCTACGATTCCTCTAAACCTGTGTGTTGCCCAATCAGGCGGATCATTACAGAGCGGAGTACTTTGTTCATTACCTATAATTGAAGATTGATGATGGCTGATTTGCAAAGAAGAAACAGCGGTGGTCAAAGGAATACCGATGATTAAAATCACAAAAACAACAGCTATTTTTTTTATCATGAATATTCTACCCCATTTATTTCTATGCTTAAAAAGTGGTAAGCGTTTAAAAAGATATCTCTCTTGACGGATGGGCCTTGCACTTATGATTCAGTGAGCTGCATAATTGCTTCTGCAATATCTCCTTTTGTTTTTTCTAATGCTTTTTTTGCTTCTTGGTCAGAGACACCGGTTTGATTCATAATTAATTCGATATCTTCCTTTGGAATCTCCTCCTTAACATCCATAATTTTTGGAGTACCAGCGATTTGATAGGTTTTTTCTCCCTGAGCATTCATGATGGTAACATCGGCTTTGTCAAAGACATATTGTTTCTTATCTGTTTCAATAATTACTTTTTTCACGTTCTTGATTTCTTTGACATTGATGCCAAGTTTTCGCATCATTTGATTCATCTGCTTTGGGTTCATTCCTCTTGGAAGCATCTTTGGTAACCTCCGGTAGATATTTTGTGTTAACGAAGCATATATACAATATAAGATTGTTATAGGTTTTGGTATGATTGCGGCCAAGGAAATAAAGGTACTGGATCGAAACGCGGAATACTATGGTTCCCATCCAGAAAAACTTATGGAATCTGCAGGAAAAGGAGTCGCTGATTATGTTGATAGGAACATAAAACCGGGTTCTATTCTCATTTTTTGCGGTCATGGAAATAATGGCGGTGACGGATTTGTAGCTGCACGATACTTATCAAACAACTATGAAGTTACGGTGTTTCTCGCTGGTTCTGAAGAAAATATTCGATCAGATATTGCTCAAAAAAATTATAATAGATTAAAAAAGCTTCCGATAACACTTTATGATCATCATTCTTTGGGTGAAATCCCTGAGCTAATTAATCAATCAAATCTAATCATCGATGCTATGCTTGGAATTGGTTTATCCGGTGATCTTCGTCCACCGTTTAACACTATTGTGCAGTCAATAAATCGGACAAAGGATAAAACGATTATCTCTGTTGATGTTCCAACTGGATTAGGAATGAATGAATCGGTCAAACCGGCAGTGACGATAACCTTTCACGACCTAAAAGAGGGTATGGTTACAGAAAATGCTGGAGACATTGTTATCGTGGATATTGGTATTCCTAAAAAAGCACAACAGTATGTTGGCCCAGGGGATCTTATGATCCATTATCCAGTGCCCAAAAAACAATCTCATAAGGGAGAAAATGGTCGTTTATTGGTTATTGGTGGTGGACCTTTTTCTGGTGCACCTGCATTATCTGCGTTAGCAGCGTTGCGAACAGGGGCTGACCTGGTTTTTGTTGCTACTCCAAAGCAAACAGCTAAGGTTATTGGTTCTTATTCACCAAATATTATTTTAAAGCCCGTAACTAGTGGACATATGATTACCAAGGATGACATTAACCCGATTAGGGAATTATTATCTACTGTTGATGCCGTAGTTCTAGGGCCAGGTTTAGGGTCATCATATGACACTGCTGATGCAGTTCGGTCCTTTGTTCCATTTATTGTAAAACAAAATCTTCCACTTGTTGTTGATGCTGATGCCCTGCGAGCAATTGGACAAAATCGGGATTGTATCCAAAAAACCAGAACGATTATTACCCCGCATGCTGGTGAATTCACTGATTTTACTGGAACGGAACCACCAATCGATCTTAAGCAAAGAGCTGATTTTGTCTTTCAATGGGCGAAAAAACTTGGTATCTGTATCTTCTTGAAAGGTGCTGTTGATATTATGAGTGATGGGGAAACAACAAAATTAAATGATGTTCATAATCCAGCGATGACTGTTGGGGGAACCGGAGATGTTTTAGCCGGTATTATTGGCGCCCTTCTTTCAAAAAAAACTGATCCCATGAATGCGATGAGAATGGCAGCTTTCCTGAATGGAAAAGCAGGTAATCTTGTTTTCCAAAAAAAATCATATGGTCTTTTGGCAACAGATATCATTGAGCAAATACCATTGGTATTAAAAACATATTTATAATTAAGAAATATCAACCTAAATGATGAAAATAACTAGTGTTTTAATCCTTGCGTTTTGTTTTTTTCCAATGATAATACCGCAATGTTCAGCTCAGATGTTTTCTTCTACTATACCCTTTGAAGCTACGGTTCCTGTTAACACTATAACCGTTGGAATTGGTAAAACAGAGGTCTCAGGTTATTTTTATGGTATTAATATGTCTGAAATAATTTCTATTCCATCTTTGGATCAATACCAAACTAGTTTAGATATAACTAATCTTACTGATACCATCGATCTTTCTTTTTTTGATTCACTATATGGTTTTCCCTTATTTGCTCCAATAGTGTTTTCTTCAGTTTCTGAAGTATTAATTATAAATAACTCAATTTTTAATAATCCACCCTCTAGTCCTATCGAGCTTCAGCAGTTTATTCAGGATGTTGAAATATTTGAAAATGTTACGATATCGGTTGATCAAGGTTTGGCATTTTTTGGCACAAATGGACAGAAGGTTTCCATGTCCTCTTCTGCTTCTTTTGCCCTTTCTGGTTTTGCTGAACTACCTGTATTTTCAAAAAATGATTTTGATACATTTTTTCTTCTCTCCATGTCTCCTCGTCTGCTGCACTATTCAGAAAACACTTCTATGCTGTATCCTTTTTCTCCATCAACATTAATAAATATTATATCTTCAGAAGGATCAATGCTGTGGAATCAATCAGGAACTGATTCTTTTCTTTTGATAAAACATGACCGTGTCACAATCACTGATGAAAGTCCACTTCATCTCTATCCTCTCAGCTCAAATAAAGCAAAGAAAAATTATTCGCAACTTGAGATGGAAATAACTCCAGCTGAACAGCAAGATATCAATATCGATGATTTGTTATCATCATTATCCAAAATTTCTACTGCTGAAGAAAACATCTCTATACCATTTGATATTCTGAAGAACAATATGCTCAGGGAATCACTTTCAAGTGTTTCACCAATGATGAATGGTGCTTTTTTGCTTGTAGATCGTAATGAGACTGTGGTAATTGATGGAAGAGGTCAATTCATTTCTTCATTTGTTTTTGTGCGAAGTAAGAAGGTTTCTATTAGCATAGATGATAATTTGCCTTTCGTTAAAAAAATTAGTTCCCAAGGCGATTTATTTTTTGTGAATGATTATTTTTTTGTTCAATCTGCAAAAGATAGTGAAAACGGTTTATATTTACCGATTCTCCCAATTATTGTTTGGGTGGGTGCATTACTCTGTTTTCTTCTACTTAAATATAATGTTATAAGAAAAAAAGAGAGGGAATATGTAGAAGAAATTACTGATAAAAAAATTTCATTAGCACTCATTGGTATAAGGTTACTTTCGATTGGGATTATCTTTTTCCTACTTGATTTTGAAGTTAAACAACTTCTAGGTACAAGTGCTTTTCATATGCTTTTCAATCATTTTTTCTGGCCAATTTTTTTACTTCTTTTAGGCTTTCAATTAGTATTATGGTTTATTGGTTACCTCTGTTGTGCTTTTCCTCTTCAATACCTGATTATAACAAGTTTCAATTGTCTTCCAATCAATAAGACCTATAGAAAAACAATGGGAAAGAGTATTGGTTTACTTGGAATCTGGCTCTTCGCTGGTCTTTACATGCTTTTAGTGTTGAACATTATATTGTTTTTTATTAAACCTTTATTACCCTCTCTACCAATGGTGTAAAACATGTCTTTTTCTCTGTATCCTATCCCTCATGCACCGGCGTTATGGATTCATGATCTTAAGATGCTGGTTCTTGCAGATCTTCACATCGGCATTGAAAATGAATTAAAGAAACATGGGGTGCAGGTTGCTTCACAAACTATTCAGATGAAAAAAAAATTATATCATCTTTGTAGCCGGTATGAACCGGAAAGTATAATCCTTCTAGGTGATATTAAGCATTCAATTCCTGCAACACCATTTCAAGAGAAAAAGGAACTCTATGATTTTTTAAAGGGACTTGCTGATTTTGCCCCTATCCATATCATCCCTGGGAATCATGATGGGTCCATTAAACATTTTATCCCTGATGATATCATCCTTCATCCATCCGGTGGGTATCTGAGAGAAAACATTGGATTTTTGCATGGACATCGATGGCCGAAGAAATCGCTTATGAACGCTGAGTTTTTGTTCTTTGGTCATAGTCATCCAACGATAATGCTCTCTGATAGGTTGAAATATCAGAATTTTGAGCCTTGCTGGGTGAAGACATCACTGCTGAAAGAGAAGACAAAAGAACGATATGAGCGTTTTGATAGGGAGCTCACGGTGTTAGTGTTTCCTGCCTTTAATCCTCTCTGTGGTGGGACAGCGGTTAATAAAGATGGTTTGGTAGGTCCCTTACAAAAAATTATTGATTTGCCGGATGCAGAAATATTTCTTCTTGATGGAACCGATCTCGGAAAAGTAAAACGGATTTAACTGTTCTCTTATTTCCATAAATGTCTTCAGTTACTTTGAAAAGCAGAATCGCTAAAGTATAGAATTATTTTTATCGAATGGTGGTAAATTTAAGCAGAGCTTTTGTTCCTTTTAGTTTTTTTACAGTCATATCCAGAAAATGTATCACTTCATTGAGGGTTACAGTATTTTTCCATTTATAGACGAATTCGTGCTCACCTAGAGCGGGTTCAAATCCGAGGGATTTCATTATGTCAAAAATCTCTGACACACTTGCTCCTTCAACACTATGGTAGATTTCAACATACGTTTTCATACTATCAATATTGAATGTTTAAAATGATGTTATAAAAAAAGTTGGTGTAAAAATAACGAAAGGTTTTTTTTGATATATCCTATGAAAGGATGTAATATCCGTAATTTCTGGTATTTTCAACAAAGAATTAAGCTTAAATAAGTAATCATTTATTAGGTAACGAATTAGAGCAGCACAAAAGGTGATTTACTATGGAGTTAAATCTTTCAAAAGATCTACAGAAAATAATAATGATGTTATTGTTCATTATAATCCCATTATTATTGATTTTAGCTGGTGCTATAACCAATTTTACCAATGGGTTGTATTACATTCTTTCAATCTTTTGGTTTGGAATGGGCGTCGTGTTCTACGGAGTCATCAATTGATTTTTTTTAAAGAAACCAGGTATTTTGTCAACAAAGTTTATTAAAAACCTTTTTTCATAATATTCATACTGTTATGACTTCTTCAGTGTTTTCACGACTTCATCCTTCTATTCAATCCCTACTTGCGCATCAACAGATGCTTCATCCCACCCAGCCTCAAAAAAAAGCAATTCCACCTATTTTAGAAAACAAGCATGTATTGTTACTAGCTCCCACAGGTCATGGTAAAACCGAAGCGGCACTGCTTCCTGTTTTTGATCAGTTTCTTCGATTTAAACAAAACAGGGCATCAGCAAAAAAGAAAGACGGTTTTTCAATTATTTATATTACCCCGCTTCGTGCGCTGAATCGAGATATGTTACGGCGGACTTTTCGTTGGGGTGAACAGTTAGGCATTCGTATTGCGGTCCGTCATGGTGACACGACGAAAAGTGAGCGGGCAAAGCAATCCCGAAATCCTCCAGATATGCTCATTACAACTCCTGAAACATTTCAAATTTTGTTTGTGGGAAAAAGACTGAGGAAACATTTACAGGCTGTTCGATGGCTTATCATTGATGAAATCCATGAATTGGCTCATGATGAACGAGGGGCGCAACTCTCTGTTGGCATGGAACGTTTAGTTGAAATAACGAAAGAATCCCATTTATTTCAACGAATAGGTCTTTCAGCAACGGTGGGATCAACAGAGGAAGTTTCCCATTTCCTCGCTGGTCTACAAAATAATTCTTTCCGAGAGGTAACGGTCGTAGAAGTAGATGCTATCAAAGATGTTAATCTAGAAGTGAGGCTCCCCAAAATTACTTCATTTGATCAACAGAAAGCCGCTGAGTTTTCAATGGAACCAATGTCTTTTGCAGCATTGAAGCGATCTCATACATTGATTAATGAGCATACGTCTACTCTTTTTTTTGTGAACACCCGGGATGGAGCTGAGATTTTAGCTTCTCGTTTCCATCTCTGGAAACCAGATTTATCCATTGGTGTCCATCATGGTTCACTTTCAAAACAGGCACGGGTGGAAGCTGAGGATAAATTTAAGGATGGTCGTTTTCCATCTCTTATTTGTACGTCTTCTTTAGAACTTGGTATTGATGTAGGTGACACTGATTTTATCATTCAGTATAATTCTCCTCGTGAAGTTACCCGTTTAGTGCAACGGATTGGACGATCGGGACATAAGATTGGGAAAACCTCTGCTGGAGAAATCATTGCTACAACACCTGAGGATCTCGCAGAAAGCTTAGTTATTGGTCGGAGAATGCTTCACCGGGAACTTGAGGTGTTTGCAGTAAGAAATAATCCATTATCCGTGTTAGCGAATCAAATTATATCTATTGCTCTTGCTTCTGGGAGAATCCATAAAACGGATCTTTATGCGTTGTTGAAGCGGACGTGTTCGTTTCATCAGCTTTCAGAGAGTCAATTTAATCGCATTCTGTTACAATTGAGAAATCAAAGAAGTCTTTGGATGGAGGGCGATTATATTGGCAAACGAAGGAATTCTAGGCATTATTTTTTGGATAATATTTCTATGATTCCAGATGAAAAAACCTATATGGCGGTTGATATCTCCAGTCGAAAGAGTATTGGAAAACTTGATGAAAGCTTTGTGATCAATTGTGGATTTGAAGGAGCTAAATTTATTTTACATGGTCGACCTTGGACGATTATAAAGATTGAAGAGGAAAAAATCCTGGTTTCTCAAACAAAAGAACTCGGTGAGATTCCATCTTGGTCTGGTGAGGATATTCCAGTTCCTTTTGAGGTTGCTTTAGAAGTTGGTCGTCTTCGCCGTCGGATTAGAATTGGTGAAACAATTGATGAATATCCATGTCAAAAATCAACCTTTTCTGTGTTGGAAAGTGAGATTCAAAAACAAATAAAACAGGGTTTTATTGTTCCAGATGATAAAACGATAACCCTTGAGGTGGATGATAAAACTCTAATTATTAATTGCTGCTGTGGCACAAAAGTAAATGAGACATTGGGTCGAATTATTTCTGCTTTGCTTGCTCAATCTATTGGTGAAAGTGTGGGAATCACCAATGATCCGTATCGAATACAGCTAGAAATGCCAGCAAGGATACCTCCACAAAGAATAAAGGGGATATTGGAAACGGTGGATCCAGATTCCTTAGAGTATCTTTTGTATACTATTCTTAGAAATTCAACATATGTTCGTTGGCAGTTGGTTCATGCCGCGAGAAAATTTGGGGCATTACGAAAAGATTTTGATTACAAAAATGTGGGTATAAAGCGATTGTTTAATTTGTTTGAGCAGAGCCCTATTTTTGAGGAGGCGGTTGATAAACTTATCTGGGAACGGATGGATATTGTTCATACTCAACAAATCCTACAACAAATTCAACGGAAAAAAATTAAGCTTATCATTCAACGAATTTCTCCTATTGGTCAATCAGGTGGAGAAACAATGCGAGGGTTGATGGTTCCAAAGCGACCTGATCGCACTATTCTCATGGCCTTAAAAAAACGGTTGGATGATCGTAGAATCGTTCTTGGCTGTGTCAATTGTCATCATATCTGGTCTACGACGGTGGGAAGAGCACCAATTCATCCGAAATGTTCTCGATGTAATGCCATTAAAATAGCAGCGATTCCTGAGTATCGAACGGAAGAAATTGATTTGTTCAAGAAAAAAAATTTAACCGGTAACGAAAAAAGAGATTTCCGTCGATTATTGAAAAATGCAGGATTAATCCTAACATATGGAAAACCTGCTATTGCTTGTCTCATGGGAAGGGGTATTGGACCGGACACTGCAGCTAGGATTCTTAGAAAATATGATACCACGGAATTACTGAAATCTGAGGATGCTCAATTAAAGTTTTTAAGAGATATTCATAAAGCGGAGGTTCATTATGCCCAAACAAAGGGGTTCTGGGATACATAGTGAAATGAGAGTCTATCTCTAAGAATCTTTTCTGAATTACTGATGCACCACAAGGTTTAAAACAATTGTTATATTGCCTAACCATACAGAAGCAAAAAAAATTTGGGTTGTTCAATGAAAAAAAATATAGTTTTACCTGGTGATAAATTATCGACATCTGAGGAACTTCTTGCAGGAGAAGGCACCTTTGAAGAAGATGGAATTATTCGTGCCGCTCGCATGGGAGAATATATCGTAGATTCAAAAGATAGACAGGCGACTGTAAAACCAATGACGAGTATCCCTGTTCTTCTTAACAAAGGAGATACGGTGCTTGCAGAGGTAGGTTCAGTTCGATCCTCTATGGTGATTGCTGAAGTTATTCATGTTATCGGGAAACAACGACCAATTTCTGGAGATACGAATGGAACACTTCATATCTCAGAGATATCCAGTGGTTATGTGAAGGATCCAACTGATGTTTATTCGCTGGGGGATATCTTCCGAGCTAAAGTCATTCAGGTAACCCCAAGTGTTCAACTGACGACCAAGGGAAATAATTTTGGTGTTATCAAAGCACTATGTGCTGAATGTCGTCATTTTCTGGAAAGTAAAGGGAACATCCTTGAATGTCCCGTATGCAGTCATAAAGAAAAACGAAAAATGGCTCATGATTATGGAAATTATGATATCCACAAATTATAAACAGTATCCTTATTAACAAATCTGATATAACAAGGGGAAGTAAACTATGGAAATGAAAACCATAAAAAGCACATCAAAACAAATTGAGGTTGAGATTATCGATGAAAATGAAACATTGCTCAATCCAATTACACAGGTTCTTCTTCAGCAGGATGAAGTTGAGTATGCATCAACCATTACAAAACATCCTGCTGCACCATCAAGACGGTTATATCTCCGATTGAAGGCAGGAACGAAATCAAAACCTGAAACTATTTTAAAAAAAGCAGTGAAAGAGGTTCAAAAGCAGGTGAAGATGTTTAAAAAGGAATATGAAAAAGCACGTCCTTCATCTCAAACTTCGACCAAAAAGAAATCATCAAGCTAATTTGTATGCATGCAAGCTTCTGTCGTAGAACAAAGCATTGGTATTAATACTTTTTTTTCAGAGTATCAGGGGATTAATGGAAATCTTCGCACCTTGCCATCTGATTTCAGGGTCTGTGAAATCCCTCTCTCATTTTCTGAAGCTTCAAAGGCTAAATTTTCTATTGCTAAAATTACTGCAGAGAATTGGGAAACGAATCATCTCATCCGCGTGCTTTCTAAAAAATTGCATATTTCCCGCAAACGAATTTCCTTTGCAGGTACAAAAGATAAACGATCAATAAGTACGCAATATTTTTCCTTTTACCGAGTGAAACCTGATAAAATAAAAGAGATTTACTTAAAAGATGTTTCAATCGATGAGGTCTTTGCTTCAAAAACTGGCCTTCATCTTGGGGATTTGGTTGGTAATGATTTCAGGATTATCGTGAGAAATATTGAGAACAACATGGATTTAAACACGGTTCAATCCTGTTTTATTTCTTTCCAAAAGATTCAGGGTTTTCCAAATTTTTTTGGAGTACAACGATTTGGAATTATTCGACCATTAACTCATATTGTGGGAAAACATCTGGTTGAAGGTGATTTTGAAAAAGCAGTGATGACCTATCTTACTGCTGTATTTGAAGATGATAATACGCAGTGTAATCAGATCAGAAAACAGCTAGCTACGACCGGTGATATAAAGCAGGCGCTTATTGATTTTCCAAATCATTTACAGTTTGAAAAAGCAATGCTCAATCATCTAGTGGGCCATCCTGATGATTATATAGGTGCATTGAAACAATTACCAAATAATTTGTTGACTATGTTTGTGTATGCGTTTCAGTCTTATCTTTTTAATAAAATGCTGAGTAAACGAATCCAAATGGGGCTTCCTTTGCATCAAGCTATTGAAGGTGATGTTGTTCTCCCTGTTCGCCATGGGCAAATCTTAGATGAATGTGTTCCTGTTTCTTCGCAAAATATTGATAAAGTCAACAAACAGCTGAAAAAAAAGAAGGGTTATGTGAGTAGTATTCTTTTAGGCAGTGATTCTACTTTTTCTAAAGGGATGATGGGTGAAATTGAGCATCGCATCGTTGAAGATGAGCAGATTGATTATCGAAATTTTATCATTCCAGAACTCCCTGCTGCCTCTTCGTATGGGAAACGCAGAGCGCTTTTTGCCCCACTGGAAAATCTTTCTTACTCGATTAGGGATGATTCGATTAATAGTGATAAAAAAGCGGTGACTGTTTCCTTCCGCTTGTTAAAAGGCTGTTATGCGACCTCTTTTCTTAGAGAGATTATGAAAGCAAAGGATATTACCCAATATTAAAAGGAGAATATCGATACATGAGTTGTTTGCATATTTTTTTGGAAAATGGTTAAAAAAATATGGTCATCCAATGTGTTCGATACATTTAAATGATGTATAATTGTTTAAGCGTTTTTATAAAATGAGGTAAGATAACATGGGCATATTACTTATTGTCGGCATTGTTGTATTGATACTGATCGTCTTTTTTGCGCTGATTTATTGGGGATTTTACAATAAAATCATTCGGCTTGAAAACAGAATCGATAATTCCTGGGCACAAATAGATGTGCAATTGAAAAGAAGAGCTGATTTGATTCCTAATCTGATGGAAACCGTGAAAGGATATATGACTCATGAAAAAGAAGTTTTGGAAAATGTGACCAAAGCTCGTTCAGCGTTGATGTCTGCGGAAACACCACAAGATAACATTGAGGCAGATAACATGTTAACTGGTGCATTGAAATCATTGTTCGCTGTTTCTGAGAATTATCCAGATTTAAAAGCAAATCAGAATTTTCTGAATCTTCAAGATGAGTTAACCCATACGGAGGATAAAATTGCTTATTCCCGTCAACATTATAATGATTCTGTGCTTGCGTTTAACAATATTGTGGAAACCATTCCAGGTGTATGGTTTGCAAATCGAATGGGAAAAACTACCAAAGATATGCTGAGGATACCTGAGGAATCAAAAGAACTTCCAAAAGTTGAATTCTGAATTAATTATTCTAGATTGTTTGGATGGCCATGGCTCAAAAAATGCTGATTGAGGATCATATCAAACATAACAAGCGGATGACGTTTGTTATTTGCACCTTGATGGCATTATTATTTATTGGTTTTGTCTTTGCTATTGGCTATATTTATTTTGGAAACATCTATATTTCCTTGTTTTTTGCTGTTCCTATTGCGGTAGTCTATATCGCTATCACGTATTCTTTTTCAGTGAAAACTGTTCTTTCTGCTGCAAAGGCTCGACCGGCAAATCCACGGGTTCGTGAAGAAAAACTACTGATCTATAAGGTTGAGGAAATGGCTATTGCTGCAGGGATTCCCACTCCTAAGGTTTACATTCAGGAATCAGATATCATTAATGCCTTTGCTACTGGAAAAAAACCAGAGGAAGCAATTATTTGTGCTACCATTGGGGCTATCCGGAAATTAAAAAATGATGAACTGGAAGGAGTTATTGCTCATGAAATGAGCCATATTAAAAATCATGATATTCTGATTGCTACCGTTACTATTGGTGTGGTAGGAGCGATTTCACTTATCGCTGAGATTATTTTTTATTCTTTTTTATGGGGTGGAGGAGTACGTGGCAGACGAAATGACGGAAATGGTATCTTGATACTGGTTGCTATTTTGTTAGCGATACTGGCCCCCATATTCGCTCGATTGACCTATTTAGCTATCTCAAGGAAACGGGAGTATCTTGCAGATTCAAATGGGGCCTATCTTTCCCGGAACCCTGAAGGACTGGCAAAGGCCTTAGAGCGGATAAAACAGGATCATCCTCGGGAGAAACCTAAGGGCTCAAAAACGGTGGCTCCCTTATATCTTTCAAATCCCTTTAAAGACCAAAATATGAAATCTTTGTGGGCGACTCATCCTCCTATAGATGAGCGCATTAGAAGGCTTCGGTCAATGTAGATGCTTTTAGTTCGATTACAAAAATACAGGTTTTTTTTGTAAAATTATATTGATGTAACGGATGGAAATGGTTTTAACCGAGGTACCTTATTAAGGGAGCGATTTAAGCAATAATAGTCATAAAATGCGTTTGTCTTGGTGAACGGAAAAATGATACAATCTCCACCGCAGAAATATAATCCCAAAGCCGTTGAACAAAAAATCCTTGACTTTTGGAAAGAACAAAAAATCTTTCATAAATCAATTGAACAAAGAAAAAATAGTGAACCATATGTGTTTCTTGAAGGTCCACCAACGGCCAATGGGATGCCTCATCCAGGGCATGTCTTGACTCGTGTAGTGAAGGATTTGATCCTTCGGTATCAAACCATGCATGATCATTATATCCTTCGGAAAGCAGGATGGGATACTCATGGGCTCCCTGTTGAAATCGAGGTAGAGAAAAAACTGGGATTACATGATAAAAATGATGTAGAAACCTTTGGGTTAAAAAAATTTAATAAGGAATGCGAACACAGCGTCTTCAAATATGAACATGCTTGGGTGGAGATGACCGAACGTATTGGATTTTGGCTTGATATGGATCATCCCTACATTACCCTAAAAAATGATTATATTGAATCAGTTTGGTGGTCACTTCAGCAAGCTTGGAAGAAAAAACTGCTCTATAAAGGCCATAAGGTTGTTCCCTATTGTCCTCGTTGTGGTACTGCGCTTTCTGCTCATGAGGTTGCTCAGGGCTATAAAGCAGTGGAAGAACCATCTATTTTTGTGAAATTCAAAATCAAAGATGATGATGCGTTTTTGTTGGCTTGGACGACGACACCATGGACATTACTATCTAATGTCGCTCTTGCTGTTCATCCAGATGAACTTTACATAAAAATTAGATATCATGGGGAAACCATGATTCTAGCTGAAGAACGAGCTGCGAGTTTGTTAAAAGGTCAGGATTATGAGCTCATTGACGGTTTTAAAGGTAAGGAATTAAAAGGAATGGAATATGAACCATTGTTTTCATTTGCTTCTTCTGAAAAAAAGGCCTGGTATGTCATCCTTGCTGATTTTGTTACTATGGATGAAGGAACAGGTATCGTTCATATCGCTCCAGCATTTGGAGAGGATGATTATAATGTAGGTATTGAACATGATTTGCCGGTGATTCAGCTCGTCAAGCTTGATGGAACATTTAAAGATGAAGTTGGTCCTTGGAAGGGCGAATTTGTAAAAGATGCGGACCCTAAAATCATTAAACATCTTGATGAACGTGGTTTATTGGAGGGCGTAAAGGATTATGAGCATGATTACCCGTTCTGCTGGAGATGTGATTCACCGTTGTTGTATTATGCCATGGAATCCTGGTTTATTGCCATGTCAAAAGTGCAGGATGATCTCATTGATAATAATAATCAGATTCATTGGTATCCATCTCATCTACAGCAGGGTCGTTTTGGTGCTTTTATTAATGATGTGAAGGATTGGGCATTGTCAAGAAAACGATATTGGGGAACGCCACTTCCTATTTGGACGTGTGAAAACAGAGATTGTAAGAAACAGCTGTGTGTGGGTAGTGTTGAAGAGTTAAAAAAGTTAAGTGAAAACTTTACTGATGATTATGATTTGCATAAACCCTATGTGGATGAATTGAAAATCAAATGTCCTGAGTGCAATTCTTTAATGAAACGGGAACCAGAGGTGATTGATTGCTGGTATGATTCTGGATCATCTTTTTTCGCTCAGTGGCATTATCCATTTGAAAACAAAGAATTATTTAAAGAAAATTTTCCAGTTGATTTCATTAGTGAAGCTCTTGATCAAACCCGTGGTTGGTTTTACTCATTGCTTGCTATCTCAACTTTTTTATTTAACAAACCATCATATAAGAATGTGCTGACCTTAGGCTTGGTGCTTGATAAAAATAATCAAAAGATGAGTAAGAGTAAACGTAATTATGTGGATCCAACTCATATCATTGATCATGAAGGAGCTGATGCTCTTCGTTGGTATCTTCTCTCGGCAAATGCTCCTTGGACTTCAACACGGTTTTTTGAAGAAGCAGTAAAAGAAACCTTAGCTAAATTTATTTTAACATTATGGAATTCATATAATTTCTTTACCACGTATGCTTCTCTTGATACGTTTGACCCAAAAAAAGATATGGTTTCTATGGGGAAACGTTCATTGCTTGATAAATGGATTCTCAGCCGCTTTCATCAAACCTTGCATATCGTGCAAAATGAGATGTCTTCTTTTTCATTACATAAAGCTGCACGAGCTATTGAACAGTTTCTCTCCGATGATTTCAGCAATTGGTATCTAAGACGATCTCGGAAACGATTATGGGTGGAGGAAAAAACCACTGATAAGATGGCGGGTTATTCTACCATCTATGAGGTTTTCCTTGGCTTAACAAAGATGCTTGCTCCTTTTACTCCATTTATCGCTGAGGAAATGTTTCAGAATCTTCACACGGAGGATATGAAGGAAAGTGTTCATCTTTGTGATTATCCACATTATGAATCCGATTATGTGGATGAAGAACTGGAAGAGGGGATGCAGCAGATTCGATCGTTGGTAGAAGTTGGTCGAGCATTAAGATCTAAGATTGGTATCAAAGTCCGTTATCCTCTTTCTCGGGCAACATTGGTCTGTAGCAAAGAAGTTGAACAAAAAATCAAACCACTTCTTGATTTATTAAATGAAGAAATCAATGTGAAAAAGATTGTTTTTGATCGAAACACAGATCAGTTTATGACTCAGGAGGTAAAACCAAATTATGGTGTGCTTGGACCTCGATTAAAGGGAAAAGCAAAACAGGTCTTTTCTCAACTGCAGTCAATGGATGCAAAGAAATTGTATCAGCAGTTAAAAAAAGATGGAACCGTTGAGATTCAGATAGATGATGAGCTGATTTCCTTATCTATGGATGATTTTGTTATGGTAGAGCAGGAGAAAGAACATATCGCTCGTACAGAAACCGGTGATGCGGTACTTCTGCTTGAAACTGAATTAACTGAGGAACTGGAAGCTGAAGGTTTTGCTCGAGAGATTGTTCGTCGTATTCAATCGATGAGAAAGGAACTTGATCTTGATGTTGAACAGCATATTATGACTTCGCTTTTTATCCCTGATGAGAAAAAAAGTGCTCTTTGTAAATGGGAATCATATATTCAGGATGAAACCCGCTCGAAATCCCTTGTTTTTAGCCAGAAACCAACAGGTAAACTAGTGAAAACCTGGGATATCCAAGGAATTAAGATTATCATTGGGGTTAATCCATAAAACATGATTTTTTTTTATTACACGCCTTCACCGGTGCATGGTCCATGTTCATATTTACAGGCAAGTTCTTCTTTGATCACTTCTGATAATCGTTTTATTCCTTTTTTGATGTCTTTATCATCTGAGTAGGAAAAATTTAGCCTCATTGAGTTGTATTGAGCGTTTTCTGGGAAAAAAGCATCACCAGAAACATAAGCTACCTTTTTCTCTAATGCTTTTTGAAACATTAAATGGGTGTTGATCTTTTTTGGTAACGTAATCCAGATAAACATCCCTCCCTTTGGAAGGGTCCAATGAACCTCTTCAGGGAAATGTTTTTCCAAGGCGTTAAGCATCACATCCCGTTTGTGTTTGTATAATTTTTTTATTTTTTCGATATGATCATCGATGTAACCACCTTCTAAATATTCACAAGCAATATATTGTGAAAACACATTAGTACAAAGATCCATAGCTTGTTTGGCAAGGGTGAGTTTATGAATAATCTGTTGGGATGCAACAGTCCAGCCCAGACGGAAACCTGGTGCCATAATTTTAGAAAACGTACTCAGATAAACCACTCTTCCCTTTGTATCAAATGATTTGATGGATGGTAAAACTTCTTCAGAGAAATTAATGTCTCCATAGGGGTCGTCTTCGATGATGATAAAATCATATTCACTAGCTATTTCTAAAAGTTGCTTCCGATGATCCAGGGTCATTGTTTCACCGGATGGATTTTGAAAGTTTGGAACGGTGTATAAAAATTTTGGGATAATACCTGTGTGATGTAAGCGTTTTAGATTTCTTCGCAATGATGCAATATCAATTCCTTCATTATCCATGGGGATTGATTCACAGTTTGCTTCAAAAGCATGAAATGCCTGCACTGCTCCAAGATATGCTGGGACTACAGTGAGATAGGTATCACCAGGGTCAATCAGAATAAAAGCGAGAAGAGATAGTGCTTGTTGGGCGCCATTGGTGATTAAAATATCATGCATTTCACAGTTCATCTTTTTTTTATTTCGCATTCGTTCAGCAAGTGCTGCTCGTAATGGGGGAAGACCTTCAGTTGTACCATATTGTAATGCATTGGTAATGTTTTTTTCAAAAACGTTTTCTACACATTGATGAATGCTTTCTACAGGAAAGGCTTTTGCATTTGGAAGTCCACCTGCTAGACTGATGAGATCTGGACTTTGTGTCAGTTTTAATAGTTCCCGTATCTGTGAAGTTTTTAATTTTTTTGCTTTTTCTGAAAATAAACGTTCGATATTGACTACCATTTGATATCAATATACCTGATATTTTTTTGATTTAAAAATGATGGGGGTGAATTTACAGTATTTTTTCTAAAATCTTTCTACTGATACTGTTTATTACTTTTTTTCCGTTGTTACCAAACCTATTTTTACCTGAGGTATGTTTCACGGTATCAGACCATGATTACGCTTGGTATTGAAGGAACGGCCCATACCATTGGTATTGGTATTGTGGAAAATGATAATGATTTGTGCCATATCTATGCAAATGTGATGAAGACCTATCATCCTGAAAAAGGAGGTATTCATCCTCGTGAAGCAGCCAATCATCATGCGTTATATGTTTCAAAGCTGATAAACGATGCACTTTCTGAAGCAGGTATTGATAAGGAAAAGATCGATCTTATTTCCTTTTCAAAAGGCCCGGGTCTTGGTCCCTGTTTACGAACTGCAGCTACGGCTGCAAGAGCATTGGCTTTATCATTAGATAAACCTATTATCGGCGTTAATCATTGTGTTGCTCATCTAGAAATAGGCCGAGGAACATTACCAGAGTGTAATGATCCAGTGCTCCTGTATACCTCCGGGGCAAATACACAGGTCATTGGATTTGCAGAGGGAAAATATCGTGTTTTTGGGGAAACTCTTGATATTGGTGTTGGTAATTGTTTAGATAAATTTGGCCGAAATATGGGAATGTCTTTTCCCAGTGGGCCCACTATTGAACAGGTAGCAAAAAAAGGAAAAAATTTTGTTCCATTGCCCTATAGTATCAAGGGTATGGACATCGCATTTTCTGGTTTACTTACGGTTGCATTACAACAATATGAAAAAGGCAAGGCATTGGAGGATATTTGTTTTTCGCTGCAGGAGACCATGTTTGCGGCATTAACTGAGGTAACTGAGCGAGCGATGGCTCACTCTGAGAAAAATGAGGTGTTGTTAGGTGGTGGGGTTGCTGCTAATATGAGATTACGGGAGATGGTTAAATTAATGGCTGAGGATCGTGATGCCTCATTTTTTGTTCCAGATAAAAGAGTGTGCGTTGATAATGGTGCCATGATTGCCTGGTTGGGTTATATTATGTTTAAGAGTGGTATTCGAATGAGTATTGAGGATACGATTATTGATCAGCGGTTTCGTACTGATATGGTGGAGGTTACCTGGCGTGGTTGAGGATGAATTGTTATTTCAAGGTGCAGAAGCCAAAATAATTGCTTCTACTTATTTTGGAATACCTGTGGTAAAAAAGATTCGAATGAAAAAAAGATATCGAATCAATGAGATAGATAATCGATTAATTAACACTCGCACGAAAGATGAAGCAAAATTGATGATACTTGCTCGACAGCAGGGAGTAAGTGTTCCAGTAATTTTTGATATTGATCTAGATGGTGGTGTGTTAACCATGCAATATTTGATGGGAAAACGGGTAAAGGATATCTATAATGATCTTTCTTTATCACAGCGGAAAACGGTTTGTAATCAGATTGGAAGTACCATCGCACTTCTTCACAATAATGATATCATTCATGGAGATATTACAACCTCAAATCTTATGTTATCGGATGACAGGATTTATTTTTTTGATTTTGGTCTTGGTGAAATAAATCCAGATATTGAAGCAAAAGGTGTTGATTTACATGTGCTAATGGAGGCCATGGAATCAACTCATTCAGTATATTCATCGGATTTTTCGTTTGTGTTTGATGGATATGCTAAGGGTTATGATGGAGATGCTAATGAAGTAAAAACAAAAATTGAAGATATTGTTCGTAGAGGAAGATATCGATGAAAAAAATTTTTTTTATTACGAGTAATAAAGGAAAAGTGCATGAGGCAATCAAAAAATTACATCCACTAGGATATGATATTATTCAAAAAAACATTGGTTACCCTGAAATTCAAACAGATTCTCTTGAGGAAGTGGCAAGATTTGGCGTCCATCATGTACAAGACTTGGTCGATCATCCATTTATTTTAGAGGATGCAGGCTTATTTATTGATGCCTTACATGGTTTTCCCGGTGTCTATTCATCATATGTATATCATACCATTGGCTTGGATGGAATTCTGTCTTTGTTGAGTGAGAGAAAGCATACTCATTGCTCTGCTGTTTTTCGGAGTGTGTTTGCCTATGCGGATCCAAATGGTGATCCATGGCTATTTGTGGGTGAATGCCAAGGATTTATTTCAAATAAAAAAAAAGGTGAGAAAGGGTTTGGCTATGATCCTATTTTTATTCCATCATCCTCGGAAAGAACCTTTGCTGAGATGGATACAGAAGAAAAAAATGGTTTCTCCCATCGAGGCAAGTCTCTAGAAAAACTTGTTGATTTTCTAAAAAAGAGGTCATTTAACTAATAGGTTTTTCTTCTCTACAGCATTGTTAAGCATGTTCAAATCTTGTTTCTATTTTACTTTCCCCCTTTTTCAATAATGGGCCAAGCCGGAATTGAACCGGCGACCTCCGCGTTGTAAGCGCGACGTCATAACCCCTAGACCATTGGCCCAAGTTGAAGTAATAGCTAGGACATCGTGTAGTCTTTTATATGTTTTAAGGTTGTATGTTCATGTTGATGTATGGTTCAGTAGAGAATGTGTTTGGTTTTTTTTTGATTGGTTGATGATGACAGTTCAATCTAGATGATTAAACATGGTAAAAGGGAGGTGGAGGGCCTAGTGGAATAAAATTTTCGTATTCAAAGGAGGCAAAATACAAAATAACCATCTCTCACCTAGACCTTCCATCAATCTAAAATTAGTAGATTATATTTAAATATTTTCCCCAAAGTGTTTTTTTGGTCCAAAAAAATGTATTTTTATCTAATAAATTATTTAGATATCTGAATTATAGGGAATTTAACGTGAACGATTGTTCCTTGATTAATCCCAGGGCTTTCTATCCAGATTTCGCCATTTTGTTTTTCAATGATGTATTTACAAATTGAAAGCCCTAATCCATTTCCATCAAGATTTTGACGTGATTCATCGGCCTTGTAGAATTCATCGAATGCATGGTGTATTTGATCCTGACTCATCCCTAAACCAGAATCTTGAACGGAGAATAAAACAAACTCATTGTTTTTCGTTATTGTAATATTAATCATTCCCTTTTTAGGAGTGAACTGGATTGCATTTTCTAAAATATGGGAGAGCACGATTTTGATAAGATCTGGATCTGCTTCAATCAAGATGTTATCGGTATATTGTTTTTTTATCTGCAATTGTTTTCGTTGTATCTCTGAAAAATGGTTGCAAATAATTAGATTTATCTCCTCGGAGATATTGATTGGGTTTTTAGAAAAACGAGTTTTTGATGACTTCAGATAAGCGATTTGTTTTACTTTTTCCACAAGTTTCTGAATATGTGATACATTTTTTTCGATTACATGAATTATTTTATCCTGGGAGTGTATATCTTTTGAATCTATCAAAATAGGTAATAAGTTAAGCAAGGGGTTCAGTGAATTTCTGAGGTCGTGACTTAAATTTACTATTAGATTATTTCCATCCTTCTTATGGGGGATAGTGCAAGGTTCTCTGTTGACAGCATCTTGATTGTGGTTGACTTTTATGTTTGGAGTATGTTTTGTTCTGAGGCAAATATGCCTGGCGAGATATTCAACTTGAGAGGAAAGATCTATGTCTTTCCGTGGCATTGTTATCCCTATTGAAGCAGTATTTTTTTCATTATTTATAGGTGTAATATAACAGATTTGGTTTGATATATCCTCTGATTGTGAACGGTGAATAATTTCATTTTCAGGAAAAATATCTGATAGAAAAGAATCAAGTGTTTTGAATTGTTTTTGATATTGTTCAATGATCCTATCAATTGAAGGTGAAATATCAGTTTGTAATTTTTTTAAAAATTTCGTTAGACCAAATGATGCATTGAATGAATATTTGTTATTATTTCTTTGTTTGAAGATGATAAAAATATGAATATGCTGATTGTTCTTGAACTCATTACAAATCAAATGATAGATTTTTTCTTCTGATATTTCTTGATGGATGTTTAACATTAATTTTTGAAGAAGATGCATGACTTCTTCTTTCTCAAGATAGAAATCAAAGGGATTTTTTTTCTCTATTAGGAGATAATCGATTTTCCTGTGGAGGGTTTGTTCTTTTGAATCTGACAGTTCTTTAAATGGATGAAGTTGTTGATCTCTATGATATGATATTGTCTTTTGATTCTCTATTGAATAAGGCGTTGGAAGTTTGGATTTTTGTATCCTAAGAGTCTTTAGGATTTTTCTATTTTCTTCCATGTTTTTTCATTCACCTAAAAAGGTATAAAAATGATTTTTGTAACCGTTAGTTTCAATGGTTTCATCTGCTCCCATCCCTGTTCTTTTGCAATTGATGCTTATTCAGACCCGGTCTCTCATCCAATTATTGTAGGTGGAGATGTGGTAGGGAAAGCCGTGAAATTGGTTTTGTATGTTATCTTGTTGTGAGGAGCCCCTCCTCACAAATGTTCCCAATTTTCCTTTCCTTTGTATCATGCTGGCACTCCAACAGCATAATACTGTAAATGTTCGACTTGGCTATCCCACATCCACCCTCTAGGGCCTATAGACAACAGGAAAAGAGGGAAAGGAAATATTAATAGATACCTTTAAAATGTTATAAATTACAGTGTAAAAAGAATTAAAATACAAGAATTTTTATCTGATTTTTTACTATAAATCATCTTCATCATTTGTTTTTTTGCCAATCTGACTGTTTTCCATCCTAGATTTAAATACTATTGTGATAAAATATAACACGATTCAAATGGATTGTGATGCTGTAAACCCTAGAAAAACGATGTTTGATGAAAATGATAAAACTGTGTACCAACAAAATTCGTTTATCGGAATCATTGGCTATGTGTTTTTTGCATTTTTCTTAGGGTTGCTATTACTTTTTGTGCAGTTATATCTTCCGATTGGTTTTGAGCTCTTGATTATTATGCTGCTTTATATTGCTAGTAAAACATCGGTTTTTTTGATTCGGCAGAAAGAGATCTGAAAGACTGATTTGAGTATTAGACTGTTTCTCGATGGGTTAGGAGTGTTTTTGCTTTTTCCGTGAGATGAACCACACGGGATTTCCCATATTTTTTGGTGAAAACAAGGCCTTCATCCACCAGTTGTTTCACTCGTTTTGAAGCAGTATAATAGACGATATTGAATTGTGACATTATTTTTTTCAGAGAAACGAGTGCATTTTTCTTGTTTTCCTTTTCGAT
>JAWOBC010000046.1:0-6100 GCA_046498165.1 Thermoplasmatota archaeon
ATTACCTCGCCCAGTTTCCCAGTTAGACTGTAGAGAGCATATGCAGTATAATCTACAAGTCCTTCCGACCATACATCTTCTTCACGTTTCCATTCTATACGAATATTATGTAATATCTCATGCAACATCGTATGGGTTGAACTCGGCAGCCTCCGTATCGGCGGTACCGGTCATGCCGGCCAGCTTGTCGTACATGCGGAAAAAGTTCTGAAAGGTCACCGAGGCCAGGGTCTGGTTTTCCCCGGCCACTTAAAATATTTTTTACTTCTTTTTAAAAACTGAAATTTGTTTTTCATTATAGATATTTTCTTTGTTGTCCTATAGGAATCAGTAAACACATAATCAACAGTATAATATTCATACGTTAGATTATTTAATTTAAGCGCGGTTTCAAGAGCAAAATACCAGTTTTTTATTTTTTTTATCTCAAGAGCCCACGCCACAATTGTATACAATGAATTGTTTAGGGTATTGTTTTGCCGTTCCTCAAGGCTTTTAACATAGAAGATCCCGCGTAATACTCGGGCTATGTATCCTTCCTCCTGTAGATAATACACTGCTCTTTTTTTATTTTTACCAAGTTTTAAAGCAAGTTCTTCCATCTGACTTGTAGTAACCATCCTTTTTTGTTCAACAAGCAGACGTTTCCAAATAAGAGAATATGAATATTTTGTCATAAATACCGACTTTATCGGTAGTTATAACATTTTTTTATTTAATGTTTTTTGTTGAACATTGAAAAACAGCAGTCTTGCCAGAAGAAAAACCCAAACAAACACTCTTCACCTGCAAAAGTTATCAGCCAGCAGCCATCCTCTGCGTGCAAAATATGGCAGATATCCCGCCACAGATCATACGATCATACTTACCCCCAACAGAAGAAAAAACACCAAACACCTACCAAAAAACAAACCATTGACTCAACCAAGCTAAAAAAATTCCCAACTCAGCCGCAAACCATGCAAACAGTGCCAGATTCCCCCTCATTTTTTGCAGAGGATGTTAGGTGAATTACGTGCAAAGGATGGTAGGTAACCTTCTCCAATCCACCCCTCTCAACAGACATCCCTTGCGTGCGAAAGATATCAGCTTCATCATTAAAAAAAATTTGTTTTCATCTATTCTAACATGCGCCTCTCAGCTTATTCTACTACTCTACACAAATACAAAAGACCAGCCTCAACGAATTAAGTCCAGCCTTCAACCACCACGATTACTACGAGGTCGAATGAGCAAAATTGATTAAAAGGAAGGGGGGGAGGAACGCACTATATCCTGCGGACAAAACGGACGAAGAACGGATGAAAAACGGACGATTCTTAAATATGATGAGTTCAAGGATTCATTCTCCTCTCGAGAACCTATAGATGGCAGATGGTTTCAGGCGTTTCAAACGCCAACGGCGGTACTATCATAAAGCATCACATCGACCCGAAAACTTATTCTTAGATAAACAGGGTAAAGATCGGTAGTAAACGTTTTTTCAAAAAAAAATGAAACAAAAAAAGGGCATCTCTCTTGTCTAAAATTATTTCTAAACTTTTATTTGACATTGAAACGCCACTTCAGAGTTTTTTTATATAAAAACAAAATAGCAAAAGAATGGATAGGATGTTATATTTTTACATTAAGAAATCGAATAAGTGGAAGAATCAGTTTTTACATCATCTCAAGTTATCTACATGATATTGAAAGAGCAAGCTTGATGAAATAATCAGAGTAAAAATTAGACCTTGATAAGTTCCTTGAATAGATTTTTTATCGATTCCCCATCTACAAGTAAATGTTCTGCTGCTTTAAGGAACTCTTCGTCTGATTTTAATAATGGTTTTAATCTTTCAAATTTTTCTTTATCTAATATTGTCTTTGGTGCAGTGATTAAATCTTTAACTTTTTTATTTGAAAAAAAAGATATCGCATAGATATCACAGATATCCTTTATCTTTTTTTCTTCAGTTCGATCTGGTAAGCTTTTTATCTTTGTAGAAAGCAGTATTTCAGGTGATGGAAGCCAAAGAAGTTTTTTGAATTTGACAAGTTCTGTTCGATTCTTTGGATTTTCAAAGACTAAAGACAATAATTCTTCATCATAGGGATCGAATCTAAAGATTTCCTTAAAATCAGGGTGTATTTTATCTACAAGCAAATCTACATACATTTTGAATACATTATGTGAAGGTTCAGTTTTTGATTCTTCGTGAGTTAATTCTCTTCCATCTTCGATAGATATATCTTTGTAATATCTAGATCCTAGAGGGCAAAACCTATCTTTCTCCAACAAAGATATTGTTTTTTGCATCATTGTATTTTTTAATTGACTTTTATCAATATTTGTGTCGATATGAAAGCCTAAATCTATATCTTTTGAGCCTAAGTAGTTTTGTCCCTTTTCTTTTTTATACGTCTCATTGACCGTAAAATATACCGCCTAACCACCTAAAATACAGACAGGTTCTTCTAAAAGATCAACGACTTGCTGTAGATATGTATATGAATTTTCTGTTTCATATTTTTTTTATAAGGTCATGATATTCACTCTTCATCAGCATGTAAGCTGCCTCTGCTGCAACTCCTTCTTCCCTGAGTAAATCAAGTATTAATTGTGGTGTTGATACAATTCGAACATTTTTCTTTTTTATATTATGATAAAACACATGTTTATCATCTAACAATAATCGAAAATTACCTTTACCCACAAGACCATTTGCTGTTAGTAATTCATGCCATGCTACTGCATCTTTTTCCTCTATGTATATCTCGGCACGAGACGGAAATAAATAATTTTGTGTAAAGTTTTCCCCATAATATGTTGTTAATGCATATCTGAGATTGGTTTTTTTTAATATCTCAAGAGGGTTTTGTACATTGTATTCCCGATACTTGGGATATTTATTGATTTCTAACCAATAGGAAAACAACCCTTGAACATCGATTACTTTTGTTCCTTTAATCAATTTTTTTTTCTCGAGTCTATAAAGAAACGAGTGTGCCCATGGTTGAGAACACTGTGCTTCTTTTGAAATAAGAAGCTGATATAATGAACCATCCGGATGAGTAAGTAATATACGCAGAATTCTTTCTCTAACTTTTCCTTTCACAAATATAGTAATAAAAAGACATATATAAATTTTACCTATATAGGTATAAATTAACTTATATAAACTTTACCTATATTTCTCCTTGTAATAGTAAACCCTGCAAACGGTGTCTGTTTTACCCCGTTATTTTGCAGAGGATGTTAGGTGAATTGCGTGCAAAGGATGTTAGGTGAGTGTTCCTTCATTATGAATCTTTCCAACCATCTCAACAGTCATAATTCGCGTGCGAAAGATATCAGTTTCACTACCAAAAAAACTTGATTTCATTTATTCTTTCCACCGATATTTTTTCCGTGCAGCACACTTAGTAATTCATACATGAAGGATAGTGGAAACGTGATTTCTGCTAAAAACATAGAATTAACAAAAAAGACTATTTCATTTGTTATCCTATCTATTATTTATTAGATTGATTTTTATGGCTTTATGATTTAAAAGATAGCCTGATCATCTCAGATGTGTCAATGATCGGTATGACTGATTGTTGTTTTAATTTTTTATCATCCGTCCAAAGAACGGAAGGCTGATGTCGCAATGCACAAGCGATGAACATGGCATCATTTTTATCAATTTCCTTTACAATATGCAATGCCTCCTTCTTGTAAGGTTACAGCGTCTCTGATGGAATGATTATCACTTTTTGCAGGAGTATATTAAGTAATTTGTTAAAATCATGTTTTCTCATTTTTGATTTTTTCAATAATTCATCTTTATGTTTTTCCATTTCCTCAAAGATAAAGAATGGAAAAAGAAAATAGCCATCATAATTTAAAATAATCTTACGAGTAATGGCATCTTTGATCAGAGCAGAAAAAAGAATGTTATCCTCGATTGATGTTCACTTGATAAACCTCTTAGCCGCAGAGGAATTTATCTTTTTACTAAACTCTTTAACATCTTGTTCGGTTAATTCACTTTTTTGAGCGAGTTTTTCAGCAAGCGTCATCATTTCTATTTTTTCAATAATTGCTTTTCTTGCAACTTCGCTCCATTTAACCTCACTGAAATGCTTCATCCTTTTATGAATCTCATTTGGAACAGATAGCGTGATATTTGCCACAAACAACACCATACATAATTATGTGATAACACATATTTAAATGTATTCTCTTGTGTACTGAAAATTCCATTGTAAAAAATGACAATAAAGATAAATGAACACCCATGAGCAATCACAATCCCCCTCCCAACTAGCACGAATTGTTGAATCCTTCCTATTCCTTTGTAGAAAACAAAATCACGGACATACTTTTTACTCTTGCTTCAAAAGCGGGCATTTCTGAATGAATCCTTTCAGTTGAAAAAATTTATATACTATTCAAGGGTAAATATGATACAATGAAAGATTATAATATCATCATTGAAGAAGGCGAAGATGGATATCTAATCTCTGAGGTCATTGAGCTTCCAGGTTGTCATACGCAAGCAAAATCCATGGACGAACTCATTAAACGGACGAAAGAAGCAATAATATTATATCTTGAATCTCAAGAGAAACCAGTGAAGATAATGAAAAAATTTGTGGGTTTACAAAAGATTGCTGTCTAATATGAGTAAATTACCATCATTAAAAGGCTCTGAACTCATAAAAATTTTACAACATATTGGTTTTAAAAAAATAAGGCAGAAGGGAAGTCATGTTTTTTTAAGACATTCTGATGGGAGAACTACGATTGTACCAGTTCACCCTGGAGAAAAAATTGATAGAGGACTTCTTACTAAGATCATTAAAAAAGATTTGGAAATGTCAAGGGAAGAATTTTTAAGTTATATGTAAAAAAGTTAAATCTTCCTAAAAAAAGGTTTACTGTCGTATCTTCTAATATCAAATTATTTATTACACCAATCAACCAACCGGCCCGACCTTCTCACGCAAAACCTGTCATCCAACTACAATCCCCTGCATGCAAAAGATGGCAGTTTCTCCACGTTAACCTAAGCCAGATCCAACAGAAGAAAAAACAATAAACCACATACAGTAAAATAAACCATTGACTCAACCAAGCTAAAAAAATCCCCAGCTCAGCTGCAAACCGTGCAAAAAGTGTCAGATTCCCCCCTCATTTTTTGCAAAGGCTGTTAGGTATCTTTCAAAAACAATTCTATCGTAAAGCCATATTTTACGATATTTTTAACGATACGTAACAAAAACCGCAGCATTCATCCGACTATCAAGAAAAAAAAGAGATGAAAACCATATTTACCGTTTATAGTAATTTTTTCCTAAAAGAGAATATAAATGTTATATTATTTTTTTATGTTTAAAAATAATCCATTTTTCAAAAAGCGGATCTACAAAATAATTTTTATCATCTAAAATACCTTTTTCTTTAAGCATTTTAAGAGCTGTTTGTACACTACTTGAGGCGCCTAAAGAATGCTTTTTTCTAAATTCAGCTGACAAGGGTTTTTCTTTAGAATCAATTGCAAGAGCTTTTAAAATTGCTCTTTGTCTCTTGTTTTTAATACTTCCAAGTTCATCTTCAAATTCTTTATTTAATGAAAGACATAACTCAACGACAGTATTTCTTACTTCCTCAGGATTAGGTTTTATATTATTACATGCCTTAATAAAAAGGAAATGACAAATTTGCTGCGTTCTTTGAGGATTGCCTGAAGAATAATTGTAGATTTCTTCAATTGTAGCCTTACTAATAGAAGATACTTTTGAAAAATTTTTTTTAATAAAAGGCGTAAATTTTTCAATAGAAATCGGACCTAATGTCATGGATCTTAGTTGTTTGTAAAAAGGCCTAGTTTTTTGGTTTATCATCGCTTTTAAAACATGTTGTTTTGACCCAGAAAAAATATAACTTACATATTTTTGTGTTTGAATCTCTGTTCTAAATATTTTTTCTATGCGATTTTTTTCAAATTCCGCAATAACTTGACATTCATCAACCACAACTATTACTTTTTTATTTTTCTTTTTTGCAATATATTCAACAAGTTTTAGCGTTTCACGCAATGTTTTATCTTTTTCAAAAAAATCAAATTTTAGT
>JAWOBC010000117.1:0-7119 GCA_046498165.1 Thermoplasmatota archaeon
TGGTTTTTAAACAAACTTAATTTTATTACTGAAAAACAGTCCTCTTTTTTGTTAACTGAGAGAGGTTGCTTTTGGATTCATTTATTGCAGAATTATTTTGTGTTACAGTATATTGATACGGTTTGGAAGAAGGCTATGGCTGAAGCCTGGCCTAGGAATATTAGCATTTAATTTGAAATCACTGTTTTTCCTTCTTTGATAAGTATTCAACTGCATATAAAAATCCTTTTGCTCGTTCAACAAGTGGGTAATCATCAACGATGTCCCAGAATGCTTTTGAGTGATTAGGATGAATGAGGTGAGCAAGTTCATGAACGATGAGGTAATCTTGAACGAATTGAGGATAGTCAGCGATGCGATGAGAGAGACGAATAGTTTTGGTGCTTGGAGTGCAACTCCCATATTTTTTGTTTTGATTGGTCACAAATCGTATGGTGAAATCAAGCTGTCCATCAAAATATTTTTCATTAAGCATTTCAGCTCTTTCGGTGAGATGACCATTGGTATTTAGATTGTGTCTTTGTTCTTTTTTCTTGATTTTGTTTTCTATCGTTGTAATGTATCTTTGTTCTTGTTTTTTTGAGAGTCCTTCAGGAAGATAGATATGCAATGTATTATTCTTTATTTTTCCTTCAATGGTTTTTTTCCGTCGATTGCTTCGATTGATCTGGATGGTGTCCCATTGCATGATTCATCAACCTTCTCTTTATGGTTTTTTGATAGTTATTTGATGTCATTTCATCATTTTTCTTTTTGCAAAAGGGAAGCAGTATATATTTTCAGAGCAATGATTCCCATTGCGGTAGATGTTTCTAAAGGTATGTTTAAACCCGTGAGTTCCACATGATATGATGCTTTTTTCATGATGGAAGAAGGTAAGCCTTTTTTTCCCAAGCCCATGATGATATATGTTTTTTTGCTTGAATCATTGTTTGCTTTGTTTACTACCTTATTGAATGTGGTTTTTTTCTGTGTATCTGGATGGGCAGTTGTTGCAACGATAGTATCTTGTGTAGAAAATGATGGTGGATGTTGCTGGGAACAAGGCAGATGTTTGATTCGTTGTTGTTTGGCTAGTTGTTTGATATATTTTCCACTATGTCCAATAGTGGTTTCTTTGATTGCGCTATTAATGAAGGTGGATAGTTGTTTGATGGGAAATCCCATGAGGGCTAGATCAAGACCATATGCGCTGCAGAGGGGTGCTGCTCGTGCTAGCATTCGGAAATGAATTGGTTTTAATGCTCCTTCATAGGCCTCATATAAAGAAAGAATATTTCCAGTTGATGCGGGAAGCGATGGATGTTTATGTTGGGACGATGTTTTTGGATTTTGCTTTGATGGGATGCTGACTTGTTTGAAACCACATTGTTCCATGGTTTTTTCAATTTTTGTTTTCATGGTCTTATTTATTGTATCTTGATTTAATTCTTCAAGGAGTTGTCGGCTTTTTTCGGACTGACCTGCTTTATAAAGTCCCTTGGCGATAGTCAGGGTTATTTGATTATGTAGTATACTGGATTTTATTTGATTACATTGTTTTTGCGCGGCGTTAAAGAAAAGTTGGCTGTTTTCTCTAAATCCCTTTTTATCCGCAAAGGCTGCGAGAGTGCAAAGAAGTTGTGCTTGTTCTTCTGGTTTATTGATTTCCATGATTTGATGGAAAAGAAATAAGAAGTCTTGCTTTGAACGGATGTGTCTAATAAGATAACGAAAGGCTTGCACTCTTTTTTTACCTTGTTCTATTGTTGCTTGTTGTGTTGCTGTTTCCAAAGCTTGTTGATATGGTTGTGAGCATTTGATGCTTTGAAGATAAAGATATCCCATGAGTTTTGTCTGCATTAACCCTTTTTCACGGTTCTTTAACATCACATATATTTTTTGAATTGAAATCTTTTCTGAACATTTCATTGCCCACTGTCGAAGAACCGATCGTGTATCATGAAGAATGAAACCCTCATTGTTCAAGGTGATATTGAGAAGAGAGATTATTCGTTTGCATCCGATGTGTTTACCAAGCTCGTCAATGTTTTGGGATAATCCTTTTCCTTTTGGAAGTTGTGTTATTTCATGAAAAATTGAGTCTAAAAGCTGTTGTTGAATGGTTGTTTCATTTTTTGACCGCCATTTTTTTGCATATTTTGCTAATGCTGCTAAAAGTTCGCCTCTTCGCCATGGTCTCTCTACTTTTTTGCTATATTCAATTGATTCAAAAGCATGGTTTGCTGCTGTTGATTGTTGTAGTTGTTTATCTTCGCTGAGCCTGATGAGGGCAAGAGCAGTATAATACGGATCGCTCATCGTTTTTGCTTCTTTAATGAGAGCAGAAGGGTGTTTTTTTTCTGATTTTTGATCTCTGATGAGCTGGCGGTAATGAGATGGATCATGATGAGGATTTTTAGACATACCAAGGTTGCTAAGAAACACTATTGCTTTTTATCTTTATGGTATTTTACGGATAGATATCTTTAGCTATCCATTGTTTTGATTCGGTATCAGTTGTTTTTTTCGATTTAATGAGCTGTTTTTTTCTGATTCTTCATTCTTTTTACATAAGAATGGTGCTCAGATAATATCCTGCAGCCCAGATTCCTACAAGAATCATGCAGGTTATGATTATTTCTCCCTTTGACATAGACCTTTCCAACTCCAATACATATTTTTATATATATTTATGTATTACTTTTTGAATATTAATTTAAATATTTATTTGGTGGTCTGTAGATTTTCCCACAGAATACCAAGAGCGGCGCGGCATTTCTCTCACCCTATAATAAATATTTATGCAATTAATGATTAATAAAACCTTTGATAATCATTAAAAAGAGATCTAATATGATAAAAAATACTATTAAAAATTGATTTAATTAAAAAAAAGGGAAAAATTGAAGGTGAATGTTTAAGGTTATTCTGGATTGGTGATTTTTCCCATGAACAGTATATTATTCGTTTGTTTATGCTGGATGAAAAACAAAAACGGATGATCAGCATTAAAAACCAGTTGATCTGATGGTGGAATAGCGGTTAATTCCATATGAACCGTGGTAGCCGCTGCTGCTTCTGTACCGGTTTCATCTACTTTTACAAATGCATTATGTAATACTTTTCCAATGAACAGATCACGTCTTCCATCCATCCCAGAGAAATCAGCATTGGTGGTGAAAGGAATCTGCATACCCATTTCAATTAAATGTTGTCCTAAATTGTATGTTGTTTCCATTTCAAATTTTGGAAGAATGACCTTGACTTGTTTTTCTTGAAATGTTTGTTCCCAGTCTGATATATTCTCCCAGCTTATTTGCTGTTCTATTGTTGAAATATTGTTTTCCTTTGGGAGAAGTACAATCATTGAAACATTGTTTCCATCATAGGGAAGTTCAAGCATCTGAAAATCATCGGTTTCAGTGTAATTAAATGAGATATCGTCATCATCTAGCTGCATCATGGGAACAGTTACGGTTTCCTCATTGCTAACAAAAAAATCCTTGTCTACGGTATCCTCTGGGTCGAACTGATATAACCAATCACCTTTGAAATAAATGGCATTGGTAAGAATCATCTTTGTTGCTGGATCAATATCTTCACTGCTCAGCATATCCTGTATCTTATCATGGGTTTTTTCCTCAATCCAATTATTGATTTGTTCCGCGGTTTCTTCTGCTTGTGAAAAATCAACCTCGGTTGCTCTTCCCATATAATAATGCTCAATGAAATCAAGATATGAATCTAAAAATGAAAAATCATGTTGGGTCCACAAGGCATTGGCGGTTTCAAGGGTATAATTCTTATGAAAATTATAGATATTATATAATCTTCCGAATGAACAGAGCATGGTGTCATTGTTTTGAGGGAAATATAATACCTCTTGCATATCCGCTGCAGTTTCATTTTTTGCTCCTTCATAGGTCATTGAAAGAGCCACAAAAACACTATATGGTGAAAAAAAGATATTTTTTCCTTCATGTTCTTGGTCATTACTCAGCTGTGTGTAAAGATCAAAAGAGAACATGTTCATATAATCCACAAGAGATGAAACACTTTCAGAAGTAGCATTAGTATCAATCGCTAATTGATCTGCTTTTGCTGATGGAGAAAATAAGTTATCCTTGTACAGGTATCCTGCGATAATGGCAACACTAACGATAAGGACTGCACCAATTGCTGCTATCATTTTTTTGCTTTTCATTTTTAAACTACCTAAGAATATTGTAAGACAGTTTTGGTATATATACAATGTGAAATCATTTGGTCTTTACCGAATAAGTGATGAAAAAAAAGCGGTGTGATCTGATATCAATGCCCTGTTCCATGAAGCGGTTAAGAAGCATCAATCCGCTAGAAAGTTACCACTGAGGTATCCATTTATTTGAACAGGAATTTTTTGATTTGAATCAGCGATGGTAAAATCACCAAGAAGGGTGAGTAAGAACCAATCAGGAATCCCATCGCCAACTATAGGGAGAAATGAGATAATGGGAAGTCGAAATGTTGTTTTTAAACAGGTTTCATTTTTTGGTGGTAACGAGCAATTCTGTAAATAATCCTCAGCAATGATTGTTTTTGTTTCATTGTCAACCCGATAAATGATGATATCTAACTCTGATGCAATCAACGGTATTTTTGTTGGATTATAAAGTTTAAACCCAACATCCATGTTCACTCCAGATAATGTAATATCAAAATCAGCTGAAAGTGAGATTTCAATTCGTTCGTTATCCATAAGATAAGATGCTAGATCAGGAACATTCATTGCTGCAGATGCAGTAAATGTTCTATTCAAGATAACACCAGCAACTGCGATACTTACATCTCCCGTTAATGCTGCGGAGAGTGTGCCATTATCAAAGACTTCATATCCAACAAAGGCAGAAAAATAAATAGGAGTTTTTGACTCTGGCTGGATAGTGGTATCGGTAACATTGATATCTGCATCAATTGGGGTGTTGTTATGTTGGATGATGATGCTACTATTTGATAATGACAGTGAAAACGTGTTTTGATTATCCACATTGATACTGCCATTGAGAAGAACACCAGTTTCATTAACCTGTTCTATACCCGCATCGATAGATATGCTTGGAAGAAAGATGGTATCAATAATTGGTGTTGGATTGGTGATAATGGTGATTTCTAAGGGTAATGAAACGGATATAAAATCAAAAAAATTCACTCCGAAATCACCAGTGATATGGCTGTTGAATTGCTCTAAAGGTTCTCCCTTGAATCCAAAGGTCCCAGTTGAATTAATCGTAATGGATTCATGGGCAGGAACTGTCTTTTTTGGAAAAACAAGTGATCCAACAACGGTATTTTGACTGCTAAGCACCTCAACGGTCATATCTTCTAAAACTAAATTATAGGGATTTTCATTATCTAGGTGCATGCTGATATCTAGGCTCACGTTTTCTTCAGTGAGTTGGACTGCATCGATATGAACAGTGACCTTTGGGGTATTAATGTCAGTTAGAGTATAGAATGTAAAAATGGCTATAATACTGATGAATAGGAAAAAAATGCCGAGCAATATCCATTTTTTTTTCATACTGAAAACCAATTCAATGGTTGAAATAATAAAATAATTATAATATTGAGTATTTAAAAATCTTGTTATACGAATATTATTTGTTTTTTATGCTTGTTTTGTTTGCATTGGTGGGATAAGGGCTGGAAGATAAAGGACCAATAAAATGAGGGTGAAGAACCCAATCTCTGTCAGTGGTTTTGCTTGCATGTAACCATGCAGAATGTAGCCAGCTATTAGGCCAAAGGAGGTGAGGGCATGGGCCTGTATCATTCGTTTGTTTGCGTGCACAATCTGGTTTGGTTGCTGATAATGGTTGAGTAAAATTCGATTTGATGAGATAACAAGGGGCAGCGAAATGAAACCAAGAAGAACTGGCCAGGGTGTATATGAGAATAGAACAGATAGCAAAATAACGCTGTAGGTCGCTAACCAACTAAGAACATATAATTTTACTCCTGCTTTTTTCCCAAAACGGGCGACAAGGGTAAGTTTTCCAGCAAGCCGGTCTTCCTGAATATCAGGTATTTCATTGATGACAATCATGGAAAATAACATGATTCCACAGGGAAGAGTAGCAAGAAAAGCTTCTATACTTAATTGCTGTGCTTGAACAAAAAAAGCACCAAGACCGATGGTAGGTCCAAAATTTAATAATAATCCAATTTCACCGAGACCATGATGGGCAAATTTGATAGGTGGCGAGGTATAAAAGACTGACCAGATGATTCCGATCAATCCAAAAATGAGAACTACTATCCCTCGTTGCACGGTTAGATATAATCCAATGGCAATAACAATGAGATAAAGGAATGCAAAGACCTGTGCCATTTTTTTTGGTTTTATAAGTCCACTGGTTAATGTTTTACTTCCGCCAGTGTACGGGTTTTCTTCACCTGGTCTTGTGATATCAACGGCATGTTTGTAATCAAAATAATCATCGGTCATATTCAGTGCGATATGATTAATGATAACACCGATGATGACCAGTGCAAATAAATTCACTGAAAAACGGCCAAGAGATGCCCAACTGACCACTGATCCAATGGCCGCAGGAAACATTGATGGTGGAACAAAATGGTATCGAGATGCCTGCCACCAGGTTATAATAGTGGTTCTCAATGATTGAGACATAATATGGTCAAATAGATAAAATGTTGTATACTATAAAATAAGTTCCCCATATTGTGTTTAGATTACATATTATGGACAAAAGGATTTAAAAACTATCAAATTCATTCTTTTTTGATGAAGGTTGTTATCGTTGGAGGGGGTTTTTGTGGTGCTACTATTGCCAAAGACCTTGATGCTGTAAAAGATATATCCGTGGTTTTAATTGATAAAAATCCTTTTTTTGAGTATAATCCAAGTGCTCATAAAGTTCTTACACAGCCTAGTTATCAAAACAATATCCGTGTTTCATTCGATCGTTTTCTTTCAAACACGGTCATTGTGACTGAACCGGTAAAAAAAATAACGCCAAAAAAGATTCAGACCGAATCTAAAACCATTGGTTTTGATTACGCGGTTCTTTGTTTAGGTTGTTCTTATCCTATCTTTTTGTCTTCTACTGAAAACGTTTTCGCTATGCCGGGAAG
>JAWOBC010000131.1:0-4756 GCA_046498165.1 Thermoplasmatota archaeon
GACCTGGTCGCGGTGGAGCCCTCCGCCTGCCCCACCCTCACGCGCGGGCGATACGCCTACGACTTCGGCGACACGGCGCACCTGACGCCGCTGGTCAAGATGCACACCCTGGGTTCCACCTATGTGCCGCCCGGATTCCACGCCGGAGGTCTGCGTAAACAGCGGTGCCTATTCGCTTGCCACTGACTACAGGCAAAACTTCAGTGCAGATAACGACTATTACAGTAATCCCGAAATGATCTTTGCCTGGGAACAGGACGGCGCAAAAGTGCAGTATCAATGATATCGGGTCGATTGGTCGCAGCAATAACGGTGACATCTTTGAGCAATTCCAGTCCATCAAGTTCAGTGAGCAGTTGACTGATCATGCGTTCAGTGACTTGACTTGATCCGCAGCTTTCATTTCTGGTTGGAGCTATGGCATCGAGTTCATCAAAGAAGATGATGCAGGGTGCGGCTTGCCGTGCTTTACGGAAGGTTTCCCGTATTGCTTTTTCGCTTTCTCCTACCCATTTGTTCATAAACTCCGGTCCTTTCACGCTGATAAAGTTTGCTTCGCTTTCTGAGGCAACAGCCTTTGCAAGAAGTGTTTTACCGGTTCCTGGTGGGCCATAAAGAAGGATTCCTTTGGGTGGGTTTGCATCCATATGGTTGAAGAGCTCATGGTATTTCATAGGCCATTCAACGGCTTCCTGTAGATCTTGTTTGACCCCGTTAAGTCCACCAATGTCTTTCCAATTGATGTTGGGTGATTCGATGACCACTTCTCGCATAGCTGAAGGGGTGAGTGATTTGAATGCTTCATAGAAATCATCACTAGTTACCTCAAGCTGATTAAGTATATCAGCAGGAATACTTTCTTCATTGAGATCGATATCCGGTAACATTTTTCGAAGTGTTCTCATAGCAGCTTCTTTGCTGAGTGCTTCCAGATCTGCTCCAGAATACCCATGGGTCATCTCTGAAAGATTCTGCAGATTCACGTTTTCAGCCAGGGGCATTCCTCGAGTATGGATTTCTAGGATTTCTTTTCGACCGTTTTTATCAGGAATCCCGATTTCGATTTCCCGGTCGAATCGACCTGGTCTGCGTAATGCTGGATCAAGTGCATTAACTCGGTTTGTTGCACCGATTACTATGACTTTCCCTCGTTCCTCAAGTCCATCCATGATAGCAAGCAGTTGAGCCACTACTCGTCGTTCTACATCACCATGGGTTTCTTCTCTTTTAGAGGCGATGGAATCGATTTCATCAATGAAGATGATGGATGGAGCATGTTCTATTGCTTCTTTGAATATCTTCCGCAAATTTTCCTCGCTTTGTCCATAGTATTTACTCATGATTTCTGGGCCTGATAAAGTGAAAAAGTTTGCATTTGATTCATTGGCAACGGCTTTTGCTATCAGTGTTTTACCGGTTCCAGGTGGTCCATGCATAAGCACTCCTTTGGGTGGATCAATACCGATTTTATCAAAGATCTCTGGATGTTTGAGGGGGAGTTCTATCATTTCTCTGACTTGTTTTATTTCGTCTTTGAGTCCACCGATGTCCTCGTAGGTGATATGAGGACGTTTATGTTCTTCTGCTTTGGTTGGTTTTTCGCTGAGTTGTATGGTTGTTGATTGTTGGATGAGTGCGATTTCTGTTGTGGAACTAAGTTTAGTGACCACTAGATCCACTTTTCGTCCCATGATGTTGAGTTCAATGAGGTCTCCTCGAACGATTACTCTTCCTTCAAGGATTTGTGAAAGATATTGTTCTCCACCAACGATTTGGATGGGTTCGGTTGGGGCAAGAGTTAGTTTTTTTGCTGGTTTTGCTGTTGTTTTTTGAAGGGTTACTTTGTCATCGATGCCTACGCCAGCGTTTTTTCGTATGGTTCCATCGATTCTCAGAGTATTTGTTCCCTCATCTTCGGGATATCCTGGCCACATGATACAGGCGGTTTTTTTAGGTCCATTGATGAGGATGACATCTCCAGCGGTGAATCCAAGTGTTGTAGCTACTTTTGTGTCTAATCGTGCGATTCCTCGCCCGGTATCTCGGGGTTTTGCTTCTTTGATTTTAATGTAATGTTGATTGGTTTTTTTCATAGCTTATTCTCCATCATTTTTGAAATAGAAAAAAAATGGTATGGTAGTTTTTTAGTCGATGTTTATGTTGCTTCCTTTTCGTTTGTTTTTTGTTTTCCGTTTTTTTAGGGTGATGCTGAGCACGCCGTTGTTAAATGTTGCTTCGGTTTTGTTTTCATGTACTGGCGCGGGTAGTTTCACTTCTTTTTCCTGTGTTTTTCCGTCTTTTTGTATGGCGATGATGAGATGATCATCAGTTGCAGTGAGATTGATATCTTGTTTGTTGATTCCAGGTAGTTCTGCGGTGACATAGATTTCTTTTTCTGCTTCCTGTACATCAATGAGCCGTTCTTTTTCTTCTATTGTTGGTGTTTGTTTTTGTGGTAAACCATATTCTCTGTTTTGTGGCATGTTTCCGAATTCTTGGAAATGTGTTTTTCCATCGGGGTCTCTGCTGTAGCGATAACCATAGACTCTGACGTTGGGGTTGTGTCCTTCTTTCTGTTTCTCGTTTTGTTGTTGGACGTTATTGATGTATTGTTGCATTCGTCTGAATTGTTCTTCGAATTCGTCGAACATGTTTCCGAATCCACCGGTTCGTCTAGGGGAGATCCCCTCGAAGAAGTCGTCAGTATCGTGGTTGAATCTGCCTTTTTTGAATGGGTTCTTTTTTTCATCCATTTTTATTTCACCTATTTTTAGTTTTTATTTTTTTGATTTCGGCGACTTTAAGTCGACACCATAGTATGTGTCAGTCCTAGTATAAATACTTTTTGTTTTTTGTTGACTTTAGACCAACAAAACTATAACCATTATCGAAAAATTTATAATGTATTCGAAACAATACTATGTATATGGCGTATAAAATCAAACTCAAAAAATTAGAAACTCCTCCGCCTGGAGATGTCAAGACTGATATTGATTTTATTTGCAGATCATTTGGTTATTTTTCCCAGAGAGATAAAAATAGTACCGCTGGCCGTATTTTTCGATTACTGGTTCAGGAAACAGCTGAAGGAACAAATGGATTGACGAGTGATGAGATCGCTGAAGCTCTTAACCTTTCCCGAGGTACCATCGTCTATCATTTGAACAGTTTTATCTCAGCTGGATTAGTAGTAAGAGAAAGGAATCTGTACAGGCTTCGTTCACAAAGCCTGCAAAAAAGTATTGAAGAAATCAAACAGGACACCCAGCGCATCTTTAATGAAATGTTAAAGATTGCTCAAGCTATTGATGAGGAACTAGGTAACTTTTACAGATGAAAAACTCTATTACTCTATAGATTTTTTTGCGTATATATATTATAGTGGTCAACTTTATAGCCAAAGTATAACATCTATCATTTATACGGGCCATAAAAGGAAAGAGATGCACCAGCGCTTCCTGCTTTTTCCTTCAGCCATAGTGGCTCTCTTTCATATTTTCATCATAGAGTTCATAACAATATATATTCTATGGAGATTAATCTTATAGAATACATAGACATGTTGGTTTTTGAAATGAGTATCATTTCCTTAACATCCGGGGGAGACTTCTCCATTTTTTAAGCATCCCCTCCTCTCTATCCTCTCCCTCCTTCCGTCCCTAAAAGGGATTTTATCCGATTTTTTTCTTGATTTTTAGTTAAATATGGCAACCGGTTACTCCATGTTTTTTGAAATAATGCTGATGATATTCTTCAGCGGGATAAAAATCAGATGCTGCAACGATTTCAGTAACAATATTTGTGTTAAATCGTGTTGAATTGTTTTGTTTTTCCTTTGATTTTTCAGCTTCTCTTCGTTGTTCTTCTGAATGATAAAAAATCACTGATCGATACTGGGATCCAACATCGGGTCCTTGCCTGTTTCGCTGTGTGGGATCATGAATATTCCAAAACAGATCCAGGAGCTGTTGATAGGAAACAATGTTTTCATCAAAATCGATGTGGACGACCTCCGCATGATTCGTGGTATTGGTACACACTTCTTCATATGATGGATTCTTTGTTGTTCCACCCATGTATCCAGCAGTTGTTTTCTTTACTCCCTTGAGTTGATCAAATTCATGTTGCACGCCCCAAAAACAACCAGCGCCAAAGGTAGCTTTTGTCATATGAAGCAGAATAACAATGTTACCTCATTTTAATTTTATTGCTTGAGTTGTACTTCAATGCAGTATCATATCAGTGTTGAAAACATGATTATGACATACATAATAAAAACTGGAATGTAAAGTGCGACCCATTTTTTCGTATAATTCTTTTTCACTTCATATCCATCCATGGGATGAATGGGTGTCATGTCAATGAAAAGTGCCATGATAGTAAAAACAGCAAACATCTGAATCATTTCAGAAACCAAGAAAATATTAACAGTATAGGCAAGAAGAGTGACTACAAAGAGGATTTTAAAGATGGTGTAATACATTTTACTGTATCGTTTTTCTTTTTCTTCGTTTTCAAGTGCGGTATATGATGCTAATGAAAAGGTATTTCCAAGAATGGTACTGAAAAAGGTAAGAACTGATCCAAGTGGCCAGAAGACATGTTCTGTGTATAGTTTATATTTTTTTGATTTTAATCTTTTGATTCATATATTAGTCAATAGTGATAAATATGCTTTATTTTTGAAACTCAAACAGATGATATAAATATTGATATATTTTCCGATGAATATTTTATGAAAGAGGCTTTAAAGGAA
>JAWOBC010000185.1:0-8690 GCA_046498165.1 Thermoplasmatota archaeon
TTTCTCTTCTTGGCTTTAAAAACTTAACAAAAATAAAATTCGCCCATATTGGAAACTTTAATCCTTATCGAATCGATCTTGTTGCCGAACAACATTTTCAAAAATATCTTCGATTTTTACTGTCCAAAAAAAACACGTTAAACATCGATGTGAACAATCCCGTATCAGAAATAATGGAAAAAATCAACCAATTCAAACCGGATGTTATCATGACCTATCCAGCGACCTTTCAACACCTTGCATATCTTAAAAGAAAGGGAAAGGGAAAACAGGTCAACCCCAGTTTATGCTGGACTGGTGGAGCAATTCTTGATGAATACACCCGAAGCTATGTTGAAGATGCATTTCAATGTAGATTATTAAACATCTATCCCTCAGTGGAAGCAGGTGCTGATATCGCCTTTGAATGCAAAAACGGAACATGGCATGTTCATGATGATTTCTTTCATCTTGAGGCCATTGATGAGAATAACAATACAGTTAGTGAGGGAAAACGGGGTCATATTGTGATCACTCGATTATGGGGAAGAGGAACACCGATTATCCGCTATAATGGGATGGATGATTGGGTCAAATTAAAACATGAAGAAGATTGTTCCTGTGGACTCAACACCACAGTAATTGATGGCGGTGTTGAAGGAAGAAAAAGGGCAAATATCATCCTTCCAAATGGAAAAATATTTCCACCTGGAGCATTCTGTTTTATCACCCCCGTGCTCAACAGGTTAAACACCTTTAAAGTAAAACAATATCAGATCATTCAACAAGAACTAGATGAAATCGAAGTTCTTCTGGTCATTGATAGATCATTACGGCATGTCGGGCCATCAGTTAAACGCATCATGGAAGATATCAAAAAGATATATCAGGAAAAAGCAGGACAAGCGGTAACCATCACCATAAAAGAAGTTGATGAAATCATTCATCCGAAGGATAGATCAAAACCACCACCAATCGTCATTTCTCATGTTTCTCAGGATGAAGGATACAAAACCCTTTCCAACTAATCATAAGTAATATGATTAAATCATAAAATCTATTAGTTCCCCACATTATTTCATTTTTTGTATGATAAATGAAAAAATAAAGATTATTATTTTGTGTATAGGAATCTCTTTCATTGTTACGGGATTTGGATTACTCTTACCTATACAAGGTAACTTACTTGGATTAACGCTTCAATTTATAGGTATTCTTATTTTGATCGTTTTATCATTAATTCAATCGAAACACAAAAGAGAATACAATGAAATCTAGAAGACCAATGTATTGTTGTTCTTTGAATAATCAGTTTTTACATGAGAGGATGCGAAAAAATGATTGATAAAAAAATTCTGCGAAAAAAACTCAGTTGTCAACGACGAAAAAAATCAACTGGTTTCATACAGAGAAACAGTAAACTCATAACAAAAGAATTAATGAATCTGCCAATCTTTGATAAAAGCAAACATATCCTATTTTATGTCTCATATAACGGAGAAGTATATACCCATCAAATCATCAAAGAATCAATTAGATGTAACAAAGAAACATATGTTCCACTCTCAATTACAAAGACTCATAGCTTACAGATTTCAAAGCTCAATCATTTTACAGATCTTAAACCCGGAGCATATGGAATCCTTGAACCCATTAAAGAAAAACAACAACTGATGCCCATAAAAATCCTTGATCTCATTATTGTTCCCGGTGTCGCGTTTGATACCAAAGGAAATCGCATTGGCCAAGGTGGAGGATACTATGATTGGTTACTCAACCAAAGCAATGCAACCTCAGTTGCCCTGACCTTTGATTTTCAAATCATCCCATCTATTCCCACTGAAGCTCATGATCAAACAGTTGATTATATCATCACTGAAAAACAAATAATAGACTGTGATAAACCCTAATCAGGTGACCAGTTCATCCAATCTACTTTGTTTCACCGCTTTTTTTATCTCCATAGCCACCCGTTCACCATAACTAATGGAATCACCATACAGATATCCAGAATGAGGCGTAAACCGGGTCAATGGACTACCGGGGATACGCATGGAAACATCAAACACTACCATTTCCTCCTTGCCACGATCTGAAGCAATCGCACCCTGTAAAGCAAACGGACCAATAATACCTGGAGGAACCTCTTTTTTCGTGGTTTCTACAAATTTTTCTCCTAGCATAAAGATTTTTTCAATGATTGATTCCTTGGTGGTTGCCGCAATGTGACCGGTTTCAATCATCTTTGGTTTCAAATATTTAAGGACCTCAAGTTGTTCATTTGCTGGTAAGCGTAATAACCCATCAAGATTAGTCTGCCGACGGGTATCAGTTCCCATGATTTCAAGAGCATCATCAATCACACTATAAAAATAATTAAAGTTGATCTGGGCGCCAACCACATATTCCTCAATCACCGCATCATCCAACGCTTGCTGAGTAACCATTTTCTTCTTCAGTAAATCTGATGATTTTTTTTGATAATCCTCAAATGTTGATGCATAAAAAAACGCTCGTTCATATCCCCGGATTGCTTCATTTACCTTTACAATGACCAATCGATCAATATCCTCTGGTTTCTGGTAAATCCGAGGATAGCGAATCCCTGCTTTTTTTAGTAGATAATACTGGTTTTTGGGGACATCTCGTTCCTCAAGTTTTACCATGCCTCTTGATCCATAAATCGGAATATGAAAATTATTTTCGATATCCTCAAAATCAAAATATACCCAGAAATACCGGCTATGCACAAAAATAGTGTTTTTTTCTTTTAATTTCTTCTGAACATTTGGTTTTGTGATATCAGCAAACTGGTCTAACACGATGGTTTCATCGATACAACCACGTCCATCCGATCTGGTTTTGTAATAGTTGGTATAGGTTTTTTCCCGTCCCTTCTGACAAACCGCCAGAGTTTTAAAGCCATGTTTTTTGGCACCACGACTGACATCAAGACCAGAATGGCCTCCGAGTACTCCAATCGTGATTTCATCAGCATCATATGATTGCACTATATCCTGAATTTTTTTTCGTTCAATCATCATTTACCACCCTGTTAACATAACATCATTTAAATCGAGGTCGTTTTGAAAGAAGCATTGGTAACGGAAGCGGTTCAACGGGTAAACCACTGGTAAAGGAATCAATCAGTTGAGCGAGTTCCTCCACAGAATACACCCGATCATTCTCACCGATCTCATTAGTTCTGAAACGTGGTTTAAAGCGACCAGCGGTTTTTTCCTTTTCACCAACCACAATGGTAATGGGAATCCATTCTTTTTCCGCATCCCGAATACGACGACTGACACTTTCATCACGATCATCAATATCAGCACGGATCAACCCTTGCTTGGAATGATGCTGTAAGGCATCAATATAGGTCGTACAATCAGTAACAAATTCATCACTTAATGGAATGAACCGAATCTGAGTGGGAGAAAGCCAAAGTGGCAGCATCGCTTTTTCTCCTTTACTCATCTTTATCGCTTGTTTTTCAAGTAATGCATACATCACCCGTTCAATTGCTCCCGAGGGACTGCAATGAAGAATCAATGGATGTTTTTGATTTCCTTGTTCATCAGTGAACTGGATATCATAGCGTTCTCCATTCTCAATATCGATTTGATCCGTGCTCAACGCTGATGCTTTATCGGATTTATCCACGAAATTAAACTCAAATTTTAAGATAAAATAAAAAATACGTTCATCCCATAACTCAACAAGAATCGGTTTTTCAATTTTTTTGGTTAAATTAACAATAAAATCCTTATTCTCCTGATAGAACTCCTTGGTGGTGCGAAGCGCCATCTCAACATCATCAGATGTAATTCCAATTTCTTTTAGGACACTTAAACTGAGATCAAAACGAGTTTTAAATTCATCCATTGCCATGTTCATATCAGAAACCAGTGCATGAACATCAGGCATGGTAAAGGCACGAAGCCGTCTTAACCCAGTGAGTTCCCCTGATTGCTCCCTTCGAAATGAATACCGGGTCATCTCATAAAGTTTCAACGGTAAATCCTTATAACTAATGGTGGCATCATGAGCCATCAAAAACTGACCGAAGCAAGCAGCGAAACGAAGGAAAAAATTCCGTTTATCACTTTCAATCTGATATTGCCTGGCAGGAAACCGTTGTAAATATTTAGAAAGCGTGGGATGATTCATATCATACATAATCGGTGTTTCTACTTCTAGACCACCATAATCAACCACCCGCCGGTTGACATATTGCTCCAAAAGTTTCTTCATGAACCGGCCCTTTGGATAATACCGCATATTACCCGCATCTGAAGCCGGTTCATAATCAGCAATTTGTAATTTCTGCATTAACTTCACATGAGCAGGTTCCTGTTTCACCGCCCGGGATTTTTCTTTTTCATAGACTGAAAACGTTTTCAGATTCTTATGATTCTTAAAATCAAACCCATCAATATCATGAAGCATGCCATCCTCTGTTAGAATATGCCAATAAGAACTCAGTTTTCGTTCCTTTTTCAATGATTCAGATTCAACATCTTTTTTCTCACCAGGAACAATGGTCTTAGATAATTCTGAAAGAGGATGACCTTTACAGGATATCTTAAAAGCCTTATACCACCCAAAGGGTGAGCGTTTCACTTCAAAATTTTGCTGACGTAACTCATATTCAAGTTCAACAAGGATGTTTTGAGCTTCTTTTGGGTTTGCTAGGTCAGTAGAAAGATGTGCATAAGGATACAGCATAATCTTTTTTACTTTCAACTGTTCAGCAGTTTTTACAATATCAGAAACCGCATCTTTCACCGCTTCCTCACTAGATTTGGCATCGATTTTTTCAATCGCAGTAAAAACAGTTAATGCTTCATCAAAACGATCAGTTTTTTTATCAATATCCTCAGGTGTCTTAATCGCTTTATCCTTTACTTCATATTCAATATAGTCACTGTGGATGAGTAACAGTTTCATAGCTCAAAACCCTTATTTCCGAGTGAAACAATTACCTCTTATTAAACATACTGCTTTCTCATATCAGTAATGGGGGAGGCGGCGGAGGTGTTAAACACCGTCTGAAAAAAAAATGTAACTTTCTTGCAATCCCATCTCTCCGCCTAGTAAGGCAAATAACGCGAGTGATATAAGTATGTTTCGAAATATTAAACATTTTAGGAAAAAAAGAAAATGATGAGGTGAAAATCTCCTCAATTATTTCCAATGATCAATGGTAATAACGTTTTTTCTTTGACACTCTCTGAAACCGATGAACCTGCTAATATGCTCACTACTTCAAGAGCAAAAAGTATGGATGTGGCAGGACCTTGACTGGTGACGACATTGCCATCAACGACAACGAGATCATCAACAGGTTGACCTCCGCCTTTTTTTAATTCTTCCTGCATCCCTGGATAAATTGTACAATTTTTCCCATTTAATATTCCTGCATCAGAGAGCACTGCTGGGGAGGCACATACTGCAGCAACCAATCTATTTTCTTTATACATTTTATTAATTAAATCAAGAACTCTTTTATCATTTCTCAAATGAATATATCCTGGCGCTCCACCAGGTAATATTAGTGCATCAAAAGCAGTTTCATAAACCTCTTCTAAAGTAGTATCAGTCGTTACTAACATGTTATGCGCACCTTGAACTTGTTTTTCATTCAGTCCAACGGTCTGAGTTTTAATCCCTGCTCGACGAAGAATATCAACAATGGTGATGGCCTCAATCTCTTCAAAACCTGGTGCAAATAGAACCGCTACACATGTCATAATCTTAATTACCTCCACTATTTCACAAGGACAATCTTGTTTTAAATGTTATGATAATAAACACATTTTTGTGTCATCTCAATTTTGCAATATTTCCTGTTTGTTTGATTGTAGTTTGAATTAAAAAAACAAAAAATCGGTAACTTTATTGACACTTTTTTATATCAGAATTATAACTAGAAAAGAAAAGTAAGATGAGTTTTTAAAGAAAGAAAAAAAAGGTATAGTCTTTGTAAATTACGTACCTACATTAAAGCCTGTGCAGATACCAAGAACCAAGGTAAGACCAAGATCGTTTGGTTCACTCATATAAAGCAAACTTCCATCTCTGAAATTAACCTGCTTTAGGATGGCAATACCAGAATCTTTGAGTATTATCCCTCGATCATAATATGCTAGTGCCAATGCCCTTGCAGATACTCTATTCCCAAGTTTTTGGGGATTCGTGATGTAACCTGCGACAAAAGTAACACCGATTAATGAATTCGTTTCAGCATCATCAGTATCTATAGTTGTTTCTTCCATGGTTTGCTGTCCCACGGCAAGTGGAACGGCTGAAAGCATAATTATTCCAAGAAAGAGACCAATCAATTTCTTTTTCATTTGCTTACCTCACATTTATATGTTTATATTAAATAGTGTTGTTTCTATTTAAATAAATTTTCGGTCAGGATCAAGTAAAAGCTTTGAAACAGTGATACCATATCAAAAAAAATGAAAGGAAGCTACGTTCTTCTCATTTGTCTATGTGAAAGGAAACAGATAACCATTGGAAAACTAGGAACAATCGGATTTAATGCTGGATGGTATGCTTACATTGGTTCCGCACTTAACAGTCTTCCAGGTAGAATCAACCGACATCTTCGAAATAATAAAACGTTTCATTGGCATATCGATTACTTTCTTCAACATGCAACAATTAAAGAAGTATATTACAAAGAGAACAGAAAACGTAAAGAATGCGAGATTGCCACAGAATTCTCAAAGCATTGCAACCATATAACAAGCTTCGGATGCAGTGATTGTCGCTGCCAGAGTCACCTCTTTAACGAATCAAAAAAACAATTATTGCAGATAATAGAATATTTTGAAATGATTAAATATTCAAGGGAAAACACTTAAAACAAATCATGTTTTATAGACTCATTGTGGAAGGCATATGGTTGCCATAGTGTACAGCACTATTGATGATATAAAAGATGCAAGAAAGATTGCCCATATTTTGGTTGAAGAACAAATCGTCGCCTGTGTCAATATCATTTCCTCTGCAGAATCAGTGTACAAATGGAAAGCAGAAGTAAAACATGAAGATGAATGTATTCTCCTAGCAAAGACCGTTGATAGCAATGTTAAAAAAACAATTCAACGAATCAAACAACTGCATCCCTATGAAATACCCTGTATTATCGTGCTTCCCATCATAGGCGGAGTGAAAGACTATCTAGATTACATACACCGAGAAACATCATGAAAGTCGTCGTTTTAGTATCAAGTGGCATTGATTCACCCGTTGCAGCAAGATTCATATCAGAATATGCTGAAGAGCTTTTTCTTGTGCATGCAGATATCCAACCCTATTCAGATGATCAAGAAACAAAAACATTTCTTTCTATCGCTCAGCATCTTTCAACGATTATGCAACATTCAATAACGACTTTTACAGTATCCCATGGGCCAGCATTAAAAAGCTACTTGAACAAAGCAAATAAGCGTTACACCTGTATTTTCTGTAAACGGATGCTTATTCGATATGCTGATGAGATCGCGAAAAGACAAGGAGCCAGTGCCATTGTAATGGGTGATTCTCTTGGTCAAGTTGCTTCTCAAACATTGCAGAACATCCGAGTCATTGATGCAGTGACAACATATCCTATCCTTCGGCCATTACTTGGTTTAGATAAAGAAGACATTATTTATCATGCAAAAAAGATGGGGACATTTTCTCTTTCCACTACGCAAATGAAATCCTGTCAAGCAGTTCCTAATAAGCCTGCAACGCAGGCGAAATTAAACGCTGTTATTGCTGAAGAAAAAAAAATCGCTATTGATCAAATAACAACCAATGCTATGAACAATGCAAAAAAAATTACTTTCAATTAAAAAATCTAGAATTCATACAGCATTAGGAGGAAATATTCATGTTTAGAAAAAGGATGATGATTATCATCTTCTGTATCCTATTTTGTTTAACGAATGTTTATGCAGAAACACATCATGAATACAATGGATCAGATAGATCAAAAGACGGAATACAACTTAATTATTTTTCAGTCGAAGGAACGAATGAATTGATTGCTGGCTCTCAGCTTTATGTAAATTTCACCCTGCAAAATGTTAATGATGCTGAAATACAGATTTTTGAAGCAGATCTAGCAACTAAACGACCAAACGGAACCATTATTCATACTCCAATCACTATGGAAGAAACATTTAATCCTCTGGAAAAAATCATTGTCAATACAACAATTAAGTTAAATGAAACTGGATCATGGAGTCTTTGGCCATCATATGAATTCTATACCTCTTCAGTTACTACCGCTCCAAAAAAAATAACGGGCCCTGACTACTGGCAATCATACAATGTTAGCATTGAAGGCGGAAAAGCAGATTTAATAATTTCAGAAGTAAACTGTGATTGGGAAAACAAAAAAATAGCTGTTGTAATAGAAAATATTGGCCAGGTTGATGTAACCAAAGATTATGGCTTAGCATTATTTGTCAATGATGAAAAAAAATTGGAGGAAACAATTTCCTCTTCTGTACCTGCAAAGAAACAAATTACTGAATATCTTGATGCAATAAACATTCTTTACGGAAACAGTGTTGATATCACTATTCAGGTAGACAGCTTTAATGAAATCGAAGAGAAAAATGAGGAGAATAATCAATACCAGATATATTGTGCTCCATCTAGAGACAATACTCCCCCTGTTTTTATCACTGAACCATCAGTTGTTG
>JAWOBC010000150.1:0-6422 GCA_046498165.1 Thermoplasmatota archaeon
TTCCAATGTCAACAGCTTTTTCCAACATGGATACAGATGTAGGCGGACTATCGGTGAGTTTATAGGTAGGATAAAACCCGGTGACATGCCATGGAATCTTGGTATCAATACCCGCAATAAACTGAGCTATTTTTGTAAGCGTTTTTGTATCATCATTTTGTCCCGGGATGATAAGCGTGGTAATCTCCATCCAAATCCCCAGATCATAATAGGTTTTTATAGCATCAAGCACTGGTTGAAGATGTGCTCCACAGACTTTCGTGTAAAACTCATCAGTCATTCCTTTTAGATCAATGTTAGCTGCATCCAACACCGGAGCGATTTGTTCTATTGCTTCTGTTTCAATATAGCCATTGGTCACAAACACATTTTTTAATCCATTCTTTTGAGCCAAGGTAGCGATATCAAATGCGTATTCAAAATAAATCGTTGGTTCTGTATACGTGTAAGCAATACTTTTTGATCCACTGTTTTCTGCCTTTTTTACGATTTCCTCAGCAGTAACCTCCCTAGCAGGAAAACCATGAGGTCCTGATTGAGAAATATCAGCATTCTGACAATGTAAACAATGCATATTACAGCCCACCGTTGCAATAGAAAACGCAGTGGAACCAGGGTAAAAATGAAACAATGGTTTTTTTTCAATAGGATCAATACTTTGCGCAATAGGAGTATTATAAACAAGCGAGTACAGTCGTCCTTCACTATTTTTTCTTACCTTGCAAAGACCGTTTTTTCCTTCAGCGATCACACAATGATGTGGACATAGCCTGCACCGAACCTTTTTCTCATTTATTTTTTCATAGAAAAATGCTTCTTTCATGATTGATTCATCATCTTTGTTAAGGCTTTATAAGCTTTTTGACGAATGGGTTCAGCGATCGTTATTTCATGTTGCTCTTTAAGTAGAGCTTGATGAACATTAGATAAACTGATTTTTCTCATTCCTTCACAATGCGTGTTTACTGGATAAAACATCTTATCTGGATTGTCCTTTCGTAACCGGTAGACAAAATTATCTTCAGTTCCCACAATAAACTTAGTAGTTTCACTTTTTTTTGCATACTTGGCCATATGACCCGTTCCACCAATAAAATCAGCTAGATCCCTTACTGGTTTCGGACATTCCGGATGAACAATGACTTCTGCCTTAGGATGTTTTCTTTGTAATCCCTGAATAGTTTCAGGAGCTATATTTTGATGAACGTAACAAAATCCATCCCAAAGAATGATCTGTTTCTCAGTCTGCTCAGCGATATATGATCCTAAATTTTTATCTGGAACAAACAACACGGTATCCTCTTTTGTGCTGTTGACAATGTCGACTGCGTTAGATGAGGTGCAACAAATATCAGATTCTGCTTTCACTTCCGCTGAACTGTTCACATAACTGACCACCGCGGCATCAGGATACTTCTTTTTTTGCTGTTTGAGTTTTTCCACGGTTGCCATATTCGCAAGACCACACCCGGCATCAAGCTGTGGCAACAACACCTTTTTTTTAGGGTTTAGGATATGAGCTGTTTCAGCCATAAAGCTCACTCCGCAGAACACAATGAGATCTGCATCAGTATCCACTGCTTTTTTACTGAGGGCAAGGGAATCACCGATGAAATCAGCGATATCCTGAATGGGTCCATCCTGATAGACATGAGCAAGAAGAACCGCATTTTTTTCTTTTTTTAACTGATTGATTTCTTTGACCAGGGGTTGATTATTCATATCATCAACTTTTGTATCATGTTTGTAATCTGCGGTGTAATTCTTTTCCCCATTTAAATTATCGGTCTTGACTGCTATCGTATTTAAAAAAAATAATCATTCATTATTATGTGCTTATTCAAGATGTTTTTCAAGTTCATGAAACCAAACATCAACACAAGATTTCATCGTCTCTTTTAGTGTTTGAAGATTGCTACAACCATAAAGATGATAATAGCCGCCATTCTCTAGGATGTGAGGTGATTTTTCACAGATCCCGCTAAACATCAATTTTTGCAATGATCGATAGACCGTGCTTCTGTTTTTCTGCATTTTTTTTGCAAGATCTTCCACTGTTGACGGACCTTTTTGTTTTAATAAGCTATAAATCTTTATATCTGATTTATTTAAATCAGCGAGACAATGAAGGAGTTCTTTGCAGGTTGATTTTTTGGTGGTAGATACTGCTTTCATAACGCAATACTAATGTATATTGTTTTTAGCATATAATGGTTGTGTTTTTTTAAATCACAATCGAATCATATATAAATCACCAATAAAAGGTTTTTAAATTGCTTTGTTATACTGGATGATGCTTCTAGGTGTCATTCATGCTTGAACCACATTCAAACGAGGAAAAAGATTACATCAGATATCTCATCAAAAAATATATTCCCGGATTAAAAAGTCAGGGAAAAGAACTTCCTACCATCATGTTTGACCATGAAATGCATGAGGAAGAATAAAAAAAATTTGTTTTTTCATCCTTATCTGTTATCTTTTAAAATTATCACTATAAAAAACTCTTACTTTTTCTGTAACACCATATCAATCTCATCAACCACCTCATTATATGAATCATTTTATCATTATTTTGCCCAGATTCCTTTTTTGGTAAGGTAAAGAAAAACGTTGATCCTAAACCAGGTCCATTACTTTCCACCCATATATTTCCACCATGTTTTTCAACAATCCTTTTTGCAATAGGCATTCCCAGCCCGCTACTATCAAAATCATGTCTACTCCCATCAGCCTTATAAAACTCATCAAATACATGATCGATTTGCTCTTCAGTCATCCCCATCCCAGTATCACTGACAGAAATGGTAACAAAACCATCTCCTTCCACTGCATCGATCTCTATCTTTCCACCATGCTCATTATATTTCACCGCATTTCCAAGAAGATTATCAAAAAGTTCTGCTAACAAAAGCTTATCGGCCTGAATATCAATTTCTTCATTTACATCAGAATGAACCGATATATCTTTATCCTTAAAAAGAAATGTATTTCGCTCCAGTATCTCATTAATCTGTTGAGATAAATTAAGATTCTGCATCTCAAGTGAAGTACTGGAAGCGTTAAGCTGAGCGAGTCGAACGGTCTTATCAATAATATTTCTGATATGAGTTACATTTCGCTTTAAAATCGTATAAATCTCTTTATTTTCAGGCTTTGTATCATTTTTTTCTAAAAAAGGAAGTAAATGAATGAGGGGTCCTAATGGATTCTTTAAATCATGACCCAACTGATGAATAAAATTATCCTTCATATCCAATAACCGTTGTATTTCAGCAGTGCGCTGCTCAACTTTTTTATCTAACTGTTCATTCATCTGTTTTAAATGCTGATGAGCTTGCCTGAGAGCAAGTTCATCCTGTTTTTTCTTTGTCACATCATCATAGACAGCGACAATTTCTCCAGTGGAAAGACGATAAACCGTTGTATCACGCCAACCACGAACTCGACCATCAGAGTAATACGAAACAGGATGCTTCTTAGGAATCCCTGTTTTCCATACCTGTTTAAAAACATCAAAAACACCAAAATCCTTCACCCCTGGAAAAATTTCAGTAACCCGTTTTCCAATCACCTCATCCCTCTTTATTTTCTCAATCTTTTCAGCAGCACTATTAAAATCTTTAATAACAAAATCCTCACCATCATTAAACGGTTTATAAACTACTACGCCACTCGTGATATGTTCAAATAAATCATGATAACGCTCTGCGGTTAACTGTAATGCTTTATTAGTCTCAGATAATTCTTGCCGTAATGCAAAGATATCACCCATTCCTTTGCCCTCATCTTTTCCAATAGCATTGGGATAAGCAAAAATCAGAATGAAAAAGACATACCCGATAAAAAAAGCAAAAATCTGAAAGTATTCATCGTTAGTTAATCGAATGCTCATCCCTGCAATCATAAAACTTAACGTCGCTAATAAAAATATGAAATCAGTTATCTTTCTTCTCTGAATAAATAATACTAGTGAAACAATAAGAATCTCAATTCCCACCCCAATAATCACGGGTGAAAAAAATTCTTCAGCAGGAAACGGTAAAAACAACAGGAAAAAGAGACTGAATACTACAAAAAACACAAATGATTTAAAGAACAAAGAGAATTTTTTTAGATTGAACAAGGTGTGATGTGCAGCACTGAAGATAGCAATCAAAATCGGAAGGAAACTCCAGTAATATAAATTATTAAGCCAAACCGGTTCACTTGGTGTATTGTGGATTTGGAAAAAATTATAAAAAATCGCGAAAACACCAATGAGAAAAGCGATTCCAAACATCAGTTTACGGTTATCACCATCTTTTTTATATAAGGATAAAAAGTGTCCACTAATCCCCACCTGAAAAATAGCAAGAGCAATCCAAGCAATTTGAAATACGGAGAAAATCATCCTCGTATCCATCCCGTTCTATCGATATCTTCACCCTTGTTCCTATCAGTGTATCATTAATAATTTACTTAAACATTCTGAAATTTCTTATGATGAGCAATATTTTTTAATCTCGATGTCAGAAATATGCTAGAAAAATATGGTTTTCCCAAGTTGAACTAGGCATCTGATAAGGGTTTGAAACGTCCAGGATTTGTTTTATAAGAATTTCCAAACATTCAATGTATCAAAACCCGCACAGTTTCCTTCCAAATCGTATGCCTTGGTTTTTATTATATGCTCTCCGAATGAAAAACTATTCCAGTCCCATTCAAAAGGCAATTCATCATCAGTAAACATGAGTGTATCATCAACATAAAACTCAACTTTTGATAACGGTTCTAATCCCTCAGCAACTACCGTCACAGAACCAATTACAAGACAATCTCCAGAGTACTTGTAACATCGATATTGCTCCTCATCAAAACGATACCACCACATATCTTTTGGTCTTACAATCTGAACCAGGGTTTGATTATTAATAAAAAGCCTTACAAAACCTTGCACGCCACCAGTTATCACATCATCAAATCCATCATTATCAAAATCGGCTACGGCCAATGCACCAAAATTAAGATTTTCCATAAACCCCTCTTGCCCAGAAGGAAACTGGCAAACGTAAAATGGCTTGAATTCTTCCCCTATCCTCATCATGATAAACAAGTAATTATTCGTAGCATAAAGAAAATCTAACCAGCCATCATTATTATAATCCAAAGAGACTAAACATCCTTGCAATCTAGCCCCCATACTTCTCCATTTCGTGGCAATTGGAAGATCAACAATACGTTCACCCCTAGTATGATCAAAGAAGTCTGGTGGCCCTTGATTCCAATGAATATAAATATAACCCTTGCTCATATCTTCTTCCCTGGGATTTACGATAAAATCAATCCAACCATCATTATTAAAATCCCCTGACGCAACACCATATGCATCAAAATAATAATCATATAATACTCCTTCACTCTCAAAATCGGCTTCCCCATCATTCAAATACAATTCAACTCTGCCACTACCACTACCAACCAAGATATCAAGATCACCATCATTATCATAATCAGCTGATGCAAGTTGTGGACATATCTCGCTATCCGTATCAAATGGCTCATGAGGACCAAGCCAAGCGACCATCCGTTGATCAGAAAACGAATTCTCACCATCATTGAGTAATAGATTAACTGTTCCATTCACAGCGACATATACTCCTTGAAAAAACTCCAGTTCATTATACGTATACAATAAATCAATATCACCATCACCATCAAAATCACCAGAGTCTAGATCTTCAATATAACGAAGTGTTTCGTAAATAGTTAGAATATCAACTCGTGTAAAGTTTATACCACTTGCATTACAATCTCTGAAAAATATTGAAATAGTAGATTTCGTCCATGGACACGTTGCCCATGAAACAGCAAAATCCATATAGCCATCATCATTGAAATCAGCCGTTGTCAACCCATATACGGTTTGACCAAACTCAGCAAGTTCGGAAATGTTAAAAAGTGAAGTATTTAAATCCTTAGGATTATAATCTTGATCACAAGGATGCGTTTGCATAACAGTAGTTGAAATCAAAGAATCAACTGATTTCATCTGTTCATTTGTTTTGTTACTATAACTTTTAACTTTGGATAATGTGTCATCCCGTTGAACTCTTGCAGGAATACTCACATTGATCCCGCTCATAAGAAACAATGCAACAAGCATTATGCTCATGGTTTTCTTAGAAACACTTGAATTCATTTTTATCCCCCTGAATTAATAGGCTGTGCAGATATAAATATGATAATATGGAACTAGTTGACATATAGATTTTCTCCATGATATTAAAAGAAATCAGTGGAGGATATTATCCCCTTTTCTTGTTGTTCCCTTAACCTATCCACTGGAAATTGTATGATATTGTTTTATCATTGTTACCCTCGTCATATTCTTGAATTACACCATTATTAAGATTAGGATCATAGTCTGTATAAACTGTGAT
>JAWOBC010000056.1:0-4291 GCA_046498165.1 Thermoplasmatota archaeon
GAGACCCGAAGATCGGTCTGTTCGCCCCCCTTCTGCAACTGGCTCGTGAGGCGGAGGCCTGCGCGAACTGGCCGGCCTCAACATGCGACCGCACCATCATGTACAACTCGGATGCGGCCTCCGCACGGTCCGCCTGGCGATCGGTCCACCAGTTCCAGCCAAAGAGTCCGGCGATTCGAGGAAAATACCTCACCTCTGAAGCAAACACCGCATGGGCATCCTCAGTTTTTTTGCTGGGGTGCCTTTGCACACCCTTTTAAAAATGATAATCTGGTTTGATTACATTTAGCTACTTATTTGTAGAATCTAAAATTATGAAAGATACTCGGCAATTCGTTTGATTCCTTCTCTGATTAAGCCGTGATCTTGGCAAAGAGGCCCATAGGACAGGCGAACTGCGTGATTCATGCTTGGTCCGAAACCTGTTCCAGGGATAAGAAGAACACCGGTGTTTTTCAATACGCGCTGGACGAAGGTCATTGGATCCTCAGCATTGGGAGTTGGACAACAGGTGTAGAGACCACCGTCGGGGGTTAAATACTGCCATCCAAGTTCTTCTTCGATCATTTCTATGAGCACCGCAGCAGTTTGTTTATACAAGGTTCTAATATCTTTAACATATGTTGCTAGTGATCCATCGGATAATCCAGTTTCGAGGTATTCTGCAGTGGCCATACTATGTAAGGTATCTGGTGAGAGAAGCATTGATTCATTGATTTTTTCTATTCCATTGACAACCGGTTTTGTTGCTTCTATCCATCCAAGTCGTCTTCCTAGGCTTGATAACCATTTTGAGTTCGAGTGAATGCTGATTACATTTGGATATGTTTCCGGAGACCAAGAATAACATGATGGAAGATCATTAAACCAGAGTGATTTGTAGGCATAGTCTAATACCAAAAATCCTTGATGATCAGCAAGTATCTCTCGAGCAGCTCTGAGAAATGAATCAGGTGGTATCTGACTGGTGGGGTTGTCAGGAACGGGGATGACAAATATTTTTGCTCCTTGTGCACAGTATTCTTTGAGTTCTTCAAGTGATTTTTCTAGTTGAGCTAAATACGTCCAGTTCTGAGGATCAAGCGCAGAAACAAAATGTATTTTTGATTTGGGTAATGCACAGTTAATAGCATTTGCATAATTTGCATAAGTTGGATCAAGCAAGCAGACACCATCAGAAGAATTTGCAAGAACTCGTAAAAGATCATGAAAAAGCTGTGTTGAGGATTGTCCAAGAAGAATATTTTCAGTGCTTAATGGATGAACATGATATATTTTTTGTTCGAATCGACAGAGTTGTTCCCGGCAATAGGAGAGACCCTTAATTGGGCTATATCGACCGCTTGTATGAAAGAGGGTTTTGTCAGCAGCAATCTTTTCATAGATTGTTCGTAATGGTTCTGGGGCAGCATGATTACACCATCCTCCACCAAAAGAGATAATCTTTTGTGAATCTAAACCCATCTGAATAATGTTATGGGGTTCGGCCATTTTCATAATGGTTTGTATTGGAGATAAACCTTGCAATCTTTCTGTTATCAAGTGAGATAATGGTAATGAAGTATCTGTTTGATTGGAAGTGTTTTGTGGATTCATGATACCATGCTTTATTGAGGATGGTATTGTATAATATTTCGGAAGAAAAAAGGATGTTGAATTTTTTAGAGTATTTTATAAAGCATTCGTTCAGCTGAAAGCGTTGCTTCTCCATTGCTCCAAGCAGTGACCTCTAACTGATGTCGACCAAGACTCAAACCGTTCCATTGCCATTGAAACGGTGCGGTTTCATCAGTATGTTTCTTAGTTCCATCAACAGAGAAAACAACCTTTTCTATTGGATCAGAAGAATCACTATTGATCGTCGTATTAATGGTAATAGGACCAACCACCATAGTAGTTGGGTATTTGTAGAAGTCCCAGTAGATAACATGAATGAATTGTTCCTGATCAAAAACATAAAGACTATCTTCAGCGGGACGGGTAATCACAATCGCTTGATTTGCATGTTCTTGTCCTACTGTTTTATAATCAATTCCTTGCTGTAGAGGACCCGAATAGCGGTTTGAGGAAAAAATTGATTCATTGGTATCCCAATGTTCATGAACTCCCAGACTTTGAGAAAGATATGTTCCGTCATCCTCGGGGTCATACGTATCAGCTAATGGTTCAGCTGCTTGATGCAAATAATTCTGCGAACCCTCAATGGGTATGGGGCCCTCCGTATGTAGAAAATCATACATGACAGAGTCAATAGCCACGGGATCCTGACTGAAAAAGAGACTGTTAGTCCAGTCATCATTGAATGGATACATATGAAACCAGGTGATGGTGCGATGATCCCGTAGGGTTGCATAGAGCCCATCACCGAGGAACAGGAGGGTTTTTTGTCCTATCTCATGGTGAGCAAGAAGATCTGTTTGTGGTGCAGCATTCCCCATGATTTGCCCGGATTTATGATATGGATGAAGTTTAATGACCGGTTCAATGAAGGTGCCAAACATATTTTTTCCTGAAAGAGTGACTCCATGATTAATAGGATGTTGTTTTAATATTGGCATGTTGATGAGATAATCTGCATCGACCACACATTGTGGTAATGTTCGGATGACGCCATCAGAAAAATGAATGCTAACATCACTTGCTTCTGCTTTGGTTCTTCCGGGTGCATCTCCTTTTTTATCAACATAGTTAACAGAAGGGTAGTCCGCTACGATTTGATCGTAAAACCAGTCCGGCATTGGTCGAGAGACATCATAGACAGTAATATCAGAGGGATTCACTCCGACAACTGATTCGAGTTGATAAATTAGGCTTTTTACAACCATTGGATGGGCATCTCGTTGGTTATCTTTTGCTTGGTAATCATCAATGAAATCAAATGGGTTATAACAGTTGTTGAGATTTACTTTGATAGCGATTTTTTCACCAGGTTGGTAACTTTTTTGTTCATTGTTTCGTTTGCTATTAAATGAGCTGAAAAGTGCATTCCATGCAGTTTCATCTGATGGTTGATCAGTAAGTGATTGAATTCCTTGAGATATCATGGTGTTGATTACTTGTTGATCATTATTTTGTTCATACCACCAGTAACCGTCAAGTTCTTGTTCAGTTGCATCAGGATCCCATACCCAAACAACTCGGCCGGGGTTGATACCTTGTCCAATACCTATTGGTTCTTTTGGAAGCGGAGTCCATGGTTCATATGATATGTCAAGTGTTTGATAGGAAGCTGCAAAACCAACACCGCTCATCGTTGAGATAAAAAGAACAATGATGAGTAAAACTGGGGTGAATGCAGCTGTTTTTGTTTTTACCTTTTGCATCCAGTGGAATAATCCATAGATCATAGCAGTCCAAAATGCGATATATCCAAAGGCAATAGGTATTGCTACTTGTTGACATGGATATTGTGATCGATGAGGTGCAGGAATGACTCGTGCAATAAACCAGAGAAAACAAATGATTCCTGCAATATGAAAAAAGATTCCCTTCGCATGTTTCAACTTATAAAAAAACCGGTGTTTCCAACATGTTTTTTTCATGGGTCCCCAGTATTAATATAGAACCCTCTTGTTTTTAAATGTTACTCTTCTATATTATTTTGATGATTTTTTTAGATTACCCCTGTTTCTTTCATGCTTACATAGGTTTCTTTGCCGATGACCACATGATCAAGGACGGTGATTCCTAAGAGATCTCCTGCATTTACCAGGTTTTTGGTAACTATTTCATCTTCTTTACTTGGCGTTGGATCCCCACTTGGATGATTGTGGACAAGGATAATTGAATTGGCACTTGATTGAATTGCTTTTTTAAAAACTTCTCTTGGATGAATAAGAGATGCATTGAGGGTTCCTTTTGATACTAATTGATCTGAGATAACATGATTTTTGGTGTTAAGATAGAGCGAATGGAAATGTTCTTTTTGTTTGTCTTGCAGTTGATCGACGTATCGGTTGAATACATCTTCTGCACTGGTGATTTTTTGTTTATATCCTTGTTTTTTAAGTTTGTTTGTTCGGCGGAATATTTCAAACATGGCTATAATCCGCATTGTTTTGATTTCATCTTGTAATTGCGTGTTAATCTCTTGGAATGATAACAAGGAAAGTTTGTAGAAATGAGCGTTTTTTAAAATCCGGTTTGATACATCAATAGCGTTTTCCTTTTTGTTCCCTCTTCCAAAAATGATTGCTAAGAGTTCTGCATCTGATAAGTTGGTAGCACCTTGTGATTTTAGTCGTGTATTCGGTCGTGTGTATCGAGGCATCTCATAGATTTTCATAGAGGT
>JAWOBC010000070.1:0-18875 GCA_046498165.1 Thermoplasmatota archaeon
ATCCATGGATAACGTCGCTTTGGCTCAGCTACAACTAGGCCATAAGAGTATAAAAACAACAACGGACAATTATTTCATCCCTAACACAAAAGATCGGAAAGAAATAGAGAAAGTGCTAAAAACAGAGAAACAGATGACAAGGGACGAAATTATCAGGGACTTGACAAAGAAATACGCAGAATGCAATGCATTAAGTGACAAAGAATTTTTAGCCGCATTGAAAGCATTGCGAAAGGAAGACGACATGAAAGAACACAAAGGTGAATATGATGTATCATATGCATAAGAAAAACCAAAACAAGGTCTCTGGTACCCCACAAAGTCGTGGGTACACCGAGGTAATGTCGGGCGCGGGATCTGAACCCGCGACCTCCTGATATCTTAACGCCAAAAGGCAACTCTGTTATCCGAACCCTTTAAGCTGCGCTTATGAGTCAGGCGCTCTGACCAGGCTGAGCCACCCCGACATAATGATAGCTTCATCCAGGAATGAAACCCTCCTTTATAAAAACTTCTCAAAAAGATAAGAATCTCAATCCATAGCAAGATGACTTTTTCCTCGAAGAAAGACAACACATATTTTTTTCTTTTTCAATCGCGATCTCAACGCAGCATCATTTGTTACTACGATTGCTGAAAAACGCTCTGCAGCCGAAACAATAACATCATCAACGGTTGAACCAACACCAACATCACTTATCCTATATTTAGTGATTAAATCAAGGGAAGCTTTTGCATTTCGCTTCTTTTTTCCCCTTGCGTTTTCTGAAAGAACGCGTAACTCCTCTTCCACGGCCTGAAGAATCAAAATCTGATATGCGCCAAGTAATCGATCTAACTCTTTTTCCAAATCAATGGAAAACTCAAAAAGCATGAGAATGGCGCTGGTATCAAGGATTACGATTCTTCTTTTTGAATCTCTCCGTATCCAATCAGATGCCATCGACCATCAATCCTTCTACTAATGGCGATACGCTGACCAATGTTTGCGCACACCGGAAGTTTGAGTTTTACTGAGACGAAATCCTCATGTGATTCGGCTACAACACCAACGGTTGTTGCTGTTCCAATGGTAAGCATGAGTGGTTCGTTGGTCTTAATTTTTTCAACCATTTTCTCCTCAATGGTACCAACCACACGTTGTAATAGATTCACAGTCACATTAAATTGATCGAACGTTGGAGGTAATTCTCCCTTATTGCCAACGACTTTGCCAGAAAAGGAATCCGATTTCGTGCGACCAGGATCAAGTTTTGTTCCAATAGCAATAAGTCCACCAGGTGTTGCTTCATCAACGGTTAATCCTCCACTGAACAACGTATCAATCTTTGTGGTGATGGGCTCAACCTTTTTACGACCACCTTCCTCTATGTCTCTACCTGGTGCAATCTCAATTTCAGCACCTTTTTTCAGTATTCCCTGAATCAGAGATCCACCAATTATACCCCCCTTAAGTCCTGCGGGACGAGTACCTGGTTTATTAATATCAAAACTTCGAGCTACAAACATCTGCGGATTTTTCCGAAGATCTCGCTCAGGTGTTGGAATAAAATCCTCAATAGCTTTTACTAAGACATCAATGTTCATATCATGATGAGCACTCACCGGAATGATAGGTGCATCCTCAGCACAGGTTCCTCTAATAAATTTTTTAATTTGTTTATAATGATTCACTGCCTCTTCTTCAGAAACCAAATCAATCTTATTTTGAATAATCACAATGTTTCTAATCCCTGCAATATCTAAAGCAGTTAAATGTTCACGCGTCTGAGGTTGCGGACAGGTTTCATTAGCAGCGATTACTAACACCGCTCCATCCATAATCGCAGCACTCGAAAGCATAATGGCCATCAGGGTCTCATGGCCTGGTGCATCAACAAAAGAAACCGTTCTCAGTATTTCTGCCGTTGATCCACAATGCTCGCATTGTTTATTAGGTCCATAACATTGTGGTTCATCACACTGAGGACATTTATAAAATGCAGCATCAGCATATCCTAGTTTAATGGAGATGCCACGTTTCATTTCCTCAGAATGTTCATCTGTCCATTTCCCCGTTAACCGCTGTGTTAACGTCGTCTTCCCATGATCGACATGACCGATCATTCCAATATTGATCTCTGGAGGCTGTGGTAAGCTCATTTCTTCTCCTCTTCTTTCCCCTCATCTTTATCAGATGAAAGCAACTGATCAATGGGTTTTGAACTATATTTCGTTACTTTCATATTAATCTGAACGAGATCCGTGCTAATGGTATTTCCTCGAAGTGATTTTTTTCTTCGCAATCCACCTTCCTTTGCGTTGAAACCAAGGCTCTTGCTGACCAGGATACGGCGTCGACGGATCCCCGGAAGATCTTTTCGCATGGGGAATCCATCTTTATCTGTTCCACCAGTAATCTGTAGTTTATACCCTGGTAGAGAAATAAAAATACCATCGACATCATCCCCAATTTTTTTACCAATTAAAGAATTAGCATGATGTCCGCTAACCTGAACCTGATGAGATTTACCATTTTTTATATCATTTACAACAACTTTAAACTCTACCATATCTGTTTCTCCTTAGCACATTTTTGCCATAGCTTATTCATATCTGAATTGGTTTCCAAGATATATCATTCTATATTAATATGTTGTTGTTAAAACCATTGATAGAACAAGGCAAATCAAGGGATTTTGCAAAAAACTTGAATATTTAACAAAGCTTTTAAATCAAAAAATGTTTGGATATTTTTAGAAAAAGCAAACTCTTGGGGGAGAAAGATGGAAGAGTTTATTTGGCATTGGACGAAAGGCAATACAAAAATATTCACTCGGAAATCAGCTGTTGCAAGACAAGCAATGGAAAATGGTTTGCTTGTGAAAATGAAAAAACATAAACCAAGGATTATAAAATTTTAAATCCTTTTCTTCTCTTTTTTATCAACGGAAGGTTTTTACAGCAGTATTTTATTTCGCTGTTTCTATGTCAGCATATGATTATCATAAATTACTTAAAAAAGTACAGAATAATGTTTCAACTGAACAAAAAAGCGATGACCGATTTAAGCTTCCACAAGCAGAAATTTTTTATGAAGGAAATACCACGGTGATCAAAAATTTTGATAAAATATCAGATGCTGTCAATAGAAAACCTGATCAAATCTTAAAATATCTTTTAAATGGATTGGGGACAGCCGGTGAACGAAGTGGCGCACGAGTTATTTTCCAGGGAAAAATACCTGCAAACAACGTGCAAGATAAATTAAAGGATTATATCGACACTTATGTTATTTGTTCTGAATGTGGAAAACCAGATACTCATCTAGTAAAGAAAGGAAGAACCATGCTTGTTCGCTGTGATGCCTGTGGTGCATTTCGTCCGGTGAAATCCAGGAGGAAAACCGTTGAAAAACAGCCATCAGTTAACTTGAAGGAAGGAATGCAATGTGATGTCACTATCAAAGACATTGGTAAGAAGGGAGATGGTGTTGCATACATTGATAAATATATTGTTTATGTGGCTGGAGCGGTAAAAGGATCGACAGTGAAAATAACGATCGATAAAATTTCTGGGACCGTTGCTTTTGGTCGCATTATTTCTGGTTAGCAACAGAAAAAACGAAAGGTATATAAACAAACTATCCTATTCAGTTTTAGTTTGTCAGACAAAAGCCGCTATTGTCATAAAATAACAGACAAACGGCGCAGATCAGACAGGCTGATGACGCCTTGATGACGCCATTTTGTCAGTCAAACTATGTGAGGAAAACTATGGATACTCAACGTATTACCGTCCGGCTCCCACAACGAGATCTTCATTCTATTGATCTTTTCATTAGAGCTGGGGAGTTTTCATCTCGGTCAGAGGTGATACGTCATGCAGTCAATGATTTTATCAAAGCATACGCTCAAGAAGTCATTGATAAAGCAAAGAAAATAAAACAAGTGCAAGAATTGGAAATGGCCGTAGAATCCATAGAACCCTACATGAAAAAATAAACGCTCATACCTTTAAAAGGAAAAAAGGGATGGGATGCACCCTTTCGAAGGACGTCAGTTCAACCTGACGTCCTTCAAACTACCAGACCATTAGGAGGAATTGAATTGGCAGGAAGTAAAGGAATGAAAGCTTTTGTAGAAACTGCAATTGAGAACAAAAAAGAAGAGGAAAGTAAATTAAAAATTGATGATGACATGTTTGGCACACCCCGCATCACCATTGTTGGCTGCGGCGGAGCTGGTGGAAACACCATCACCCGGTTAAACAAACTTGGTGTAAAAGGAGCGAAAACAATTGCCATTAACACAGATAAACAAGCACTTGATCTCGTAGAAGCCGATGAAAAGGTACTTATCGGAAAAGACATCACTCGTGGATTAGGTGCAGGTGGTTTTCCAGAAGTCGCTGAACGTGGTGCTCGTGAATCATCCCGAGAAATTGAAGAACTCATCAAAGATGCAGATCTAGTATTCATCACCGCAGGAATGGGTGGTGGCACCGGAACTGGTACAGCACCAGTTGTCGCTGAAATAGCGAAAAAACACAATGCCGTCGTCACTTGTATGATCTCCACTCCATTCAACGTGGAACGAGCTCGGTTAATTAAAGCAGACGAAGGACTTGATAAACTTCGGGTGACCGCAGACAGCACCGTGGTCCTTGACAACAACCGATTGCTTGAGTTTGTTCCAAATCTGCCAATAAATCAAGCATTCTCAGTGATGGATCAAATGATCGCTGAAACCGTGAAAGGCCTTTCGGAAACTATTACCGTGCCATCATTGATTAACTTAGATTATGCGGATATGAAATCAATCATGAATCAGGGTGGTCTCTCTGTGATGCTCTGGGGTGAAGCTGATGAAGATGCCGGTGTTGATTCTATTGTCACTGAAGCATTGAATCATCCATTGCTTAACGTCGATTACACGGGAGCCGATGGAGCATTAGTTCATATCACTGGTGGACCAGATATGAGTCTGAAATATGTTCAGGATGTGGCAAAAAAACTCACTGAGGACTTAGATTGCTATTCAAATGTAATCCTTGGTGCACGGGTGTTACCAGAATTTGAAGGAAAATGCAGGGTAATGGCGATTATGACCGGAGTGCAATCACCGAATCTACTTGGTCCAAATCAACATGCTCAAATGCAGCAAACACCTACTAAAAAGGTTGTGACCAGTACAAAATACAACATCGATTTTGTTCGATAAAAAAAATCATCACACCTTTTTTTTCTTTTATTTTTTATATCTTTATTTTTGTTCCCACAAATGATTCATTAGAAAAATATTTTTTTAAATTCAAAAGATTCTTCCCATTTAGCACCACGGTTTTGATACGATGATCAGCGATTTTTCGTAATGCTGGACCATCAACAGCAATATTACTACCAGCTGCATCCCATGAAGATCCATATGTTGATAGCAACGATTCAATATTTATTTCAGGAATCATCACCGCATCTGAATGTTTATTTGGATCTTTATCAAAAATACCATTTACATTGGTCGCAATAATAAATGAATCAGCACCAAGCTCCGCGGCAAGTTCAGCACCAACAAAATCCGTACTGTGACCAGGTACCGTTCCACCCATGATAACAATAGGTTCATTGTGCTCAATTGATTCATCAATTGAGCAGGGTATTTGCTTGTTTGCTTCAGAGAACAACTTGGTCAACATAGTTGCATTCACCCGAGTAATCAAAATACCAAGGGTGTCTAAATCCCTTTCTGGTAAACCTATTTTTCTTCCTCGCTTGATATACTCTCGTGCTGGTTTTCCACCACCAACGACAAGATAGATTCTCTGTTTTTTAGATAAGCATGAAAACAAATTAACAAAATCCCTTAAATAGGATTCCGTTGCATCCTCAGAGAGAAGCACAGATCCACCAATAGAAACAACAATCGAAGTCATCACACATAGACAATAATCAAGCATTAATATGTGTTTTTCAAAATCATTAAAAAAGAAAAAAAAGGATTAAGCAACTTCAGGACCAGCCTGAGCCTTACCTTTTTTAGCTGAATCACCCAGTCTTACCTGAGGTAAAGGAATAGGTGGAGGTAAACGCAAATCCTTAGCAATACCCACCGCTTGGGGAACACAAGCATGCATCACAGCAGTGTGAATTCCACTAGCGATTTTATTTGGCATTTTATGAGAATCATTCCAGTTATCAACCAATGAATGAGCATCACCACCTATATACATCAAGGAACCCTCAATCTTAATCATACCTACCGCCCCATAACTTGCGGTATATTGAAAATCAATTCGAGCTTGCTCTTTATCTATTCGTTCCATCCGGTTGATGTTACTGTTATGATCAATACGTACTTTCTGTGGTCGAGACTGTAAATCAGAATACCGATGTGCTTCGATACCTTTCAACTGGATATTTTTAATATTCATACAAAAACCGTATAGGAAACAAGGGTTTTTACATCTTTCGCCTAAATATCAAGAAAAAATACGCCGAGGGAGAGATTCGAACTCTCGCTCCCCAGAAGGGGAACCGGCTCTCAAGGCCGGCGCGGTAGGCCGGACTTTGCTACCTCGGCAGCAGAAAGAATATCACTATAGTTAACAAAAAGTGGAAATGAAGAATAAATAAAAAAATGTTGTGTTTTTATGATCGTAACACGATTTCAATGTTAACGCCATCAGGAACCTGAATTCGCATCAGTTGCCGAAGCGCCCGATCACTGGCATCAAGATCGATGAGTCTTTTGTGCACCCTCATCTCCCAGCGATCCCAGGTTTCAGTGCCCTCACCATCCGGTGATTTTCGACAAGGAACTTTTAAATGTTTTGTGGGAAGGGGAATAGGACCACTGAGATCAACGCCTGTTTTTTCAGCAATCATTTTAATCTGATTGCAGACTTCATCAAGTTTTTTTGCATCTGTACTGACTAGTGATATCCGTGCTTTCTGCGCCATACCTAGTTACTCCACTATTTGCTTTGATATTAATAAAAATAAAAAGAGAAAGAGAAGCGTTGATTACGCCTCTTCGACTTCCAAGCACACTCCAGCTGCTACCGTTTGTCCCATATCTCGAATTGCAAATCGACCAAGCTGTGGAATTCGTTTTGCTGGTTCAATAACCATTGGCCGAGTTGGAACAATCTTGACAATTGCTGCATCACCAGTTTTAATGAAATCAGGGTTTTCTTCTTTGACTTGCCCAGTTCGTGGATCCATTTTCTTCTCGATTTCATCAAAGCGACAGGCAATTTGTGCGGTATAACAATGAAACACCGGTGTATAACCTTTAGTAATCACCGATGGATGATTCAATACCATGATCTGAGCTTTGAATGATTTTGCTACGGTTGGTGGATCATTTACTGGACCAGCAACATCACCACGGCGGATATCCTTTTTAGAGACACCACGCATGTTGACTCCAACATTGTCACCGGGTTTTGCTTCACTGATTTCCTCGTGATGCATTTCAATGGATTTACATTCACCGGTTGCACCACCTGGTTTCATACTTGGTTTAAATATTAACTTATCATTCGGTCTGAGCACACCAGTCTCGATTTTTCCAACAGGAACCGTTCCCACACCTTTGATGGAATACACATCTTGAAGTGGCCATCGTAGTGGTAAATCAGTTGGTTTGTCTGGAATTACAAAGTTATCAATTGCTTGCAGAATGGTTGGACCATCCCACCAATCGAGTTTACCTTTGTCCTTTGCTGAGTTGTCACCAGTAAATGCTGAAACTGGAACAATCTGAATTTGGTCATCCTTATAGCCAACACTTTTTGCAAGTTTTGTGACATCGGATTTGACCTGTTCAAATCTATTCTTATCCCATTCAGGTTTTGTAGCATCCATCTTATTGATAGCAATAATCATTTGTTTGACACCAAGGGTTCGGGCAAGAAACATATGTTCCTTTGTTTGAGCCATAACTCCTTCTGGTGCTGCCACAACAAGAATTGCTGCATCAGCCTGCGATGTACCCGTAATCATGTTTTTGACAAAATCTCTGTGACCTGGTGCATCAATAATGGTGAAATAATATTTGTCAGTGTCGAATTTTTTATGTGCAACATCAATGGTCACACCACGCTCTCGCTCTTCCTTTAGATTATCAAAAATCCAAGCGAGTGCGAAACTTTCTTTGCCTTTCGCTTTTGCTTCTTCTTTATATTTTTCTAGCATATGTGCTGGAAACTGTCCAGTATCAAGTAGGATTCTGCCCACAAGTGTAGATTTACCATGATCTACGTGACCAATAATTGCTAAATTCATATGTGGTTTATCTGCCATGATCTTCTACCTCCATTCGGTTTCAATCTATATCTATTATTTAGCTCTTTTCATATTACAAGCTTCTGAGGTTTGATAGCGTATAAGCTTCCTCTTTATAAGATTTACTGGCCTGTAGTATGGAGAAAAGAGAATGGGCTCGGCCGGATTTGAACCGGCGACCTCCGCCATGTCAAGGCGACGTCATAACCACCTAGACCACGGGCCCATTAGTTTTCCATCATTTTTGTAAGGGGAATACGGTTCTTGTTTTTTAGGTTTACTGAGATTATACAAAAAAACCAGCTACATACCTATCTACATAGCTACCCGACAAAAACATTCATTAATCAACGTCTTATTATCAGATACCCGTTTATCATAAATGGGAGAAATAAAGAGAGGATTAAGGGATGCACCAGCAAAAAAATGAACATATATTTCATTCAACGAAAAAAGACCTAGATGAAACAACCTTTGTGATGTGGAAAAACGAACTACAAAAAACATTACCCTCATTTTGGCAGAGTATGCAATAATGATGGTTGAGGTAGGATCCATTATTCTTTAATGAATCCTAAACTGTTTCATCATCAATCTTCTTTTTTTCCTTTTTGAATCAAAAACTTTTTTCTTGAAAACAGTGGTTAAAAGTTAAATACATCTCGAAGCATTTGACCTGCTCTATGTCCTACAAATCTCCAAAGCTCACTGTTGATGGAGTTGTAATAGATCGTGATTCGTTGTTGTTAATACAGCGGAAAAACAATCCATATCAGGGAAAATGGGCTTTACCCGGTGGTTTTGTTGAATATAATGAAAAAACAACTGATGCCGTCATCCGGGAAGTCTATGAAGAAACAGGGTTAAAGACAAAGATACAAACTCTTGTCGGCGTTTACTCTGATCCAACTCGAGATCCCCGAGGGCATACGGTGAGCGTCGTCTATCTTCTTAAAAAAGATGGAGGAGACCTACACGCCGATGATGATGCAGCTCAAGCTCGATTTTATCCCATCAAAGATATTCCAAATCTTGCCTTTGATCATGACAACATCATAAAAGATGCAATCAAATTATGGAGGAAACAATAATGTTTTGTAAAAAATGTAAAGCACTGATGTATCCGCAAGAAGATTATTTTATTTGTAAAAAATGTGGCCATAAAGAAAAAAAGAAAGGAAGATCTGTTGTTGTCTCAGAACAGAAAAAGAAAGAAGTCACCGTCATTGAAGATAAAGAGAAAACAAATGTACTTCCAAAAACCGAAAAAATATGTCCAAAATGCAGTCATAATGAAGCCTACTGGATTCTCCGACAAATGCGGGGAAGCGATGAACCAGAGAGCAGATTTTTTACCTGCACCAAATGTGGTCATAAATGGAGAGAAGATTAACAGAGACCTCTTAGCTTCTTGAAAAATTAATAATTACCGTCAGGGTTATAAATGCAGAACACATAATGGATGGTTACAAACATATGACTCATACCTTTGATTGGGGAGGCCGGAAAGATGTTTAATGCCAAGGTAAAATCAGACGTTCTAAAAGGAATAATAGATGTAACATCACCACTTGTTAATGAAGTAAAATTCAATGTAACAAAGGATGGTATAAGCCTGAGAGCAGTCGACCCTGCTCATGTGGCCATGGTAGATCTAAGTGTTGGAAAAGATGCTTTTGATACCTATGAAGCAAAGGACATTGAACTCGGTGTGGATATGGATAAATTTGCTGGTATCATGCGGCTTGCTGGAAGTGGAGATGACGTCACGTTAACATATGATGATAAAGCAAATAGATTAATTATCACTATTGGAAACCTGGTTCGGAAAATGGCACTTATTGATACCGCTGGCATGCCAGATCCAAAGATGCCCACTCTCGATCTCCCTGGAAAAGTGATAGTGAAAGCATCAGAGCTTACTAGAGGGGTACGAGCATCAGAAGCAGTTTCCGATCATCTTGCCCTTACCATGAACAATGCATCATTTGAATTGTTTGCTGAAGGAGATACCGATACCGTTAATCTCAATCTCTCAAAAGATATGGTAGAGGATTTAACCGTAAAGGGAAATCTAAAAAGTTTGTTTTCCATTGATTATTTTAGCAATATGATTAAACCTGTGAAAGGAAGCGATCCTATTACCATTCATTTAGGTAATGATAATCCTGCTCGGGTAGAGTTTGATATTGCCAATACCAAGGGACATGTGACCTATTTACTTGCCCCCCGTATTGAATCCGAATAATAATTCATCTTTGGTTTTCTTAGGTGATTTTTTATGCCGACATATCCTCATCGAAAAAGATATGTGGGGTTTATCATAACAAGTCAACAAAACATTACTCGTGAGCAGATGATTCGGCATCTACAACATCATTGTTATCATCTTTTTGGTAAATCTTGTAAAACCTATGGTATTTTTCTAACCCGTTTTACAGGTAAGAAAGGTATTGTGCGCTGTCATCATACTGCAAAAACAGAAACCATTACATTACTACAATCAATCACTCAAATCAAAGACACAACGGTTTCAATAAAAACCATTGGTACCTCAGGAACCATTAAATCGTTATTGAGAAAACATTTCGACAATGAATCCCTTCAAACAAAAAAGAAACACGAACAATGATTAACACCAAAAACGAATGCTAGGTTTCATCGATTTTATTATTAACCTAATCCTTCATTTGGAAATACACTATGAAAATACGAACCATTACTATTGGTTGTGAACTCGAGTCATCTTCAATTGAAAAACAAGTGAAACAGCTAGGAGAAAAAGCACAACGAGCAAAAACATGGTTTCTCAAGCATGGTTATGAGGTTCAGACTGTGCGTTTAAGCACTCAGCCCTGGGAAGATTATGCCCCTAGCAAAAAGGATTTACTTTCCATGGCAAAAACTTTGCAACAGATTACCATTAAACATCGGTTTGAATATTTTAATATGGGGCCAACAACAAACCCATCTCATATTTCATTTCTTCCAGAGGTTTTACAAAGCACTCAGACTGGTTTTTGCACCAGCGGTATTATCAATGGAAACCGAATTGATTTCGATGCAACCTGGGAAACAGCAAAAGCAATGAAAACCATTTCAGCACTTGAACATGGCTTTGCAAATCTTCGATTTGCTGCGCTTTGTAATATCAAAGCCTGCACACCATTTTATCCTGCTTCTTTTCATCAAGGTCCCCCCTCTTTTGGCATTGGTCTTGAAAATAGTGATATTGTGTATACTGCGTTTCATAAAGCAGCAGATATTACACAAGCCTCAAAGATATTAACTCAACTGCTCCTGAAGCAATATCAAAAAATAGAAGAAATCAGCAAAGAACTCAGTGAAACCATTGATTTATGCTATGCAGGGATTGATGGATCAGTTTGTAGTTCTGTTCAAAAAAATGAAAGTACTGCTTTTGCCTTTGAACAACTCAAACTTGGAAAATTCGGTCAACCCGGTACCCTAACCATTGCTAAACTCATCACGGATGTTTTAAAGGATCTTACTGTAAAAAAAATAGGTTACAATGGCTTGATGCTCCCCGTGCTAGAAGATTATGGTCTTGCAGTACGAAACAATGAACAAACATACAATCTTTCAAATCTTCTTCACTACTCCGCTGTTTGTGGAACTGGCCTAGATACTATTCCCCTCCCAGGATCCATTTCAGTGGAAAAACTATATGCAATTCTTTTAGATGTCGGCAGTTTATCCACCAAATTACAAAAACCACTCTCAGCAAGATTACTTCCTATTCCCTCGAAAAAAATCGGGGACATGACCACCTTTGATTTTGCATATTTTGTCAACTCACGGATAATGAGCCCATAAACATTTTAGCATATATGCATTTGTTAAAAAGGGGGAAGATTAAAACCTTTTATTTCTCTTACCACACTGATGTCGCCGAAAAAAATAGGTGTTATCTCGGTTCTTCTTGCCAGCCTGATGTGGGCATTAGAACCAGTTCTTGCAAAGCTATCTTATGCCCAAACAGATTTTGTACAGACTTCTGCTATCAGAGCGATCGTTGTAGCGATTGTTGCCCTTTTTTATGTCTTGATATCAAGGGGAGTATCATTACGGATAAAGAAAAAAGAAGCGCCAGTCCTTTTGTATATTGCTTTTGTTGGCACCCTTTTTGCAGATTTACTCTATTTCTACGCCCTCATCAGTATCCCTGTAGTTAATGCAGTTCTCATCGGTCATCTTCAACCACTGTTTATTATTTTACTGAGTTTTTTAGTGTTGAAAACAGATCGATTAAACCGTGTTGATTATCTTGGAATTATGTTGATGATGATTTCAGCTGTTTTCGTAACGACAAAAACCTTGACTAACGCATATTCTCTTCAGTTTGGATCCATTGGTGATGCAGTGGTATTGCTTGCCACTATTGCTTGGGCAACAACTGCTATAGCTATGCGGAAATATTTAACAACACTTCACGCAGGAGTAATCACTTTTTACCGTTTTTTTATTGCTGCTCTCGTTTTTGGTTTTTTTATCACTATCAACAATATGTTTGTTATTAATATCTTTCAAATCGCAGTGGGTATCGTCGTTGGCATTGGAACAATCTGCTATTATGAAGGATTAAAACGATTAAAAGCAGCTCAAGTCTCCGGCCTAGAACTGGGAGCACCCGTATTTGCAGCCATCATTGGATTTTTGGTATTAGAAGAAAAGGTTACCTGGATGCAATTTTCTGGAATAATGCTCTTAATACTAGGAATTACGTTACTCTCAAAAAAGGAAAAGAAAACCCATGAGCAGAATGATAATATTACTCGATTACCATGAAATCAAACGATACCTCAAAGAAAACAACATCAACTTTTTTTTCCACCTTTCTTCAAGTTGGTTATCAAGCAATACATACCACTGCAACATTATTGAAAATAATGATCCCCGTTACCATCATCGTCAAAATTCTTCATGAACTTGGATTCATCGACATTATTGGATCAATGTTATCACCGGCGATGCAATTCCTTGGTTTGCCTGGGGAAACAGGTCTCGTGTGGGCTACCGCAATGATAACAAATATCTATGGTGGGTTATTGGTGTATATTTCTATTGCCGGGGAACAAGTTTTCTCGATAGCAGAAGTCACGGTTCTAGCCACTATGATTCTTATTGCTCATAGTCTGCCCGTCGAAGTCAGTATTGCTCGAAAAGCAGGTGTTTCTGCATGGTTTACCCTGCTGTTACGGATAGGGAGTGCAATCTTGATTGGATGGATGCTTCATCTGTTTCTTTCATCATTTCGTTTGTTAACCCAACCTGCTCAAATGACCTGGCAAGCAGAAACCAATGAAATGAGTCTTATCAGCTGGTTTCTTCGGCAGATTCAGAACTATGTAATGATATTTTTGATTATTTTTGCGATGCTTCTTTTGATGAAAACACTTGAAAAATTAGGAATCATAGAAAAGATTAATCGGTTTTTCGAACCTGGTTTGAATCTGATTGGTTTGAGTAAAAATGCTGCACCCATTACCATCATCGGGGTAACCCTAGGTTTATCCTATGGTGGAGGATTAATCATTACTGAAGCTCGATCAGGGAAATTGGGGAGAAAAGACGCTTTTTTATCAGTATCCTTAATGGGGCTAAGTCATAGTTTAATTGAAGATACCATTTTGATGTTAACCATTGGTGCTTCATTACTTGGTATTTTCTTCTTCCGAGTTTTCTTTACTCTATTGGTTATTGTTTTATTGGTGAAATTGATTAGAAAAATCTCAGAGAAAACATTTTTTCAATTTTTATACCATCATTAAAATATAACTAATAAAATATCCCATGGGCATAATTAATCATAAAAATCATTTAAATCTTTATAAACACTGCATCAAATAAAAGAGCAGAAACAAATAATGGGAGGATAAGAAGACCGAAAAAGGAAAGTAATGCTACAAAAATAGTGCTCACAAAGAAAATGGATGCTTTTGGTAATGTTAGTCGACTCATAATTCCCCAAGTAATATATTATTTTTATATATTAATAATTTTTCTTATATATTTTAGTTATTTTTATAAAACATCAAAAAAACAAGCTTTTCAATGAGAAACGATAGAGTGATTCATCCAAAGTTTTCTTAAAAAAATGATATTACAGTTCAAAATGAATTAGATTCATGATTAATTATTCTATTAATATATAAATATATTATTTTTCATTAATATATAGTTGAGAGATACTTTCTAAAAATGGTAAAACCCTTTAATCCAATCAAAATAAACAAAAAAAGTGGAAAAACTTCACCAATTCGAGCTCTATATCGTAACCAAAACTAAAAAAGGAAAAAGATAAATACGATTCGTAAACGAACAATTATTAAAAAAACAGTCAAATTGGATTTAAAAATAGATCATCATGAAATACATGATGATTTGTTTTATTTTCGCTTTTCTAATTTCTCGTAATATTCTTTTACCCGTTTACGAATGTTTGTATTTCTGCGGCGATCATGTAGTTCCTTTATTCGCCGTTCTTCATGGTCAGCAAATGTTGCCATAGTATTTTGTCCTCTCAATCTATCAAATGTTGTTTTGTATTTTGTGATAAGGGCTCTCGTCCTTTATAAACCCTTGCTTTCTGTAAAAAGAAAACAGAATAAGTTGATATCATTCAATCATTCATTGTGTCTTTTTTTGAGGGTTTTCCTTTTTCATCACTTTTTTAAAAAAATCAATGTTGAACTGATGTTCATCATTTTCAAACATTTTTTCCACAAATACTTTTGCTTCTAAATGATTATATCCCTTAAGAATAAGATGATTGAATAGTGCATCCTCATATAACTTATCTATCTTCAGTGCGCTCACCCCTATTTTTAGGTTACTATTAATATATTTGTTAATCATTAGATATAAATGTTTCTATAAATAGCGGGTAATCACCCACCTGTAATAAGATATATCTTCAAAGCATCTATTTTTCCTTTTACTCCACTCTCTTTTTCCAACGACCTTTTATTAAAAATATTTACAAATTGACTTATTTTCAGCTACCATTTAAATATTTCGTGTTATAGAGTAACATGATGAAGATGGAAGGTGGAATAAAAAGATGGAATTTGAAAATGGAAGCTATGATGAATATACATATCTCCAACAACTCACTCATAAACATGTAGGCATTGAATACCTGGATTTAACCGCAACATCATATCTATTCTAAAAGAAAAACAATAGAGATAGGGATCAATTAATTCTGCGAAAATGCGAAAAAAACGAGCATATTAATCGAACCATTCGATAACATCAGCATCAACACGACGAATACTTGCCCGCTCCTCTTTTTTCGAGGGATAACCAAAAATCAAAGATGCTGCAATATGATATTTCCCAGGAATTTTTAACTCTCTTAGCGTCTTCCTTTTTAAGCCTAAGACATTAGCAAAACCAATCCAACAACTTCCCAATCCCTTTGAATGAGCAGCAAGCATCATATTCTGAGCGCAACAAGCACATGACTCATCATTGAATACACCCTTTTTACTCACCACAAAAACAAGAACAGGAGCCTCATAGAAGATAGAATCATCCTTAGAGTAAGCAACAGCAGTTAAAAATTGCAATGTTTTTTTCTTTCTCAAACTCTTCAAAAAGAATTGATAGAAAAACCGATGCTTCAGCATTCGTTTCATTTGATTTTTCACTTCAGTTGATAAATGATTAATGAGATCGCGATTAGTAATCACAATAAATTTCCATGGTTGCCGATTTTTAGCAGATGGAGCAAATCTACCCGCTTGGATAATCTCTTCAATGAGCTCTTTTTCAACTGGTTTCTCTTGAAATGATCGAATACTTCTTCGACCTTTAATCACTTTCATGAAATCATGATCCATAGAGATTGCCTCAAACAACAAAAGTCATAATAGGTAAACCCTTAAAAATTAAATCCTCAACACAAAACAAAGAAAGATGAAGATAAAATAACCACAAATGACAATTATGCATCTGTTCTGCTAATAGAGAATACTTCTGATTTTTTTGATATAACATGTCATCATTATAATGATTTCATTTTCATAGTTTCAAGCTTTGAGCTGAAAAAAAAATGTATAACACCATTTCAAAAATTGACACCGTTAAAAAACATCGATTTCCGAAGGAAGTAAATGTCTTTTACTCAAAATTCTAGCCTGATATGGTCGATAGCGCAAGACCACATCTGCTTTCTCATTCTGAATATCCCAAGGACGAATAATTACTAAATCTCCAGATCGAATCCGTTTGATTCTCCGTTTTTTCCCACCAGGAATTCGAGCAAGACGAGATTTTCCATCACCACAGACAACATTCATCCGTGAACCACCAAGAACCTGATCAACTACACCATACATCTCGTTTTTATGTTTTTTTGGGGTGGGTATTCTAGTCGTTGCTTGATTATCATCATCATTCATACATTACACCTTGAAAACAGTTGAATTATATTAAAACAAGACCTGAAATCTTATTCACTATTAATTACAAATGTTTCACTGTCTTAAGCAAACTCATGGTATTTAATCCTTCTGTGCTTAATATTCACACAGAGAAAAGACTCGTACAATCATTTAAAATCAAAAAAACGTTCAGGTAACAATTTCTAATCAAAATAAATAACGTGAATCAATAGAAAAACTATGGAGAAAATCAGAAAAAATACTTTAGAGCCGCTGGTGGGAATTGAACCCACGACCTATTCCTTACCAAGGAATCGCTATACCTCTAAGCCACAGCGGCAAACAATATTTTACTCCCTGAAATAGCAAGGGGTTATTTTACTTTTTGCAAAACAGAACACTTTTTTCCTAGCCATGATGAAAATACTAACAAAAAAAGATTCTGAGAGTCATCCTGACCATATCAACATCAACCGAACACTTTATTATTAATTTGTCCATTAAATATAATATTGGAAAACCTAGATAGGCGTTCTCATGAAAAAAAGATTGATAACTCCAATACTCGTTTTTTTACTCTGTTTATCACCCATCATATCTATAGCATCTACAAATAACAATACAGCGACACTGTTTAGACAAAACGAAAGCAATAGATATGATTATGATACTTTTTTAAAAACCTATGGAAAGGAATTATACGAAAAATGCCCAGTGATGCTTGAACCAATAACTCCCATTGAAATTACTGCCACGCTTCCATCGATTACCGCTAAAACAATTCCGCCCTCATTTAGCTGGCTGAACAACAACGGCACCGACTGGTCCACACCAGCACGACATCAAGGAAACTGTGGATCCTGCTGGGCATTTGCATCAGTTGGATCACTGGAAAGCAGGATAAAAATCGCTGAAAAACTGCCTCATTTAACTGTTGATCTCTCTGAGCAATACGTGTTATCCTGCCTTAGTGATGCGGGAAGTTGTTATGGTGGCAGCGGGTTGCGAGCACTGCAATATATACTTAATGAAACCGAAATTGGGAATAACTGCAATGGTATCATCCCAGAAACCTGCATGCCATACCAAGCAGATCATAATATCAATTGCAGTGAAAAATGTTTAAATTGGGCAGAGAAACTTGTTCCTATCACCAATGTTTTTTCATTTCGACCCGATGGATCAGATGAGGATAGAGAAAAAATAAAAGCGTTTATCCTGGAACAGGGACCAATTGCTACTCATATCGCAGGGACAAAACAGTTCAGCTTATGGGGATTAGAACATCACGATCCAACTGATTACTTCCCAAAACCTCTGTTTAATTCTTTTACCAATCATCTGGTCATTCTTTATGGATGGAAGGACGATCCTCAAATAAAGAATGGAGGATACTGGATTGTGAAAAACAGCTGGGGTGATTACTGGGGATATCATGGATTTTTCAACATTGAATATGGAGCTCTTCACATCGATGATTCAATGGTGGCATGGGCATCATATGATGCAGATAACTTTGATTGGGAACCCGTTGCTGATGCGGGTAAGCCAAAAGGTGGCTCAATCGATGAATCCTTTTGTTTCGATGCCCGTCAAAGTTTCGATGATAACAAAATCATATCATACCATTGGGAGTTCGGTGATGGATCAACAGCAACAGAACCTATAGTGAATCATTCATACCAACATCTTGGAACGTATAATGTTACCTTAACAGTTACCGATGATGCAAACCAACGGGCTTCAGATACTATTCATGTATGGATACAAGAAACAAATAAAAAACCAGCAACACCAGATATTCAAGGAAAAAAACAAGGAAAAACGGGTAATCGATATCAATACAACTTTAGCTCAACTGATCCAGATGAAAACGATATCTATTACCTCATAGACTGGGGGGATAATACCTCTCAGGAATGGATTGGGCCCTACGAAAGTGGGAAAGATATTACCCTTAAGAAACGATGGAATATAGATGGTATCTACACTATCCGGGTGAAAACAAAGGATGTATTCAATGAAGAAAGTGAATGGGCAACACTACATGTAAGCATGCCAAAGGATCAACCAAACCATCAGTCACCTCTCCTTAGGCTCTTTCTGCAATTTACCCATTTCAGAAATCTATTAACACCACATGCTGACCAGGATGATTGAGGATACCACCGATTCGATATCCAAGTATTCCTTCAAAG
>JAWOBC010000125.1:0-3646 GCA_046498165.1 Thermoplasmatota archaeon
CCCGGATAATGCAAATGCATCTTTTTTTCACCAAACACCACCAACCATCTGTCAGGTGGAGAATCAATATGAATCAAGGTCTCATTGTTAATAAAAAGTCTCACAATTCCTTGAACGCCACCAACCGCTGCATCATCCAATCCATCACCATTAAAATCACCAACACAAAAATCACCTTTACATAGATCCTCTAAATAACCCTCTTCATTGTTCGGAAGACGCGCTACCAAGTAAGATCGAAATGAGTTATTTTCATTAATATAAAAAAACACTTTATTAACACTACCATACAAAATGTCGAGTTTATTATCATCATTATAATCGAAAAATGCTAAAGTTCCTCGAGGCGCTGCATTAATAGCATCTTCCTCTTCAGGTGGAAGACTTGCAATAAGTTCACCCGGAGTTGTAGTGTCAAAACAAGAACCGGTTTGATCATTAAGCTTCAAATAAATATGTCCTGCATCTTGAAATGGATATTCATCTGGATTGGTTCGAGCACTCACAATAAAATCAGGATACCCATCTTTATTGAAATCAGCTGAATCTAGTCCCCAACTTACATCCCCATAATCAAAGATCACACCCTCATCAGTAAAATTACCTGCTCCATTATTTTTAAATAATTTAACCCGTCCGCAATTACCACCAACAATAAAATCAATATCGCCATCCTGATCAAAATCAGCTGAACTTACCTCCAAATTAATCCACTTCTCCTTGTCATTACCTGGGCCAAAAGGAGTAAGTTTCGCAATCTGAGTGATTTCTTCAAACTGTCCATTGTCATTCCAGAGGATATTTACGGTGCCATTCCAGTTTTGATTAGCATATACTTCATTATATGTAAACATGATATCAATGTCGCCATCACCATCAAAATCAGCTGTATCTAAATCACGTATGAATTTACTGTAGATTTTTATTAATATGTCACTACGAACAAAAGAATTATTTCCCGTATTTGAAAAAATGGAAAGTGATGAAAATTCAAAAGGAGATGTTGCATATGAGGCGATAAAATCCAAAAGACCATCATTATTTAAATCCGCAGTATCTAAACCATAGGCTGCTTGTCCTAAGTCTATCAAGTTATATATTGAAAAGAATGGTGAGGTATATGTGTCAACATCCAAATCGGTTGAATTCAAAAAAAACTCTTCATCTTTAAGCTGCAAATTTTTTGTAAGTTGATTCCTACCATCTGTGATTTCATCTGAACTAAGTATTCCAAATAATGAAATAAAAACAAATATAAAAATAGAGAAAACTGACAAAAATATAATCTTGTTATCATATTTCCAATTCATCATCTTGTACCAACGTTCCCAAAGTACATATAATTTTTCAAAATAATAAATAAAAGTAAATGGGAAAAAACCCCAATTTACATTTTTTAAATCCACAAACAGTATTTACATTCTGTATCCTTATTATTGGTGTCGTCAACATCGTAAATACTAGGTATTTCATCGTCATCATCCATATAGACGTTAAAATCCCACCAGCCTTTATAATCCAAACTAAACCAGTCACTAGTATATCTATTTGATCCTACCTCAATTTGTTCTTGATTATGATAAATAACATCTTCACTATATTCATCAACATCATCATCTGTTGTAATACGATCTTCAAAAGTAGCCGTAAATGGATCATCATTGTTACTTGTGATCTCATATTTCACTCGCCAATTGTTACCCAATGTCCATCCAATATTGTAAATTGATGGAAAACAATCACCACTTGATCTTGATTTTGCATCATCCTCTTCTATTACATAACAGCCTGGTTTTTCAAATATTTCCCTCATCTCTGCAGTTACTTCTTGTTCTTCTACTGCAGAAACTGTTGCCATTCCAGCGAACATGGTTGCACTCATCAGCGTCGCCAACATGATGGCTACTATTTTTCTATTCATAGATTCATTCCTCCGTTATTTCTCATGAAAATTAATAACACATCTGTTGTATCTATATTTTGTGATTATGATTGTGAAAAAATTGTGAAAAACGTTGAAAAATATTGAAATAGATATTTTTGAATAACAATAGTTAATTTTAACATTTTATTAAGAAATACTTAAAATTACTGTTCAAGAAGGTTTTCTGTGAGTCGAACTTGTACCTGCACCATACCTATCGTAAACAAATATGTTTACATGCTATGTAAAATTATTTGGTTGGATGTACAAAAAATATGGTTTTTCACCGGTGAAAGCGTGCAAGGGATTTATTTTTTTAAAAATTTTGCTTTTTCTCCCGTTAAAAGTACTAAAAATATGCAGGGGAAGGGATTCGAACCCTCGGACTCCTTCGAGACAGGATGTCTCATCGAACCCTTCTTTTTATTGTTAGATCTTAAGTCCTGCGCCGTTGGCCATGCTTGGCTACCCCTGCAGCAAGAATTCTATTGCACTAGCTAAGGATAAACGCTATAAAGACACATAATTTAAATATTTCCTCGTTATTCCTTAGCTCCACGATTTTACCCTATCGGCCCGGGTAGTGTAGCTTGGTAACATATGGGACTGTGGATCCTCTGTGCCGGGTTCAAATCCCGGCTCGGGCCCTTTCTATTCACGTATGATTTTCTTCTTATAACAATTAAAAAACGATAGATAATTGGATTCGTTACGGACTTTAATGATTTATACCAGGTTTGAACCATATGTTTAAAAAGAAGAAAGAAAAAGAGAATGAATCTGAATCAAGAATGAGTGTGGAAGATTACTTTAAGGTCATTTCTAAAGAAAATCCACTGGAGTTTCTCTCAAAGCATATCTGTCCGTATTTGGTTGGCACTCAGTGGGATGTTATTCGGAAATGTGCATTGTTGATGAGTGTAACCAATGACCGAGCCCATGTCAGGATGAGACTCCATCTGTTGTTATATGGTGGACCAGGATCGGGGAAGACAGAGTTTTTATCCTGGTGGCAACAAAAGATGAATGGGAAACTTATCAATTCTGAACTAACTACAAAAATAGGGCTTGTTGGTGATGCCCGGGGAAAAACGATTTCTCCAGGATTATTGGCACGGTATTCAGGAAATGTCTTACTTGTTGATGAATTAGATAAAATGAAAAATGAGGATCAAAATGGCTTACTTCAAGCGATGGAAGAAGGATCCTATACGATTACGAAGGGAAAACATAGTCAGCAGTTTCGCGCAGAAGTTCGGGTGATGACCTCTTGCAACAATTTAGATAGAATACAACGACCGTTACTAGATCGATTTGATTTTCCCATCCAGGTTCATCGAATCCCTCGGGTGCAACGAGCTGAATATGTTTCCGACATCATTGATAGTTTCATGGGAAAAGAAGGCAAAGATTATTCAACTGTTGTTAAGGCGTATATCCAATGGGCTCGAAATCATAGTACCACGGTTGATGCGGATGAGGAAGCTTCCATCAAAGAAGTGATTAAGGATTATATTTTACATACTGATGCAGCTATTGATGGTGTTTCCTATCGGAGTTTAGAATTTTCCATCCTTAGAATAGCCTATGCGATTGCTCTTCTAGAGAAAAGTATGATCAAGGAACGGCACGTCAAAGAAGCAGTGAGAATGAAAGATTGGTTGCTGAAGAATTTTGTTCATTCGTAAGTCTTATATCTATGAAAAATGAAGGAAGTGTGGG
>JAWOBC010000140.1:0-6470 GCA_046498165.1 Thermoplasmatota archaeon
ATTCAGATTCAAAAAGAAAAAACAATACTTAAAGGAACCGCTATTGGTATCACTGAAACAGGTAGTTTACTCATTAAAACAAAAAAAGGAGAAAAACAAATTGTTACCGGAGATGTCGAATACCTCTAACCTATGATTGCATCTAGGATACTTTTGGTCGACCTTGATCACTGAATCCATTGTTGGGTTCATATGGATTGAACGCGGGGTCACCATACAATGTTCTCAGCACATAGGTTGGCATTTCCTTATCTCTTCTTTTTTCCCTGCGCAATGCTTCACCCATACTTAAATCATCAATGATCAATGCATTCTCCATGATTTCTAATCCAGCTTCCTGCCCGGTTTCTCTTGTTGCACCAACAAAAGCATTACTGCCTGCGGAAAGAAAATTTAGACCAATGTTCATAGAAGGAGGTATACCATCAACTCTTCCCATTAAACAGGCAGAGGTTAAAAACAGATTCGGCCGAGAAAACACCCAGTCTTTCACATGAGCAACATCAATTGCTTTACTATACATATCGAGTCCATACAATGATGGAGTGAACCAAAACCAGTCACCATGACCAAGATACTCTACATAGTTAGCATCTGAGAAAATTCCTAATTTTGTTGCAGCCTGTCTGCTATTACGAAAATTGCCATAAATAGATGGTTGAAACCCGTATTGAGTGATCTCTTGAGCATAGGGCATTTGATGAAACAAGCCACCGGTTTCCCCAAATCCTTCTCCAAACATAAAATGAAACGATGTATACCATGAATCATTTTCATTAGCTGGTCCACAGAGTTGTTCATAAAAAAACGTCCGACAAAGTAGAAGGGAGACATCAGAAACGGAGGAACCAAGAATTCTTCCTGTTGAAAGACTATGATTACATGAATAAGGATTATCTGAAGCAAGACCTTTCTCCAAAAGACCTGGTTGCGATGGGCTATAATAATACATAGGAATCATATTGGTATCTGCAAGAATTGCAAGCCATGCAGGACCATCCAAAAAAGAGGAGAACATCTTTTTCTGCTGCATCAAAGAAAACACTGATTCAATATGTTCTAGGGTATGATTCACTTTTTGATTATTAAACGAATGAATTTTTTCTGAATACCATGGACCAGTTGCTGATTCATGTGCAGCAGTTTCATATTCTTCAGAGGTTAATCCAAAGCTTTCATTTGCAATGATGATGCCGCCATGAGCACACGTTAGATAGGGAGCAAGCATTGATAGGTTTGAGATCAATGGATAATGGCTTTTATTCAGTTGATTGAGCGTTATGGTGATATTCAGTTTGGCATTAACCTGGGAAAAACCCCGCAAACTGAAAAAACCACCTTTGAATCCATGATACATCTTAGTTACAAGAGAATACTTTCCTGGCTGTTCACAAATCAATGTTTCAGTAGAAACCAATCCTTTGCCGCATGCCTGACTAGAAGCATAGGCTGCTGTTTCATTCGAAGTATCAAGAAGCTTTATTGAAAGAATGGGATCTACTGATTGCATGGTATTAAATATGCTTTTTTCATCGGTGATATTGACTTGAATCTTGAGATTGTTGATGCCACTTGGAACCGTAATTTGGTTTATTATGGTGTTTTTGCCTTGAAGAATCATTGTTTTTCCAAAAAGCGTCACACTTAAACAAGTGATATATTCATTTATATATCTTTTTTGTTGGTTGAAACAATCAAGTGGAACAACATCTGAAGGATTTGTAAGCGTCATATATCTTATAGCTTTAAATCTCTGTTTTATAACATCTAGAAGAATAGAATGGATCTTCTCAATTGATCGAAGAAAAACTTTCTTTTCAACGGTCCATGTATGAGCAGATTCGCCCACAACATACAGTGTTGAAACATCCAACGAAATAAGCAGATTATTGATATCATTTGAGTTGTTGTCAACTAAAAAAAGAGGCATGTTCAAATAACTAGCCAATGGAGATGCGATAACACTTAATTGATACTCTATATCCGAGTTATATGGGAGAATCAGTGCTGCATCAGCGGTTTTAAACATCATCCTTGCTAGTTGTAAGGAAACATTAGGTGCTGAACCAACAATTGAAGTTCCATCAAAAAAATCATGTTCGCTCGTGTTGCCAAGAAATAAAGGAACGGGTAGATTCGTATAGTTCTTTAAAAAAACAATTTGTTTCTCCGTCAATTGATTATTCCTAGTTACCATTAATGGCAATAGACTATCATTTTCTTCTTTTGGATACTGACAAGCAAAAACAGCACCAAGTAACCCAAAATAGGGATTACTATCAGAAATGATAACACAATTGCATTTCTTTGAATTAATTCTTCCATCAAAAAAATATCCGTTAGTTTTTATCATTGAATGAGTAATTGGTATGCAAACTAGGATGACAACACTGAAGAAACAAAAAAATACTCTACCTTTATTTATCAACATGGCTCTACATTATTATAACAACCATTAAATTAAAAATGTTGTTGTTAAATGATGAACAAAATTGTTATTCTCCTACATTCAACAGAATTTGCATTTACGATGATTTTTGCCTATGTTTTTGTAGAAGATACTGGATAAAATCTTTCTCGTCATCAGAACCTGGTATTAGCACAGACATTACCTCTCTGAACAAAAAACTGTAACAACTTAATGTTTATAAACTTATATATATTTTCAAAAGAATAATTTATTCAGCTTCCTTTATCATCTATTTAACACGAACGTTTAATATCCAATCTACACATTTGAAAAGAATGAAATTAATAGTTTTTAGGTTTTATCTCAATTTCATTGATAATTAAACAACTTCCATCGGCGGATTCTCCTTGTTTAAACAATCGTTAATATTAAATATTGATGGGAACATAAATATATAACGCAAAGATAATTAATGAATTGAAAAGATTATATTTCCTCTTGGGGCAATAAACATGAAAAAAATAGGCATAATCATCCTCTGTTTGATTTTGATGAGTGTTACATTAGCTGGGTCTCAGAATATTGTACAACAAACGAATAACCAACTAAAAGAAACGCAAAATACATCTTTATTAACAAATGAAGATCATACTGTTTTTGCTGAATACGCAACAACTACCTGGTGCCCAAACTGTCCAGATGCATCCGCTGCATTATATGGATTATATCAATCAACAACTCAACCATTCGTATATGTTACACTCGTCTCAGATAAAAATGAAAACGCAAAACAACGATCATGGTACGGTTATCAGAATGTAGCTATTCCATCAGTTTACTTTGATGGAGGATATCAAAACTTTATTGGAAGTGCTGGAAGCATTAGCGCCACAAAAAATGAATACCAACATCTCCTTCAAGAAAGCAATAATAGGGAAAAAATAAAAGATATCTCTGTTCAAACATCTGCAACATGGAATGGCGATGCAGAAATTTCCGTTCAGGTTCACATTACTAATCATGAATCAGTTCCATACATTGGTATCCTGAAAACATATATAACTGAAATAATCTCGCGATGGAATGATTATTCTCAGGAACCATATCATTATGGATTCCTTGATTTTGCAATAAACCAACCCATTCTTCTCATGCCACAAAAAACAAAAACACTAACAGCTCAATGGGATGGAAAAGAAGACCATAACGGCATAAGTTTCCCGGATCTATTACAAAACAACACCATGATAGCTACTTCTGTTTCTCATATAATTCCACATTATCACAAAGGATATGAAACATCTCAATTCACCCAACACTATTTCGGGTTCTACGTAGACCAAGCAGATAGCTGCATCCCAGAATAGAGTAAGATATAATAACATTACAAAAAAAATAAAATAAATCTAAAAAAAAAGATATAGTTGATTTGTTATGTTCGCAAAAAAGGAACTCAATATTGCTCTTTACAGTATCATCACCCTCGTGATTATTTTATCAGCATATTTTGTTCTTTTCTCCGGTAGTTCTGAAGAAGATGTAACAGCACCAAACCTAACGGTTCTCTCTCAAGATTTCTCAACAACCGCAGGAGAAAAAGCAACAGTTACTGTTAATTTCTCTGATAATGTCGCTGTAACTACGGCTACTCTGCATTTCCGTTTAATAAATGAAGAAACATGGACAAACGTTTCAATTTTGAACAAAACCTATACCTGGTCTATACCAGAATCACTTACCGATAACTATGCCTACTTTGTAACCGTTACTGATTCAGTAGGTAATGGACCAGTTGGAGACCCCTCCATAAATGGAAGTATCTATTACACCATCTATGTTCTTGAAAACAATACTAACGAAAATAATACAGAGGAACAAACAAGATATGTTTTTATCGAAGAAAGCACGCATTCCTCTTGTGCATACTGTCCAGAGGTAGCTCAACATCTTCAATCATTACAGGAATCAAATGGTTATCCATTTTACTATGTAAGCATGGTTCAAAACAATGAAAAAGCAGATCAACGATTAACTGAAGATTACAATCTTTATGGGAATCCAACTGTTTATGTTGATGGTGGATACCAAGTCATCATGGGTGCCAAAGAAAAACATGTGTATGAAGATGCCATTCAAACGGCATTATCCAGAGATACTGCAAATATAATAATGGATGTTACCGCTGAAAAGAAAAATGATTCAACACAAGCAAACATTTCAGTAACTGTAGTAAACAATGAAAACAAACAATATAGGGGAAATCTTAAACTATACCTCACTGAAATTGTTTCCACTACCTATCGGGATTACAATGGTGATGCATATCATAACGCTTTCATAAAATTCCTGATGGATAAAAGTATACAAATCCCAACTCAATCAGAACAAAGATTTACCACAACATTTGACATTTCAGACTATGATCATCCAGATAATCTTCGTATCTATGCCGTAATCTTTAATAGTGAAAAACATCAACAATATTCTAACAAACCTGATAACCCCTTTGATGCCTATTATGTCGATGCTGCAGATGCAGCAACTCTTATTGAAGGAGGAAATCTGCCACCATCAATTGGATTTAGCAGTCCAAAAAATGGAAAAATCCATTTCATGGGAAACATCATTTTCTCAAAATTCACCTTAAACACAGCAATTCTTTTCGGTCGAACACCAATCACCATTCAAGCAACCGATCCAGAAGGAAAACAAATCAGCAAAGTAGAACTCTACCTTGATAACACTCTCGTAAAAGAATTCACTGATGAACCATATAAATGGACTTTAACAGGTCCCTCAATCCTTCGATTCAAACACACCTTAAAAGCAGTTGCATTTGATGAAGATGGCAACCAAGCAACCGATGAAAAAGAAATCATTGCTTTTATTCTGTTTTGATACTATTGCAATTTTTGACTGGCTATCATGGCTATCAGATTTCGAGAAAATACTGCTGCAAATGGAAATAATCCAAACGGCAGGCTTTGACTCATTCTTTTTACCGAATCAAATGGATGATAAAATTGTTGATAAAGATATTTCACTCCTGCTTTGAGTTGCTCAGGATTCATCTGTTTTGGTTTGAAAACAACGGAATGCATGTTATATTTTGCCCAATCATAGGTAAGAATACGGTTTTCTTTTTCAAATTGATCAAACAGTGCAGTTCCAGGAAAAGGTGTCAGAATTGAGAAATCAGCAACATCAATATGTAAACGCCGGATAACTGAAAGGGTATCAGAAAAAACAGAGGGTGAATCAGTATCAAACCCAAACATAAAATCACCAATCACCATCATGTGATGCCTATGAATATCATGTACCACTTTTTGATATTCACTGACTTTGTTTGATTTTTTTCCTACTTCATTCATTGTTTGCTGAGAAACAGATTCAAAACCAATTAACCATCCCATACAACCTGCTTGTTTCGACAACGCAATCAATCTTTTATCTCCGGAGAGAACATCAACATTTCCATTACAAAAAAAACGTTTTTTCAAAGGGATCATTTTTGAAAACAATTCCCGGGTATAAGCTGGATCAATGGTTAAGGATAAATCATAAAACATAATTATTTTCTGAGGAATCTGCTTTATTTCATCGATGACCTCATCAACAGGTCGAGCGAAAAAAACATTACCACAAGTGGTATTTGATTCAGGGCAAAACCGACAATGATACGGACAGCCTCTGGTTGCTTCAACAGCACCCATAAGAACAAATCCAGGGAGATTACTTTTTGTTTTGGGAATAGAAAAATCATGGTATTCTTTTGGTTGATACACTGATTTTATTTTTCCATCTTTAATATCAGAAATCAAATCAAGAACATTACCCTCCCCACGACCCAAAAGAACACCATCCGCATGAGTTAATGCTTCCTCAGGAAGAGCAGAAGCATGCAACCCACAGAGAACAACTAATCCCTGTTGTTTTTTCCTAAACTCATCAGCAATCTTATATGCTTGCAGCGCTGAAGCAGTGGTAAAATGAATAATCACCAGATCATATTTATTCTCAACGATCACTGGTTGATAGCGTTCATTGATAATGGTTA
>JAWOBC010000142.1:0-13051 GCA_046498165.1 Thermoplasmatota archaeon
TCATTTGCTCGAGGGGAGGAAACTGAAGATAGTGATGTTGATATCTTAGTGGCATTCTCTGATTCTATTGGATGGGAATTTGTTGATTTAAAAGACTATTTGGAGGACCTTTTAGGTCTTAAGGTTGATTTGGTAACCATACAGGCCTTGAAACCTCAGCTCAGAGAAACAATTTTAAGTGAGGTTGTCTATGCTTGATATCATTGAATGATTGAACTGATTTATTTGAAGAATAATAATTAGGGAAAGAGGGACTATGACAAAAGATCAGAATGCATATCAAGATAAAGACCATGAGGTGATGATACCTTATTATGAGCTTTGTGAGATGGCTCCAGAATATGATACTGATAAAATTAAAATGAAGTTAAAGGGTTTTATCAAAGAGGACCCAGATTTTCTTGATCCGTATCTATTCCTTAGAGAGATCTATGAAGATGAAGGAAAGGAAAAAGAAGCAGATCGATTGTTAGATGAGGCATTTTCAAAAGCTATTGAGCTAATTACCGATAAACAAGGAAACTGGCCAGATATAATGGAATGGGCATGGTTGGAAAATCGACATATTATTCGAACTATTTTGAATAAAGCTCTTTCTGCATGGATGAATGATGAGACCGATGAAGCCTTAGGTTTACTTCGGAAACTGTTACGAACAAATCCAGGTGATAATATTGGTGCCCGGGATTTTATTCTGGCGATCAGGATGAAGATGAGCTTTGATGAGTTTCAAGATCGTTTTGAAAAAGATGGGTATTATGATAGTGAGCTAATAGATTGGTTTGAGAACAATTATTCAAAGTTTCCTGATGAATTTGATTGGTGGGAGAAAGCCGTTGAACAATACCATTGATTCAAAAAGAACTTAATTGATCTGATTTGATTATTTTTGGTAATGTGTTTCTCCTTTCATTTTAAAGAATTGTTCCCGGGTCCTATCTGCTGATTGCAACACCGCATTAATGATGACATTCTGCTGTTTTGACCATACCTGGTCTGGATGACTGCGGACATAGGCGGCCCATTGATGAACAAAGCCGATTCGATTTTGATTATTTTTCGTGGTAAAACTCATAGAGATCTTCCTTGTAATTCTTAACCATTCTATTAGTATCTTTGTTTTTTTCTTTTCCCATGGTTATTTGGGAAAAATTATTTGAATCCTATTGTTTATATTTTATTGTGGTATGATGAAACAGGTGTTTTTTCTTTCTGGTTTGTGTTTGCTGTTGTTTTTTTCATCATTTACTCCTTTTACAGCCATGGATTCTGATGAATTATTTCTGTATGACACTATAGATTTTCGACCAGTAGGATGCACTCTTCCTTCTCTAGTCATCCATAATCCTTATGATGAGGTTGATTTTTCTTCATGTCATCATTACAAAGCAAATCTTCATACGCATACCACGCAGAGTGATGGAACGAGTTTTCCCTCTGAAGTTATTTATCATTATCATGATGTTGGATCTTATGATATTCTTGCTATCACTGATCATAATAAGAACACTTGGCCATGGAGTGAGTTTATTGATGAGCATGCTGAATATTGTTCTTCTTCTTCAGCGTTTTATCCTGATCTGGGGATGCTTGCGGTCTCGGGTAATGAGTTTTCCCTTGGTCATCATCGATCGAGTTTGTTGAATGATTATCCCTTTGGTGGTTTTTTCATGCATTTTGTTTTTTGGTATGTGCAGCAGCAGGATGGTGTGTCCTTTTTTAATCATCCCGGTAGATATGGTTATGATGCTGATTGGTACCAGCAGTTTTTTGATCGTTATGATTCTGTGGTGGGAATAGAAGTCTATAATCAAGGGGATCGTTATGATCAGGATCGTTTGCTTTGGGATGAGATAAATAGAAATCGTGATCCTGATGATCTTATTTGGGGGTTTTCAAATGATGATATGCATCGGATTCATCTGCAAGCATTTCGGAATTATCAACATCTGTTGATGGATGAACTAAGCGAGGATGAGTTCAGAGATGCCTTATCAGATGGTGCGTTCTCTTTTTCATATGAACCTGATGGAGCCAATATGAGTAGTTCCTCTTATGGTGAGGCATTAACCCCAAAACTAATTGATGTAACCATAAATGGATCAAAAATTCAACTCACCGCTGAAGAGTATGATAACGTGGAATGGTATGATGAAGATTCCCAGATCATTGGAACCAATACCACAGTAGATGTTTCCATGGTTGAATCCACTTTTGTTCGAGCGGTTTTCAGTAATGATTTTGGATGGACCTATACGCAACCATTTGGATTGGAAAAAGACGGTGTATTTGATGCTGTTTAGTATCTAAGGTTTTTTTACTTTGATGTTTCGCTGTATTGTTCTCTATGCATTTCGTGGTTTTTACCATTGGTTTTTTTAGTGATATTGTTTATATCATTTCTATGGCGTTCTCATTGAAAAACAATGGTTCTTGGGATAAAGAAATCCTTGCAGATATCCTGATGAACACCGTGTTAATGTTAACGCTAATTATTGCTATTTGGAAACAACAGTGGATATGGGTCGTTGGCTGTATCTTCGGATTGTTCATTTTGCTGATTCCATTGTTGTTACATCGGTATCGAAATGATCTTATCCCGTGGCCAGTGGATGTGCTGATCGCAACGATTTGTTTGTTGAACATGGGTGGGGTGTTACTTGAAGGCTATAATGTGATACCGTTTTATCATGATATCACGCAGCTTTTGGTTTCAATCCTTGTTGCCTTTTTTTCATTTGCCATTGTCTATATTCTTGATCGATATTGGGATGGGTTGAAGATGAATGCGTACGCCATGGTCTATGTTGTGGTGGTGACCACCATGGCAGCAATGGTGGTGTTGGAAGCGATTAAATATATTGGTGTCTTTGGGAGGAAATCCACGAGTGTGGAAATGATGCTTCTTTCCATGTTTGTTGGTACTGCTGGAGGGGTGATCATAAGTTTTTTTTGTCTCTGGCTGGTGAAAAAGGGTGATTTTGGTTCATTATTTGAGGTGATGGGAGAAGAATTAAATGAAAGACTGAGCGATGATGAAGGCAATTTACAAAAAAGAAAGGATCCTAAGGATGATGATCATAAAAAATAATGATGTTATCATCATCTGAGTTTTTTAACGATTCATAAAACTCTTTTCATCACTATTTTTTTGGGATCAATGATAACAGATATTCCCAGGCATCAAGGGTTTTACTTAGTGCGTTTTCATCATGTTGCATGCAGGTATACATTCGAGATCCAGCAAGCGTCATGATCCCCTGATTGAGAAGGGCGAGTTGATATTCCTTTGATACCTTCATCCGGTCCATGATCTGCATGAATGCATCATCCCTTTCAATGTCAACACTGAAAAAAGCAGTGGTATCATAGACGATGATCGATTTTTGATTATACGCAAAAAAGGGAAGATCAGTTCTTTTTTCAAAGAGGTTGTTGAGCTCACGGGTGATTTTTTCAGCAAAGGCTGCTGCTTTTTCACTTGCCTGGTGTTCTTCTACGAGTTTTAAGGCATGATAGCAGGCTTTGACAGAGAGTGCATTAGCTGCCATGGTTCCAGCGACAAAGGCATGTCCCCCCATGGCACTTGCTTCACCACCAGCAAGGGCCTCCATGACGTCGGCTTTTCCACAGACTGCTCCACAGGATGGATACCCATGCATCAGGATTTTTCCAAGGATGACCATATCTGGTTTAACGTTGTAGTAAGCTTGTGCGCCACCAGGTCCCAGTCTGAAACCGGTGATGACCTCATCCATGATCATAAGAGCACCATGTTCATCACAGAGTTCTCGTACATACTTGTTCCAATCTGGATGAACGGGATGGGTTCCTGCTTCACCTCCATTTGCTTCCACTAGGCATGCAGCCACATTGCCTTCTTTTTTCGCATCCTCAAAAGCTTGACGGAGGCCATCGAAATCATTGGGCATCACGGGTATGGTATTGGACAAACATTCCGTGGGAATTCCTTCTGCTAACATCATCCCTGTTCCTGGAATGTGAAGTCCCATCACGGTTTGATCACCCCAGCCATGATAGTTCCCATCGATTTTGATGATCTTTTGATGACCGGTTTTCGCTCGGGCGATACGAAGCGCTGCCATGATTGCCTCTGTTCCTGATTGTACGAATCTAACCCGTTCAATGTTAGGCATCATTTTTTTGATTTGTTTCGCTGCAAGTATTTCATATTCACTGGTTAGACCGGTGGTGGGACCATTTGTTTGAATATGTTCAGCGATTTTGTCATCCAGTGGTTTGAAATGATGACCAAGGATAATGGGTGCACCACACATTAGATAATCAATGTATTCATTGCCATCGATATCCCAGAGTTTGTATCCTTCACCATGGTCCATGGCAAGTGGAAAAGGATAATTAGGGCTGAGATTATGTTGCAATCCCTCTGTAAGACAGGTTTTTGCTTCTTCATAGAGTTGTTTTGATTTTGGATGGTTTTCTGTGAATTCTTTGACCAGTTTATTGATGGTTTCCTCTGGGAGAGGATGAACTGGATTATTGATAATGTTTTTTTTCCGTTCGATGATTTCTTGATATTGCATGGATGTTACCCCAACTGATTTTTTTTCTTTGTGTTCTTTCGAGTGATAACGGTTTTTTTGTTTATAATCTCTTGTGCTTTTTAAGCATGAATATAATAAGGATGCTGAAGAGTGAACAGAAGAAAAAGATACTGTCAAAACCTGGTGTGGGTGTTGGTTGGTATTGTTGCGGATTTTGTTCATACTCTGTGTTATCCGCATCATATGGGTAGGGATCAGCATTATCACCAACGCCATCTCCATCAGAATCATACCATTCACTGGGATCATAGGGAAAATCATCGAGATCATCTGGATAGCCATCTCCATCAGAGTCATCCGTTGGATAACTACTGCTCTCAGTAACCGTGAAGGTATTCCTCCAATACATATAGAATGGATCATTTGAGGATCGATCATAGGCGGCATAGACATAATAGGTTCCTGGTTCTGCATCATAGGGAATCGTTGCAGATCCTGTTAAATCTCCATCATAATTGATATATGCTGATCCAATGGGGTTATCATATCCCCAGAGATTTGGATTAATGATATCAGCAGGTCGCACGTCCCAGACAACCGCATAGCTAAGACCATAGTGTTTCTCATAATTAGCTGGATCAACATCATTATAGATGCTTGCACTGACTTGAATGCTGGTTCCTGCTGGTCCTTGTGAAGGACTGAGGGAGAGATCATCAGCAGATACGATAATGCAAAAAAGATTTGTTATGAAGAAAAATCCTATGATACACTGGATTTTACGGGTTGTATTCTGTTTCATAGAGAAAAACAAGAAGAGAGATTTGTTTATATTTTTTCGCTCTTCCCTGAAAGGATGTTGATCATGTTTTTTTCAATGTTTTTTGTTTATGTTCGTAGTGATGATGATTTTCTGGTACCAAGACCAGGTATTCTGATTTTTTGTTCAAATCGATCAAGGATTTCAGTGAGAATGATGGTTAGAATAAGATAAATGATTGCGATCATTGAAAAGATCTCAAGGTATCTGAAGGTATCTGCAGCGATGAATTTCCCTTGAGCGGTGAGCTCTGGAACTAAGATAAGATAAGCAAGGGAAGAATATTTCAGTAAATAGATAAGTTCATTTGACCATGCAGGAATAGTGTTTCTGAGTGCTTGGGGTAGAATTATGTTCTTTATGGATCTTAATTTTGTCATACCTAATGATCGAGCAGCAATCATCTGTCCTGATGAGATCGATTGAATGGATCCTCGTAAATATTCTGCTTGATATGCAGCACTATTCAGTGTAAATCCCGTGATGGCAGCAACCACAGGATTAAGATTGATACCAACAGAGGGTAGTCCATAATATAAAATGAACAATTGCACAAGCAGTGGTGTTCCTCTGAGCACTTCGATATATCCTGAACAAATCCAGGAAACAGGTTTTTTGCCATATATTCGTCCAAGAGCAAGGCCTACGCCAAGAAGAAACCCAAATAACAATGAAAGAAAGGTGAGATACAGGGTGACATTGAGTCCTTCCAGCAGTTTGGGTAGTGAATTAGCAAAAAACTCAAAATAAGTTGACGTCTACTCCCCGCCTCCTTTTTCTTCACCATATAATGTCGCGATTTTTCCTAAGAATTCACCGGTCCGGTGCTGATCTGGATTGGTAAACATTTTTTGCGGTGAGCCACTTTCAACAACAGAACCACCTTCCATGAAAATGATCTCATTGGCTACATTTCGAGCAAATCCCATCTCATGGGTGACACAGAGCATGGTTACTTTTCCAGCGAGTTTCTGCATGACTTCAAGGACTTCTCCGATGAGTTCAGGGTCAAGGGCTGATGTTGGTTCATCAAATAAAATGATGATGGGATCCATGGCGAGAGCCCGTGCGATACCAACTCTTTGTTTTTGCCCACCGGATAATTCGGCAGGGTATTGATGTGCTTGTTTTTCCAGACCGACTTTTCGAAGTTCCTCCATTGCTTTTTCTTCTGCTTGTTTTTTTTCAACCCCGCTTACTTTTTCCAGGCCGATACTGACATTTCGCAAAGCGGTAAGATGCGTGAACAAATTAAAATCCTGGAAGACGAAACCGATTTTTTTTCGTACTCTGTTGATATTAATTTTTGGGTTGGTTATTTCTTCTCCATCAAGCCAGATCTCTCCTTGGTCTGGTGGATGCAGTTGGTTGATACAGCGAAGAAGTGTGCTTTTCCCGGTTCCACTTGGTCCGATGACGACTTTTGTTTCTCCTTTATCCATGTTGAAGCTGACTCCTTTTAAGACCTCGGTGGACCCATATTTTTTGTGAACATTTTTCACTTCTAACATATGCATGGTTATTTTCCCTCACTTTTTTTATCGTTCAACAGAGACATTAAATCCGGACATTTTGTATTTCTTTTCTAAAAATCCAAGGCTTTTATTTGCAATGATGACCAGGATGAAGTAGATGGCGGCGATAATGATGAAAACAGGCAGAATAAGATTGGGATGATTGATGTAGATATATCGTCCTTGTCTCATTAGTTCAATGACCCCAATGCTAAAGGCAATGGAGGTATCTTTTAGTACGATGGTGAATTCATTGGACCATCCTGGGATGGATAATCGCATGACTTGTGGGAGAAGGATGTATCTGATGGTTTGTAGTTTGCTCATGCCTATTGATTGGGCGGCAATTGTTTGTCCTTCGGGTATTGAATTGATTGCGCTTCGGTAAATCTGGGCTTGATATGCTGCTCCACGAAGCCCTAATCCGATGACTGCTGCGGTTATTGGTTCAAGATTAATACCGATTTCAAAGAGACCAAAATAGAGTAAAAAAAAGATGACGAGAAGTGGTATCCCTCGGAATACTTTTTCGTATCCATAGATGATAGTGGATAGCGGGAATTTTCCAAAGGATCTTCCCATGGCAAGTAAGATTCCTAATGCTGTGCCCAGGATGAGACTGAGAAAGGTTAAGAGGAGAGTGAATTGAAGGCCGATCATCAGTCGTGGAAGTGACTGGATAAGTACCTCGATATCCAAGGAAACCACATCATCTTATCTTTTTATTCAAAGTATTTTTGAACAAGAGCAATCCATTCTTCGGATCCTATTAAAGTGTCCAACCCCTCATTTAATGTTTGAAGGAGATCGCTGTTTCCTTTTTTAACTCCAAGACCATATGATTCTCCAGTGATGATGGTCATTTCGATGTTTACATTTTTATTTGATTCATATGCCTGTGCAACGGGTTTGTCAAGAACCACCGCATCGATGTTGCCATTGCTTAAATCGAGAACGGCAAGGGTATATGTTTCATATTTTTTGAAATCATTGGTGTTCATGGTTCCATTATCAATGAGCGTTGTTTGAACCCATTGAGCCCCTGTTGTTCCAGTTTGTGCTCCGACAGTGAAGTTTTGGAGGTCTTGTGCTGAGTTAAGATTAAGTTCGGTATCACTTTCAACTAAAATTGATTGATCTGCTTCATAATACGGATCGGTAAAATCGATTTGTTCGGCTCTGCTTTCGGTGATGGTCATTGCTGCAGCAATAACATCGATTTTACCACCTTGAACGGAGGGTATTAATGAATCAAATGAGATATCTTTGACTTCTACTTTGTATCCTGCATCTTGAAGGATTGATTTGACCATGTCAATATCAAAACCAACGATGTTTCCTGTGTTCTCATCAATGTATTCAAATGGTGCAAAATCTGCGGATGTCCCAATCACGATGGTATTCTCATCTGTTCCAGTACAGCCTGATAGCCCTATTGAGATTACGATCAAAGAAGCGACTAACGTCCAGATAGCAATTTTTTCTTTTTTAGCTTTCATTACTCTTTTCACCACACAATCAAAACAGAGAACAACTATATAAAATATATAGTATTTTTAACTATTAAATAATATAAAAAATGGTTATATATAATTATTTTAACATATATTTGCTAAACATAAAAAAACAATACCCTTTTTTTGAGCACAGTAATACACCGTTTTCTCCATAGGTCGATGTGATAGATCCCATAACGAATATTTTTTATCCACTATATTATCCTCAGTCGATTATGATATAAATGAACCAACAATTCACTATGTAAAATCAATGATTAAAAGCAAGAAAGAAACAACAAACAAGGTATAATGCAAGCTATTCAGAATATATTCAGAATTATATCTAAGATTTAGCAAATGATTCGTCATAAAACGTTATTATTAAAATCCCTGATGCGAGGTATACAATAAACCCTTTATCGGAACTGGAGAAATCATTGGTCAATATATGTATTTCACCATTGATCTTAAAATATCATCAGTGGAGCTAACAGAAACAAAGATTCCAGAATCGCCAGGATTTCATCTCATGTATTTCGCTGCAGCTATGATATCTATTCTTTTCATAATAAAAAGAAAAATGAAATGAGAGCTCTATAGAATTCGTAATGTACATAGTATTATAATGGATAAATTGAGAGATTCTTAAGAAGAGGATTCATGCAAAATTAAATGATGGGTCGAATTTTCTTTTCATCGATTTTGGATAGAAAAAACCTTTTTCCCCCCATTTTTTATGATTCGATATAATCCGATTCCAATGATTGCTGCCCAGATGGGGTAGACAAACAAGATGCCACCATGAAAAACACTGATGATCACTATTGAAAGAAGCCCCATGATTTGTGTTGCTTGTATTCGTTTCACCGATAACCGATGGGAGGAATAATCACCGGTACATCGTATTTCATGGGTGGTAGCAGTAACCAGAAATAAAAGAATGCTTGATATAGAAATGAATACTAGATTTGAAAGTGTTGGTCGAAGTAATGTCCATGCATCAGGGGTAATAAGTAGAATCAAAAGAAAACTAGGAAACAATGGTAGAGAAAGTAAAATATCAGTTGAATGATTTGTTGATAACAATGAGCTGAGAATGAGAACAGCAATAGCAAGGATGATAAGAAGGACTGCTGCCGATAGAATGACTACTAGCAAGGTCAAAAAAATAAAGAACAAGATATCCGTGGTACTTACCTGTTTTCCCGTTGTTTGATTCAGTATTCTCAGAGCAATAAGAAACCAGAATAATATGAGGATATTTCCCTGCCCAAAAACAAGGGGATGAAACAAGAGGGGGATACCAAAAAAGGCAGCGTAGTCATGATCGGGATCGAGTTCACGGGCAATTGCCCAGCATAAAAACACAATCAATACTTGAACGACACTGAAGATCAGACTCTGAATTATTGATTCACCCAGATAAAGTGACCAACCAACACTAAGAATGAACAGGACTGGTAATAACAACATGAGGATTTTGTTTGGAAGATATCTTGGATCCAGACCTCTTGCAAGTGTAAAACCTTCCGAAGAGCCTGCAGTCATCAAAAAATGATATCGGGTCCTCATTGATAATACTGTATGTTTCTAGAAACATCAGCATTCTACATCTGTATGTTTGAGGATAACCTGTTAGTGTTAGGATTTACTTTCACTGACCCCTTTTTTTGGTTTATAAATAAAGAACACTAATACTACAAATAGAAAGACGATGAATGCGGGGGAACTGCCAGAAGAGGGTGCATCCCATTCTTCCTCCTCCTGGCTTTTCTGCCATCTTGTTTTCTGATTATAGCCATCTTTATTCTATTGATTTGATTGATTTAGATTATTTTTTTGTGGTATATCTCACGGTCAACAAAAAAGCAGTGAGTCGAATGGAACCAAAATAAAACAAGAAGAGTTCAATGAGAATGGAGAACAGATAGAACACTATCCTTGATGCCCCCATGATTCCAAGAGTGTAATTAAGAGAAAAAGCAAGACCAAGAATCATGAAAATGAATAATGATATACTGTATAAGAGTAAGATATCTGATTTTCTTCCAGCATATCGAGCTCCTAAAGGAAAACAAACAATGATACTTGCTAAAAAGGAAAAACCAAGAAACCAGAGTAAAAAAGGGATCGATGAAAGAGAGGTAAACGCTGCATAATAGGCAATAAAGGGGATGCAGCAGAGAAAGGGGATGAGTAATGCACGAGCTTTTCCTTTAACGATATCCTGCATGCGTACAGGAAGATGCCTGAGTAACCAGAGTGTGTCTGCTTCATTGAGAAAAAAGCTAAGAGAAACAAAAACAGCACCGTGAACAGTGAGTACATAGATGCCAAAAAAGGCATAGGCCTCTGGACTGATCATAGCTGCGATTTCTTCCAGTCCTGCTGGGAGAAATTCATCGGCACCAAACCGGGCAAGATATCCACTGAACACGCCGATGAGAACACTGGAAAAAAGAATACTGAACAGGATTCGTTCCCGCCAGAGCACAATGATTTCTTTATGAAACACGGCTTGTTTAATAGTGGATAACCAGACCTGTGATTTTTCTGGTATGCGTTGTTTCCGACTGATAAATTGATAACTGTCAAGACAGAACTGTAAACTCCAGAGAAGAAAAACAAATGAAAATAGGATGATAATAAGAAGAGCTATTGGATCTGAGAAAACAAATAAAGCATATAACAAAAATCCAAGTGGTATCAATCGATATTTTTTTGAACTAAAATAATGAATCACAAGTGTTGATCCAATGATGGTAGCAAGAATGATGCCGGCAGTGAATTTCAAATAGATCAATGGATAAATCAGTGGTACTCCCGCGGTCACCAGAGGAATCATGTACAGTGTGCTAAAAAGAACCCATAACCCGAGTTGAACCCAGAAGACAACAAGAAACAATTCAAAAACGGTTTTCCAATGAGCTTGTGGTGTGGAAAACGTATAGGTAAGTGGTTCAGACTTGGTGAAAGAAAAATAGAAATCATGAGAACTTTTCAACATAAACAGAAAAAACACGATGAAAAATACATTGTTGATATCAAGAGAAACATTGGTTCTCAGAAGGATTACCGTGAGAAATCCTATAAAAAGACTGGAAAAAAGAATCATCAGGCTGAACAGCACATAAAGAAATGGTGATATGATTATATTTTTCTTTAAATTTCGAAATGATTGGGCGAGCACAGTGGTATAGGTTTCAAGCATGTGATTCTCGGGCCTCATTGAAATAGGCATCCTCAATGCTTCCATGTTTTTCAATCACTGAGGAAACAGTATCGGTTGATAGAACGATTCCTTTGGAAAGGAAACTGACCACATCGGCTACTTGTTCGACCAGGCTAGGGGAATGTGTGGCAATGACTGTTGTTCCTTTTCGACTGCTGATGAATCTTCGTAGTGTTCGAGAGGTGAGTGGATCTAAACCCCATACTGGTTCATCCAGTAGTAGATTCTTCGGGTTATGCATAATAGCTGAAATCAGGGATATCTTCTGCTTCATCCCCTTTGAGTAACTGCCAAGTTCATTATCTAGGGATGGCTTGATCCCTAGAAGGGTTGATAATCGGTTGATTTCTTTTTCTGCTTTCTGCAAACGACGAAGTGAAGCAATATACAGTAAGAACTCCCGTCCAGTGAGCCGATCATACATGTAGGGCATTTCAGGCAGATAACCAAGGTTTTTTCGCACTTGAATTGAGTGTTTCGATAGATTTTTCCCATCGATGATGATTGTTCCCTGGTCATAGGGCATGATCCCAGCACAAATCTTAAGCAGCGTGCTTTTTCCTGCACCATTTTCACCCATGATGGCAGTTACCGTTGCTTCTTTAAAGGTGAGGGTGGCATCTGATAATGCCTGTGTTTTATCATATCGTTTTGTTAGATGAATGATTTGGATCATCTATGACGTTAGAACCACGGTGAGCATAAAAAACAAGGGGGTTATTTTTTTTTGATTTGGTTTGTTTGATTCATTGAAAAAAGCCGGATATATCGTCATTGATATGATAGATATTCTTGTTTCAAAAATTAGGACGTTTGAGTGGGAAGGGATGGGATGCACGCTTTCTCCGTCTGGGAGGAATGTTGTGCGTAAAACTCAATAAATATCTCTCCCCACTCAGATAAGGCATTTATTTACTGATATAAATAGTTTATTAAAAACTCTTTTAGCATCTACTTTTGTTAAAAAATTTGGTTTTAATTGGTGCTTCTTTCTTTGAAAACCAATGTCTATGATATATGGTATTCATTGAACAATCAACTGATGATCATATTAGATATTTCTGCCCATACACCGGTGGAATAACCGTGATTTCTTCACTGATCTTTTGAGCAATCTCCTTAAAATACTCTGGATGCTGGGTGTGAATAGGGATAAGTGTTTTCGGTTGGATTTGTTTAATGAGATCAGTGAGTTCTAATCCTGATGCATGACCTGAGGCATGAGCACTATACTCTTTGATATTGAAATGATCAAGCCAATGTTTTTTCCGTTCTTCATCAATCTCCATTTCCTCATTGAATGGTTCACAGGTGGATTTAATCCAAATCGCTTGTTTTGGCTGAATATCAATCAGCTGTTTGATCTCCCACATATTCATTGAAACAACATAATCCTCTGGGTTTTTTTGAAGGTCTTTATAGGTGATGGCATGATGATGATCAATAAAAGCTCGTTCCCA
>JAWOBC010000019.1:0-7217 GCA_046498165.1 Thermoplasmatota archaeon
CAAGTCCTGCACACTGCGGACAGTGATTAAACATTCCTGTAGGGTTAGGGAAAGTGTTGCTGTTGTTCAAACCCCGAGATATCATTGGCGATGTGGACTGACAGGGTGATAGTTTTATACTATCACTGCTGATTCCCTTACACCAAAGGGTTGCTAATGTTGGTTGTAGTCTAAAATTCAAAATGGGAGTGATTAAAATGTGCTAATTTATCAACGGTAAGCGTGGAATCAGGGTTAAAGCATAGATGTAAGGAGGTGAAAATGTGAAACAAAAATATGTATATGTAATAGCCAAAGACGGTACTCCTTTAATGCCCACTCAAAAATTTGGTATGGTGCGACATTTTCTTGATGAAGGCAAAGCTAAACCTGTACAGACCAGGCCCTTTACTATTCAACTAACCTATGAAACCACTCATCATACTCAAAAAGTTAAAGTAGGTATTGATGCGGGATTTACAATCTATTTGTGTGAACAAAACAAAGATTACAAAAGATGATGTTTCAGTGCTTGGCAGTCGAGATAGAGGAGCAATTATCTTTGATGTGCTAAAAACAATTTTCACTCAGCGACATATTGATTCTATCAAGCAACAGGTCAGAAATGTTGATGAAGATCCTCGCTCCCTACTCTTCTGGATTACAGAAAACATACCTAATAGCTACCAGAACCCTGTTGATCGTTATCATGCATTTGATGCGGTGTCACAAAGCGATATTTTCCTCGGGCGAACTTTTCGTCGTCAACACTATGGTTTATGGGCTTATGCATCAGAAAAAATGAGTCTTGGTGTCTCCCTTGCAAAAACAAGAAAAATTTTTCCATCAAAATATCAATTTCCCACTTGGTTAAAAGCAAGAAAACATAAAAAACAATTAAGTGCTGCAAAACAAAATATGCTTCAAAAACTCTCCGTCTATCATCACTGTTCATTGAACAAAACTGAAAACCTGATTTATCCCTTCACAAAAAAACTCTTTACTCAGAACAACACATTTGCGTTAAAACTCATAGAAAACCTTGATCTTACTGATGAAGAAGCAATCACTCTTTTAAATATGACTCAGAAACAAGCTAAAAATCATATCAAAAAAATAAAAACTGATACTACTCAAAAGAAACAAAACGATGAAGAAAAAAATGAAACAACGAAACAAGACGAACCTGTTAATGATAGCAATCATCAACAAAAAGAACAATCATTGCTTTTTGATTTTTGAATCAGTATTCTCTAGTTGACTCATGATCTCAATGGTTTGCTGTTTATAATAGGCTTTCAGTTTATGATAGGTATCATCAGACATCTTCTCAGATCGATGTAATTTCTCAATTTTTTTCAGCACATCCATCAACAATGTTTTTTCCGTTGACAATACTTCATCAGATTCAAATGCTCTTTTTCTTGTTTTCCCATTTTTCTTTTTCCGAAGACCATATACAAAAGAAACCAGAAGCAAAATAATCAATAGAATCGTTAACGTCAATGTATATACATTAAACAATGCCTTATCAGATTCAGCAGGTATTGGAACACTATACGAGGAATCCTTTGAAAGAAATGTAGCAGAGGCAATATCCGTGTTCTCATAGGAAATCGTTAGCTCTGAAGTATTTCTTAACAAGGTTTTGGAAAACTGCTGAATATTAACAGGGAGCGTATACGTTAGTTCAATCGTATTTGATGATATGGTATCCTGATCTATATCAGAAATATTTCCTTGATACACATTTCCTCCGATTTCCACTGTTGGAATAATGGTATTATTCACCGTTGCCTGAATATTATCCGCATCTGTTGGAATCCAAAAAACCAAATCGGTGATATTTGTATCATCGTCATTAATTTCCAGGTTGATTTTTTCATTCACATAAATATATTCTTCCCCGGGTGTTAATTGAATACGATGAAAGTCAGTATTTAAAGAAATAGCCTGTCCAGTAAAGACAATAAACACGGTCAACAGAATCAATGCGATGGGAAGAATCCTCTCTTTTTGTGTCATATGTATCCGCAGCACAATATAATGCTTGTATATATTTATTTCGAAAGATTGCCTCTCATATATTATAAATCATCTGAAAAGATTTGAATAAAAATGAGCAAAAAAAGTATTATGAACCAAGCTTTCGTTTCCGTAAATAAATCGCTAAGATAAGACAAGCAAGACCAATAAAAGAAACAACCATAGGGATTTGATAGTTACCCAGAATTAAATCCATGCCTGTCGCAATAATAAGCATAAACCCAAAAACAGCCAATGGAAGCGCAAGTCTTGAATCCTGATATGGAGTCATCAGTCATTATCCCCAATTGTAACTATCAATTCTTTGTTTATAAAAGCTTGTCATTAACAAATCTTATACTTGCATCAAAACATTATGCAGAAACATGAAAATAAAAAATATGTGGTTTCTTTTTTATCCGTTTGATTTTATGACCCTTCTGCATTGAACGAAACGCAAGGTTACTTTTCTTTGTGTAAATCCCAATGCCACCTTTATTGATAAACCATAAATCCTCATTATTATCTGTCATCGATGTTTCACCAATGAACAACACTTTTTGTTACTTCTCTTTAATAAATCTTCATTGACAGCTCTTATCAAAATTAATACAGCCTTGGAATATATTCTCTAAAACCATCAATGGAAAAAAGAAAAAGATTCAATAAAAAATTATTCTCGATGTTTTCCTTCCTCAATGATAACCTCTATTTCAAGATCATATTTCTCTTCGATTTCTTGTTTCATTTTTTGAATATCTTGCACAGCATCCTGTTTTAGTTCCCGGGGCAAAACAATAGTTGCATACTTTTTCATAGCGTATTCACCATCTTTTCATTTTAATGACCCAATGATGACACCAATAAAAAATCTTTGTTTTTTTATTAGAACCAGGAATCAGTTCATTCAACAAAATCATACCGAATTCATTTTTCTTTGAAAAAAAACAGGAACATCCCAAGTAATTTAAATGATAACAACCTAAGAATAAAAGGAAAACATAAATGAAAAAACCATCCATCATCATATTAGCAATACTCATTATTCTCATCCTTCTTTTCCCCCAACAAACTCCACTAACAAACATACAAGCAGAACCAACATCAACTCCTCTTAATCATGTTTATTTCAATATTATTCATGGACGATTCTTTTTATACATGCAACCAACACAGCAACCAACAGCAGAAGGATATCCTATCATTTTTTTATTTCATGGCGCAAGTCAACATGCATTTTCCTGGTTGATCGGACTGAACAAATGGAACAAAAACCAGATGAGCTTCGCCACTGAAGCATTAGACAATGGTTTTTTTCTCATCTTGCTTGAATCAAATCGACCGATTCGACCTGGTCCACGAGCATGGGATGTATTTACCACAAACAACTCAGCAAACAATGATATCCAATATATACAATCAATTTTATCCTGGTTGAACCAAAGTCAACTGCCCGTTAACATGGATTCTGTTTTCTGTGCTGGGTTTTCATCAGGAGCCTTTATGTGCAGTCGACTGGCGTTAAACTATGAACATCTCTTTAATGCCATCGCGGTTAATTCAGGATGTAACGCTGAGAGCATCACTCTTAGCCAGCGTGGCCCTGTTTTTGATATTCATTCTTCATATAATCTATCAGCGGATCATCCACCAACGATTCTTCTTCATGGGCAAAGAGATCAACTCGTCCCCGTTCAATGTGCAACCAATTATTATCAAGATCTTAGAAATTCTTCTGTTGAAACACAAATACTTATTGCACCAACTCACGGGCATATCTGGCTTTCAGCGTATAATCAAGACATCCTCAACTGGTTCAGCAAACAAATCCAGTAATAACTTGTCTCTTTTTTCTCTCATTTCCTTAGATAGAGGGAACATGTAATTCCTTATCCTGCCGGATGATCACAGTGTTTATCAACCCTCTGATAATATCAATGGGTCCAAAGAATTCACCCTTGCCGATAACTAAAACATAATCCCCACCCATTTCATAGGGATCCCAGCAATAAATAAAATAGGTTCCCGACTGAGAAATATTTACATCCAAAATAGGACCTTTATAATAGGATTTTCCACCAAAAGGCTCAAAAAACGTTTCTCGTGGCATCCCGGGTAACACATTTTCCATTACCAAACCACCATACCCTTCAGGAACATCAAAGGGAACTGATTGATTCAACTCTGGTAAACCAGGACCAATCAATGCATACCAGGGAACAAAATCCTCATAAAAACCATTTGCCACCGGCACAATCAATTCCACATAGATATTCACGGGTCTGTTTCCCACCGTGATCTTATATACATCAATATCATCACCAACATTATTATCAGTATTTTCCAACCAGGCATAAAATGCCTTTGATTTCTCAATCATTTTCCACACATAAAATGGATTCTCCTCAGAATAATCAGTGCGTTCAATATAAGGAACATGGGCAGAAGTTAATCCTGCTAAACAAATGATTACAAAAACACCAAATACCATAATAATCATTTTTCTCATTATATTTCCTCCAATGTTAACAAAACATCCATTGTTTAAATAATTTATTATGAAAATATAATGAAAATTATCTTTTTTCAAATAAAATATGTTATTAATGATTTATTATTTTGATTTAAGCGATCGAGCCCAATACACAAATGGCGTATCACAAACAGCGACCACAACCTTCATGATAATGGAAACCAAAAAAATCTGAAAGATAATCCCCCAAGAAAACACACCAACAAAAGCAACAAGGGTAAACACCGTATTATCAATCAGCTGACTGAGTATCGTGGAAAGATTATTTCTCAACCATAACTGATTTTTCTTTTGTTTTTTCTTTAACCGATTAAAAAACCAGACATCATGAGTCTGAGAAATCAAATATGCAATGATACTAGCAAAAGCAATCCGGGGAAGCACAGAAAAAACCGCAGAAATATCCTCACTCATAGCCAGAGAAGATTCATGAGGAACAAAAAACAATGTTATCTGCATGATACCCGTAGTAACCAATAAAACAAAAAAACCAATCCAAACAGACTTTTGCGCATCCTTTTTAGAATGATTCTCATTTAAAATATCAGTCACCAAAAACAATGAAGAATAAATCACGGTGCCTAGAGCGGTGACCAACCCAAAAATCTCCACTGTTTTCATCACCTGAATATTAGCAAGAATCACCGCAATCGCGGTCCAAACATACAATCCTGTCTTTCCAAAAAGCCGATATGAAAGAATAACAATCAGAAAACTCAACGAAAGTAAACCAATCCATAAGAGTTCATTTATCATTCAAACAAGAAAACATTTAATTCACTTTAAACGTTTTCACTTCCATCATGGGAAATCTTACCTTTCAGATCACTGCAGAAGACAACACCGCCCGAACGGCACAGTTAAACTTACAACATGGCAGTATAGAAACACCAGCACTCATGCCGGTAGCTACAAAAGCAACGGTCAAAGCATTATCTTCAGAAGATTTACATCAATTACATGCTCAACTTCTCATCTGTAACACCTATCATTTAATGTTACAACCAACCGCTGATATCATCGAAAAACAGGGTGGACTACATCAATTTATGAACTGGGATAAACCCCTTGTCACCGATAGCGGAGGTTTTCAAGCGTTTTCTCTTGGAATTGGCAAAGAACATGCCGTGGGAAAAATGTTTTTCCCAGGGGAAGGTCATCTCAGTAGTAAAAAAAAGGGCGAATCGATCGCCAAAATTACTGATAAAAAAATTACCTTTCGATCCATTTATGATAACTCAAGACAATATCTCACACCAGAAAAATCCATTCGTATCCAAGAACAACTGGGTGCAGATATGATCCTGGTGCTTGATGAATGCACCTCTCCACTTTCCAACAAAACCTATACCACTGAAAGTTTAAAACGAACGCATCAATGGGCAAAAGAATGCCTGCAGGTTCATCAAACAGATCAAGCATTAATAGGCATCGTGCAAGGTGGACATTGGCAGGATCTACGGGAAAAAAGCGCACATGTCATCGGTGGCATGGAATTTGATGGACTCGCTATTGGAGGATCTCTAGGAAAATCTAAACAAGATATGTATCATATCCTCAACTGGGTTGTTCCATTACTACCTGAAAATAAACCACGGCATCTGCTTGGTATTGGTGTGGTAGAGGATATTTTTGCATCAGTGCAACGAGGCATTGATCTTTTTGATTGTGTCTCTCCAACCAGAATCGCTCGCAGTGGCTATGCTCATATTCGTCCGCCAAAAGGAAGCAAACAAAACAAATACCGATACAAACTCACCTCTATCAAATATCGAAATGATGATCAATCCCTTGATCCCAACTGTCAATGCAAGGTATGCAAACACTATTCAAGAGCATACATCCATCATCTCCTTAAAACCAATGAACTACTCAGTTTTAATCTTATCAGTTATCATAATCTTTATTTTATGCTGCAACTCATGAACGAAATAAGAACATCCATTAAAGAACAGCGATTCAACGAACTAAAAAAAGAATGGAACATGCCTGAACAATAACCTATCAATCAGATTCTAGTCAATTTTTTCAACGGTTAATGTCAATCCATTTACCTCGGTGATCAAAACAATATCATCTTTTTTCACAGTCTTATCCTGTGTTACCGCCTTCCACTGTTCACCATGAACCAAAACACTACCCATATCATCAAATGATTCCAATGCCACTGCTTTTAACCCAATTAATCCCTCACTTCCAGTCACTGGTTGTTTTAACTGCGGAAAAAATACATAACTGAGAAAAACAAGTAAAACAGCTACTAAAACAATTACACTAAAAATTATTTCAAAAGAAACATCAAAATAAAAAAGCACTAGTAGAACACCTGCAGCAACAAGCAGTTCATCCAACATAAACAAAAAATATCTGACACTGTTTCCCATATGCATTCATTTATAGACTATCACTTTTAATAGCTATTTGCATCATAAAAAAAGATTTTGATACAACGTTAACCATTTAACTAAATTACCTGAGAAAAAACATTGATGGGCCCGCCGAGATTTGAACTCGGGTTACTACCTCCCCGAGGTAGAAGGATACCAAGCTACCCCACGGGCCCATGATTAAAAAGAATAATTAAAAAAAGGGAAAAAAATATCATTTGAAATAGTTTATGGTTTCCATATTGCTCCACCTAATGGAAAAATAGTTTTCCCTGCCATGGTGTTGATAAGAA
>JAWOBC010000175.1:0-5842 GCA_046498165.1 Thermoplasmatota archaeon
GTTGAGTTTTTCACCATCTTTTTTGATAATAATCCCATGAAGTGCAAGGGGAATAGTAAGCCATTGAAACTTTTTTATTCCTCCATAATAATGAGTTTCTAATAAAGCAAGGTTACTATCCTTATCTTCAAAAAGAGGAATTTGTTTAAGATCAAGACGAGGAGAATCAACATGGGAAATAACGATTTTTATTCCTTCTCCTATCGGTTTTTTACCTGGAACAATAATTGCTGCACCTGCATGTTTATTCAAATGAATGTTTGCATTGTTTTTTTTAGCGATTCTATGAATAAGTTGAATTGCTTCTCGTTCGGTTTTTGCTTGTGAAAGAAAATCTTTGTAGGATTCACATAGCTCATTTGCTTGTTGGATTTGATTTGGGGAAAAAATGTTCCATGCTGATTTTTTTTGATATGCATATGCACTTTTTTCATCACTCATATGATGTCCTCACAAGGCGACAATAAGTAAAGACAATAAAAATATACCTACGATAAAGTTCTCAGAAAAAAAATGAAAAAAAGATAAGAATTTTTTTCTTATCTTCGTATGATAAAGACGAGAGCAACAATACCAATGATAACAATGATGGCGATGATTCCTACAAAGAGTAGTAATCCGTTATCACCAGAATCTGAACCATCTCCATTATCTGTGCTTCCACCGTTATTGTCACTTGTCCCTTTGGTAACACTTACCTGTGTAGTTGCAGTTGCTGTTTCTCCAGTTGAATCCTCAACAGTGACTTCTACTTGGTACTCACCAGCTAGATCAAAACTATGAGTTGGGCTTTGACCAGATCCAGTGCCCCCATCATCAAAATCCCATGTATACGTGTAGGGTGGCATGGTAAGCCCAAGAAGGTCTTCAACTTCCACGTCAAAGCTTACGTCTTCGCCTGTTTTTGCACTTGTTGGATCCGCTGATGCAGAGGCCATAAAGAGAGATTCATCAGGTGCAATATCAAAATAATATTTTATGTCAGTCAAAGATTTAATATCAAAGGCAATGGTAGTCGCAGTGACATTGGTAATGGTTTCGCTTACATTCTCAAGATTAAAAATCACTGTTAATTCATTGTCGGAGACTTCTGCAGTGCCGGTTTCATAGTTTATAGTGAGGTTTTTGTTCACATATTGAATATCGTATTGGGTTTCTGTGGTCTCTAGATAGATGGCATAGGTCACCATGGAACCAGTGAAGCTGGTATCATTGATATCTACCTCTTCAAAATCATTTTTATCCTCAATTTGACCTTTGACCTTAAGAGTTACTGTTACTTCTGTGTCTGCATCTGTTCGATCATAAGAAATCTGAATGATATCGACATTCGGACGTTGATCAGTTGTTTGAGTAGATGATTCTTGATCAAGTTCTGACATCATTAACACGTCGTCTTCTGGATCAGTTAACGTTCCTGATTCTGCGCCAACGGTACCTGCTAAAACAAAATAGGAGAGAAGAGCCGCAGTTAATATTATACTTTTTATCGCTTTCATGGTTACATCACTTTTCCATTTTTCTAGCATGGTTATTTCAACATGCTATATAAAAGTGTTATTGAATTATTTATAAAGCTTGGTATATCATTTGGGAAACTCCAAATATTATACAATGACCATATTTCACTTTGTTCTTCAGATCTTAAAAAAAGGTTTAACGAGAAATGAGGGGAAAGGAAAGCAGTTATTGCAACATTTAATACACTATTTTTCAGAAAGATTTATAGGTTTATATCTTATATTAATAGCTGTTTATGAGGTAATTACCATGAAAGGAAAAAATGTTAAAACATGTTTTATTGGTGTTTTTGTAGCTGTTTTTCTCATCTCCCCGACTATGATTCCTCTTACTGCTGACCCTATTTCAACTGAAAGATCCTCTGTTGGTTCGGTAACGGTGTATGATTTACTCTCAAAAGATATGGAAAAACAATCAATAAATAGACAAGAATTAGAAACACTGTTGACCATCATTAATGAACCGCTAGAGTTGGATTCATATGAAGAGCAAATACAGACTAAACTTTCAATATTAGTTTCTCTGGATATTATTTCGGATGAATCAGCTGAGGTTGCCTATCAGTGTTTTCAACATAAAAAAACTCTAACAGTAGATGAAGTTGATTCTTTGCAGTCTCAACCAATCTTTTTTGACACCCTAAATCTGTTTAATGGTATCTTTTTTGGAATGAAAGGTGAAATGCAAAATACGTTTTTGTATCTTCCCGTTTTTCAATTTCCCTTTTTTGATGATAACATTACTGCACTCTTTGTAGGATATGCAAAAACCGTTGGTTCTGGAAGTGTATTTACCCTTGGTACGTTAGGATTTAAATATATTTATGATTTTGATAAAGATGCTTATGATTTTCCACATTTTTCACCTTTGACCGGTAATCTCATTGGTTTTACCGGAATTCTCATCGAGGTTTCAGTTGGTGAGGTATTACCAGTTGAATATCAAGGAACATATTTGATTGGTGTTGGCATGTCAATTTTTACCTTGTGGAATAAAGAATCCTAAAAAACTATACTTTTTCTATCACCCTTTTTTATTCTTTTGTTTTTTCTCATCGGTAATCAAAAACCTTATGATACAGAAATCAATTCCTTTTTTGTATGGCAACTGGATTTGCGTTACTCACCATTAGCCCTCTTTATGAGAAAGAAGTCTTTGAACAGGTAAATAATATTAATGAGGTCGTTGAGGTTCATCCTCTTTTTGGGGAGTATGATATCCTCATCAAAATTGATTGTGATACCATTGATGATATTGGTGAAACAGTGATTAAAAAAATCCGAGCTTTAAAAGGAGTTATGGATACAAAAACATTGATTAGTACCCGCAGTCTTTCAGGAAGCGAATAAAGATTCCGCTAAAGATAACATTTATCTATTATATTCTTATATTTTCTTTTAGATAAAATTTATTATATGTGTGATTATATGTTAAATATTGATGATGTTTTATGTTGAAAAAATCAATTTCTTTGGCCTTGCTTCTTTCTCTTTTTTTTGTAACCTTAGTTATTGTGGCATCATTTGAGGGAAAACCCCTTACTTCTTGCGAAGCATCCTCTTCTTTGGTTTATGTTGATGCTCAGAACACTGATGGTCCATGGGTTGGATCAAGTGAGTTTCCCTTTGTTTCCATTCAACAGGCAGTAGAAAACGTGTCTTCAAAAACAACGCTTTTTGTTCGAACTGGAATGTATATCAATCATGTTGTTGTTGATAAGGAACTGACTATCATTGGTGAAAACAAAGAAAAAACAGTTATTGATGGGAATAATCAATCAGTACTTTTTGATATCGTCCATTCAAATGTAACAATCCAAAATCTTACCTTGCAAAACTCAGGGGGAAACAAGAGAGATGCTGCGATTACTTGTGCTGCAGATGATCTCATGGTTTCAGATTGTGTTTTTTTCAGAACCAAAACAGGAATTTTTATTAATGATACGTCTAGAACATCTATTTCACATTGTTTTTTCTATGGAAATGGTGATGGAATACATGCAAAACATGCGAAAGATGGTAACATTTTCAACAATATGTTCACTCATAACAGTTTTGGCATGGTGATCGTTGATTCTCAAAAGTTCATTATTGAATTTAATGATGCAACAGTTAATGGAATTGGGCTGTATAGTGAAAAAACGACAAATCTAACCATCAGACATTGTGCAATGTATAACAATAATGATAATCAGGGTGGTATTTTTCTAGAACAATGCCATCACATTAGCATTGATGATTCAAATATTTATCATAATGGATTTGGAATTAAAACAGAACAATGCACTGATGTGAATATATCATACTGCTCGATTACCTATAATACTCATGCTGGGTTTTTTATTAAAAAACAATCATCAGATATCATTATTTCAAATTGTGAAATAGCTCATAATCTTCGGGTTAGTATTTATGCAAAATACAGTGATTTCACGCAAATAAAATGCAATAATTATGATACGATATGCACTGTTTATGGGATGCATGCTGATGCTGATATGAGAGAAACCTGGTGGGGTGCATCTTTTCCACCATTACCGTTTCAAATAACCCCGTTTTCTTATTATTATGCTGATGAATCCAACCTTCTTTTTTCACCCAGTGCTTCTGAAAGATATACATCAGTGGGTGCCTCATGGGATATTGATCAGTCGCGATGCCATGTTCCAGATTATTTAGTGACACCAGTGATCATTTCCTTTGATTCACTGGATACGGATGATGATGGTGTTCCTGATGAATGGGAGATCACCTATGGTTATGATCCACACACTTGGGATAATCATTCCCAGCTTGATCCAGATGGGGATGGGTTGAATAATATTCAGGAATGTTTTGCTGAGCAATGGGGTGCTCATCCTTTTCAAAAAGATGTGTTCTGGGAACTTGATTGGATGAAAACAACTCATGATGATGGTACAAATAAACCGGATGAGAATTTACTTGCTGAGATTCAAAACTCATTTGCAGCTCATAATATCACGCTTCATGTGGACACCGGTAATCTTGGTGGTGGTGAACAAATCCCTTATAGGGAATCGTTTTCTATTGTTGATCTTAGGGATTATTACTGGGAATATTTTTTAGATAATGATATCACTAATCCACGAAAAGGGATTTTTCATTATGGTTTTCTGTGTGACAGTGGTCCTTCTGCGGGTAATGCTTTTTTTGGTTGGGATAATCTTGATAGTTTCATTGTTTCTGCTGATAAAATCGGTAAAAAAATGCCGTTGATGACCCGTGAGCGAATACTAGTTGGTGGTGCGGTTCATGAACTTGGCCATACCCTTGCTCTCACGGTGGATGATCATGGTGGAAATGATAATATTCCTGCTACCATCCCATTTACGAAGGAATGGCTCACCTATTTACCCTACCGGAGTTGTATGAATTATTGGCATACCTATAAGATTATTACTTTTTCCGATGGATCATGTGGAAAAACAGATTTTAATGATTGGGCACATATGGATTTATCATTTTTTAAAAACACTCATTTTACGTTGCCGGATGAATACCGATAAAATTGTGTTTTTAGTCTTCCTTCCATTTGGTAACGATAACACCTACTGCAAAAAAGATAATGGCAAATAAGAGCACAAAACCTGTGAAGTAAAGTGTTTTATCCATATTTTCATAGATCATGGTGTTTCGTAACGCTTCATTAACATAGTAGAGGGGAAGGCCTTGAGCGATGAGTTGGAGATAAGAAGGCATTTGTTCAAAGGGAAAAAAGGTTCCTGAGAGAAACATCATAGGAAAGGTGATTGCTCCACCGGCCATGTCTGCAGTTTCTTCTTCTTTGACGAATCGACCGATGATCATCCCCATCCCTGAAAATAAGAGACTGGTTGCAATGATAATGATGAATGCAAAAATGGTAATATGAATATTTAATCCCCAGACGAAAATGCCAACGAGTAGAATCACTGATGTTGAAAGAAATGAGAGAAACAACATAAAAAGCATTTTGGAAAGGATCCAATCCATTTGAGTGATGGGCATGGTCTGCATTTTTCTTAGGATTCCATCTTTTCGGAATTTGGTGTTTCGTTCAATGCTTCCATAGATACAGGAGGTCATGATGGTAAAACCGATCATTCCTGGGACGAAATAATCAATGAAATCAAATTCATCACCAATGGTTTCTTTTTGTTGCATGGTTAATACATGTTTGCCACCTGATACCGCAAGATTATATTCTTGCAGGGTGCTTGATACAATGGTTTGAACAATGGAGGTGGTTGTTTGTTTTGCGGGATCAAAATAAAAGGTGAGCATACTGGTCATTGAGGTATTACTGCTTGCTTGTTCTATGG
>JAWOBC010000064.1:0-8783 GCA_046498165.1 Thermoplasmatota archaeon
TTCTGTGCCTCAGGTATGCTCATCAGATGTTATAACAATAAAGATGTTGATCCAATAAAAACCGTTAAGGAATTTATGGATCATAAATCACAAAAAAACACGGAACGGTATACCATAAAAGCAAAGGCGTATTATGAAAAATATTCGTATGATTGGTTTAAACGCCTCCTCAAAGACAGAAATAAAAACAGTCGGGGAAAGGGCGTTAAATCAAAACAATGGCAAAAAACCCTCGTTTCACATGGAAACTCTTCAAGAGAGCAGTACAGCCCTGAGCGGATTCGAACCGCTGGTGCTGGCTCCAAAGGCCAACGTGTTAACCGCTACACTACAGGGCTAGGTTGATATCTCTGAGGGATTGGGATTCTATTATATATTTCTTTGGCTAACGGTTATGGGTTTTGTTCTTTTTTTTCTACTTATTTTTTTGATGGGTGAAATCCTTCCATTTTCCTCGGAGTGAAACGGATCGATTGATGATGAGATGATCCTTGTTGCTTTCCGGGTCGATAACATAATATCCATTTCGTTCGAATTGGAATCGATCATAGGGTTGTAATGAGCTGATATTTGGTTCAACTTTGCATTGATGTAGTGTTTCCAGGGAATCTGGATTGATGAACTCGGTGAATGATTTGTTTTTTTCACCAGCAGGATCTTCAACAGTGAACAACCGATTGTATAATCGTATTTCTGCATCAAGGGCATGATCTGCTGATACCCAATGAAGGGTTGCTTTTACCCGACGGCCATCTGGCGCATATCCCCCCTTGGTTTCTGGGTCATAGGTGCAATGTAGTTCAACGATTTCGTCATTTTCTTTGATGACATCGGTGCAGGTGATAAAATATCCATAGCGGAGTCGGACTTCTCTACCATGCGATAATCGATAGAATTTTTTACTAGGGTTTTCCATGAAATCCGTTCGTTCGATATAGAGTTTTTTTGAGAAGGGAATGCTGTGGGTGCCAGCGGTTTCATCTTCTGGGTTGTTCACCGCTTGCATATCTTCAACCTTATCCTCTGGATAATTGTCAATTACCACTTTCAATGGTCGTAGCACACCCATGTATCGTGGTGCGGTTTTGTTTAAATCCTGTCGTACACAATGTTCTAAAAAAGCATAATCGATTAAACTGTTTACTTTTGCAATCCCGATTTCCTTGCAGAACTGTCGAATTGATTCAGGGGAAAACCCTCGTCTCCGTAGGCCTTTGATAGTGGGCAAGCGTGGATCATCCCATCCATTGACATGTCCTTCATCGATTAATTGTTTCAGCATGCGTTTGCTCATCACGGTATATGAGAGATTTAATCGGGCGAATTCGATTTGTTGTGGGTGATAGACATCATCAAGTTGATCGATAAACCAGTCATAGAGGGGTCGATGGTTTTCAAATTCAAGGGTGCACAGTGAATGCGTGATGCCTTCGATGGAATCTTCAAGTCCATGTGCCCAATCATAGGAGGGATAAATACACCATTTTTCTCCAGTATGATGATGCGTGGCATGTAAAATGCGGTACATGATGGGATCGCGCATGTTAAGATTAGGGTGGCTCATATCGATTTTTGCCCGGAGGACTTTTTCTCCATCGACAAATTCACCATTTTTCATTTGTTGAAAAAGATCCCTGTTTTCTTCTATGCTTCGATTTCGATGTGGGCTTTCTTTTCCTGGGTGGGTGAGGGTTCCTCGGTAGGCACTGATTTCTTCAGCGGAGAGCTCATCAACATATGCTTTTCCTTTGTTGATGAGTTGAAGGGCGTATTCATACATTTGTTGGAAGTAATCTGATGCGAAATATAATCGGTCTTCCCAGTCAAATCCCAGCCAATGGATGTCTTCTTTGATGGATTCGACATATTCCATTTCTTCTTTTGAAGGATTGGTGTCATCAAAGCGAAGATTGCATAAGCCATTGTATTCCTTGGCTATACCAAAGTTCAGGCAGATTGATTTTGCATGACCAATGTGTAGATATCCATTTGGTTCGGGTGGGAACCGAGTATGAACATGATCATGTTTTCCAGTTGCTAGATCCTTATCGATGATTTCTCGGATGAAATCTTTTGATTTTTTTTCTGTTTCATTCATTTGAGACAACACGATCCAATTTGGTAATGATTTTAAGAATTTTTTATTATGACAGCCCCGGCCAGATTCGAACTGGCGACTAGAGATCCAGAGTCTCTTATGTTGGCCACTACACCACGGGGCTAGCATCCTTTTTTTTATTCTACATCTGGATGAAGAAATCCCTATTTAACTGTTAATGTTATCTGGAGAATATTTTCTTCTTCTCATTCAATAGAAAAAGTGTTAATTTGCTTGTTCTTTTAAAAAAATTGATTGCAATTCTTCAGACAAATGTATCTTATTGGTTTTTCCATAAGATTCAACGGTGATGATCTTTTTTGTTTTCATATCTCTTAGTGTTCGGCTTGCTTTTACTTTACCCATGTTCGGCATCCTGCTGATTTCTGATTGCAGCACTGTGCCATTGTATTCTAAGAGTTTTTTCATCACTCGATTCTCATTATAGTTTAGGAATCGTAGTAGACTTTTTTGGTATTGCTCTCTTTGAATGGGTTCTGATTGATTGTTTTTTAATGAGGTATCGTTATGTTGTTGAGTGGGTTGAGGGGATGATTGAAGCATTTCCTGGATGAGCATGGCATTCTTCTGCATTTGTTTTTTCATGTTTCTATTGATAAGGATGTAGGAGATAATAGTGATGATGATAATGATGATAAGAAGAATGATCCAAGTAGTATAACCTTGCATGAACCGAGAGTCTCTTCCTTGATTGTTGCCGTCTCCTATTTGTGATTGGTTTTCACAAGTGGTGTTATTGTCGTTGGTTGTCGCAGGAATTTGAAATAGAAAAAACGGGAGGGTGATGAGCATGATAAGAATAAAAATGGTTAAAATTTTTGTCTGTGTTCTTTGTTGCATTATTGCTATGAAATTATGTCTTTGTTTTTAGCATTTATTATTTGTTTCATTTCATGAGGGCATTGGTTTCAACAAATGAAATGGTTTTTGGATTGGTTTCACCAGTGTTTTATATATGGTTTCAACCAAACATCTACTATAGGAACATCCGAATGGGATTGTCTTGGTCGGTGATCAAACATCATCCCACAAAAAAACCGGTGTTTCTTAAAAAACAGTAAAAAGGTGAAAAAAAACATGAAAAAATATATACTCGCCGCGATTGGACTGGTTGTCCTTGTTGCAACCGTGGGGCTGGTAACTGCGGGCTATGGCCCAGGTGCATCAGAACGACCACAAGAAAACTTTGTTGACGAAGATGGTGATGGAATCTGTGATAATATGATTGATGAAGACGATGATGGAATAAATGATGGATGTCTGATGCAAGGATCCGGTTACCGTCATGGTAATGGTTATGGTCCTGGTGACGGTTCTGGAAATGATGGAGTAGGTCCACGAGATGGATCTGGATATGGACCAGGAGCAGGTAACTGTCCATACGATGAGGAATAAAAAAGATTCATAGGAGAGATGAGAACAGATGAACAAGAAAACATTCATCAGTATTGGCGTTCTTGCTCTTTTTCTTTCTAGTGGATTAGTTGTTGCAGGTGTAAACTCGATTTCTCAACATCAAATCGAAGGATCAGATTCAGCAACAACACCGATCAATGAAGAACCATTATGGTTACGTTTACGTAATCAGATTAGAGATATGCTTGGAATCGGTCCTGGTGACAGTGATGAAGAATGTGATCAAGAACTAGTAGAGCTCTCAGGCATTCTTAGTTCTGATGATACCTATTATTTTATTGATGGGGTGAAAGTATCCTTAGGCCCGCTCTGGTATATAAGCACCACTACCTCTTCAGAAGATTACGATAACGATGGAACTAATGAACTCATCAGCGAAGAACTCAATGGTCTCATCGACACCATGGTAACCCTAGAAGGAGTCTATCAATCAGATCAATGGTTCAGTGCATTTACTATCAATACGCTTTTCTACCGTGATCTTGGTAGACCAATCTGGTCCAACGGTCACGGCAGAAATTAAAACCACATCTTTTTCTCTCCTTTTTTTGTATTTTTTTTGATAGTTAACTTTTCAACCTTTTTTTTACATTGGTCGGAGGGTGCCAGCAAAGACTTGCCAGGCGAGAGCGGATTTGGCAACGAGACTGAGAACGATATACATTTTTTCTCCGTAAAGATAATCTTTCCATTTCCCGATTTTTTTGTATTGAAGAAACATGTTGATGGCAAAGAGATTGAAGAAAATAGCTATGGAGATAAAAATGGCGATGACAAAATCAGGCACTGATTCTGCAGTAACCAAGGGGATGAAGATGACGATCCAGGGAACGAATCCAGCGATGCAGCCGATGATGTAGGAGGTCCAGTTGGTGGTTTGGGTGGTTTGATTATGTATCTCCATCATCAGGCCCATGAGATTCATCACGGCGGTAAGGGTGAAAAGAGCAAGCAGTGTGCCGAAATCATAGATGGTGGTAAGCATGGCGATGAGTACGATCATAAGCGATGCGCTCAAGGAGTATTCATACCATCGTGCAGGGTTGATATGTGATTGGATTTTTTGCACATACCAATCGTAAAACACGGTGGAAACAAGAAAATGTGCAGCAGCAGAAAAGAGAAGAAATAAGGCGACAGTGAATCCAAGGGGGAGATTAAAAAAGGTTTCAGATACCGGCACGATTGATTCTGTTGCGGGGATATATTCTGGTCGAGTGTATGTTATGGGAAGCGTTGAATCATTGCTGATGAGAATCATGATGATTGCTTGTATGAGATGAAGAAATCCCATGAAAATATTAAATCGTCTTAATTTTGGAAAAATACAGGTATTTGATTGATTCATTTTTCTGTTCACCATCCGTACTTGTAAAGAATCTTATTGGAAATATTGTTTTAATACTTTTGGTTTTTCTAATTGGAAGGGTTATGATTGGTTTTTTCTTTTTGTTGTTTGCAGGCGATGAACACGAATTTCCATTCTTTTTTGTTTCCTAGAAACGTGATGTGTTTGAAACCGGTGGTTTTTAGTATTGTTTCGATTTCTTGTTTGCTTTTCGCTGTTTTGTATGCGTCAATGTGGTATCTGATGACATCTGTTCCGGCTCGTTTCAGGTTCATATGCATTTTGATCAACCACAGTTTTAATGGGGAATATTCTTTGTTTAATGCTTCAAGGATGAGGATACCCTGTGGTTTGAGTATTCGTTTTATTTCTTGGAAGCTTTGTAGGGGTTCTTTCCAGTAGGGAAGACTAAATCGGGATACGGCTACATCGATGGAATCGGTTTTGAATGGAAGATGATCAATGCTTCCTTGACTGAGAAGTTCATAGCTTTTTTCTTTTACGGCAAGTTGAAGCATGTGTTGATTTTTATCGAGGCCTATTATTGTTGCGTCTGGTTGATGTTTTTTGATGTGTTCTCCTAGTATTCCTGGTCCACAACCGAGATCGGCGATGATGGGTTTTTTTGTTTTTTTCATCTGTTTTTCTATGAGATTTGCTAAAGAAGTGTAGAGTTTTGGATATTTTTTCATATAGGTAGTAAATCGTTGCATGGTTTCTTTGGTAAGGGTAAAGGTTGAGTATTTTTTTGTTTCAACAAGGGTGATAACTGCTCCTAAAAGACTGGGCATGAGCCAGATGACTACATACCAGAAAAGAGAGAAGCTGACGATTTGTTCGCTGCTAATACCGTACAGAGCAAGGAGGGGGATGAGGGCTGCTTCTCTGGTTCCTAGCCCATAGATAGAAATGGGAAGAGCTGCGATGACATCGACCACAGCAATGATGAGTATGAAATCGATGTATGGTATGGTGATGGAAAACATACCTGCGATTGCGTATAGAATGCTAAATTTTAAGAGCCATCCGAGAAGGGAGAGGAGAAAAGGGAGGATAATGTCTTTGAATCTGGGGATGTCTTCATAGAAGCTGTTGAGGTTTCCCTGTATTTTATCTTGGATGGCAGAAAAGATTTGTGATTGGATCAATCGGGTGAAGAGTGCTTGGGATTTGTTGGTTTTAAAAAAGAAAATGAATAAGATTATTACAAGACCAAAGAGGATGAGGATGAGGTAGAATAAATAGGGGAACTGGCTGCTGAGAGCGATGGCACCGATGGCTCCGGTAAAAAGCATAGCTAAAAATTCAACGGTATTGAAGATGATGATGTTTGAGAAACATTTTGGAAGTGGTGCATTGCTTTCATCATGAAGATAGAGTGATCGGATGTATGCGCCAAAGGCTCCTGGTGTGATGAATCCGTAAAAATAGCCAATAAAAAAATTTTTGATTGAATAATGAAAACTTACATTGATGTTTTGTTTTTTAAGCAGGATTTGCCATTCGATGTTGACGAGTAGTAAGAGGGGAACGATGGCAAAAAAGGAGAGAAAGGCATAGAATGGGTTGAGCGTGGAGAATAGCTCGACGATTTCGCTGAAATTAAGATTGTAAAGGATAACAACAAGGATGAAAAGGCCAATAACGGGTAGTATTTTTTTTATATTCATAGGGTGCCACATTTCTAAACCTGGTTTTGAGGAATATTGTTTTTGATTTTTATTTGGTATGAAAAGCAATTTATTTAAAAAAACTCCCCCTGTTTTTGAATGAGGTAATAATCTTTCCTTTTTTCATTTGGCTAGATCTCAATAATGGATATTTTAATAGATATATTTTTAGATATTTTTTTCTAATCTTTTTTTGGGTTTTTTGTTTTCCGTATTTTTCTTCATCTTTTTTTGTGAAAAGAAAAAATATTTAAGGAGGGATTGTTTGCTCATTTTTTGGGGATTATGTTGAAGAAGGCAAACTGTCCTTTTTGTGGAAATCGGTGGATTCGCCGATCTGATGAATCACCTATTACCTGTCCAAACTGTAAAAAGACATTTTATTCACCAGAACAACTAAGTCAACGTAAACGATGAACACAACTTAACACTGTGATTGAATTGTTTTCTATCCTCTTATACCGTTTTTAAAATTTAAAAGATTTTACTGGGTAGCATAGTAATAGTATTTGAAAAGAATTCCTCCCCCACTTAGCAATAATATAAAACATGATGATTCAATTTTTTTAAAGAAGGTAAGAGGGATTCCCCCCCTTCCCTTTCAAGTAATGCCTCCTTTTCTCGTTACAACACCATGTTTTTTTCCACATGTACCCCCTTATCAACATTTTAATGCATTATGGGTTTATAAATATTTCAATAACAACTGTTTCATATCCATGAATTATATTTATAAAAAAGTAAAATAGTTATTCATCGATTGTTTATAAGTCATTCACTACTTATTGTATCTTAACTCATTTTTTTTATTCATAGTGATTCTTCAATAGCTATTGAACGATTAATCCACTCTTTTATCTCTCTGTTACCATTGTTAATACTGTGGTTTTCCCCAGAGACCAAGGATTTTGATCAATAGAAGAGAGATAAGCATCATAACAGCAAAAACAAGAATGGTTAATTCTAGACTCCATCCCCAGAGGACAGGTGCATTGACAAGAAGCATTCCAGAGAGCACAAAGGGTGCAGCAAAAATACTGGTAAGTCCCAGATCAATGGCTACTGGTGTTTTAAATTCTGGATCAAGAATTCGAACAAGGAGTAAGCCACTAGGAACGGTGCCAGTAACCGTTCCAAAGATACCGGCGATTCGCTCAAAAGTATATTTTTTCCACATTCGTTTTCCTGTGCTCGAGTAGCTCGTGCCTCCACTCACCGAGAGACCCACGCTGGGCAGCTTCTGTGCCCGCGCTGAGCTTACGCCCAGTTCAGCCGCCTCTATCAGCAGCTCTTGGCTGCGGATCTCGAGGCGCTGCTCCAAGGCCGCACGTACCAGCTGATCAACGCTGCCCGCCTCCGGCGGCGCTTCCGTTTCCAGCTCTACATCGACCAGTTCCAGACTTGTTCCAGGGCCCATCCCCAGCAGTTCCTTCAGCTGCAAGAGCGCGGCATCGCGGGTCTGCCGGGCATTCAGCAGGCTCAATTCCGCGCTGGCCAGCGCCGCCTCCTGCTGCAGCACGTCCGTATGCGAACGCACGCCCTGCTCCCAGTACGCCTGGATGCGGTCGAGCTGGAGACGCTGGGACTCAAGATTCTCTTCCGCCACACGGATCAGCTTCGTGGCGGCAACCGTACGCAGATACTGGCTCGCGGTCAGGTAAGCGATGCGTCCGCCTGTGCGTTTCAGATCACCCTCCGCGACGTCCAGGCCCAGGCGGGCGACGCGAAGCTCGGACTGCCGCGCGCTGCCGTCGTACAGAGTCATGCTGGACGATGCCCGGAAGCTGAGCCGTTGACTGCGGCGAGTCTCCAGTCTGCCGGCGGTCTCGTCGAAGCTCCGCCCAAGGTCGGTGGAGGAACCAACAGACAAGGAGAGATTCGGACGAAAGGCAGCCCGGGCCTGATCCACGGCATTCGCCTCCAGCGCCACCTGGTTCTGTTGGCGCTGGATCTCGGTGTTGCGGTCCTGGGCAAGCTCCAGTGCCTGGCTCAGGGTCAGGTGCTGCTGGGCATGGCATTCAGAGATGGACGAGCCAGCGCCGGTGATCATGACGCCGGCCAGTGCCATGACAGCAGGCAGCAAGCGCATGGTTTCCTCGTGGACAATGGATGGCTTAGGTGCCGGACAGTCGCGCCGGCACATCAAATCCGGTGGAAATGTAACCACGACTGGCAAATATGTCTGTAAGCCATGTGTAGCAGTTCGTGAATATTTGTTACAGAGAAGAGT
>JAWOBC010000076.1:0-27956 GCA_046498165.1 Thermoplasmatota archaeon
GATTGATACTTTGAGGGAATCTGAGATCTACTAGGACCAAATGCTCGAGTGGCACCCTTACGATGAACAAACACCTTTTTCTTTTTACCCTGAACAATGTGTTCCTCAAACTTTCCAATATTATGACAGACATCATACACAATATGCATCCCCAGATCCTCAGCACTCTCACCCAATACCTGTTCAAATGATTCCCGCACCCAATGCACAATCATCTGCCGGTTACACCAAGCAAAATTCGCCGCACATGCCATTGCTTTCACATACTCAGATCCCTCAGGTGAATCCAAAGGCGCACATGCCAACTGTTTATCAGGAAGGAAAAACCCATATTTTTTCACTGCCCGTTCCAACACTTTCAAATGATCTGAGCATACCTGATGACCAAAACCCCGTGAACCGGTATGAATCATCACCACGATTTGCCCTTTTCGTTCAATACCATAGGTTTTTGCCACCTGTTCATCAAAGATTTCATCAACCCGCTGGATTTCTAAAAAATGATTTCCAGCACCAAGAGAACCAAGCTGCGGGGCACCCCGCTGCATTGCCCGCTGAGAAACAAAAGAAGTATCAGCGATATCCAAACAACCATTTTCCTCTAAAAACTCCGTATCCTCATCCCAACCATATCCATTTTCAACACCCCATCGAGCACCCTGCTGTAACACCTTTTTAAGTTCTCCCTTTTTTAACCGAACCTTAGCTTTTGATCCAAGACCCGAAGGAACATTGGTAAACATGGCATCAATCAGATCATGAATCTGTTTCGCATCCAAATTATCAACATCTAAATCAGTCCGCACCAAACGAATCCCGCAATTAATATCAAACCCAATACCACCCGGAGAAACCACCCCAGTTTCAGCATCAGTTGCAGCCACCCCACCAATAGGAAACCCATACCCCCAATGAATATCAGGCATGGCCATGGCCTTACCCACAATGCCCGGTAGCATAGTCATGTTTGCAGCTTGCTCAGGAGCATTATCCCTTTTGATCTGAGGGATCATCTCATCAGAAGCATAAATCACCGCGGTTGTTTTCATATCCAAATTCTGTTTAATACCTTTATAATGCATGGGTATCTCATGGCGAAAATCATCAATTTTTTGTAATGGTCCATTCCAACTCATAATATCAAATTCTCAATAACACAAATAGAAAAAAGTTTTATAAGCCTTAAGCCAACAAAAAATATGAACTATCTACCGTATTTTTTTGATAAAAGGCACACCCGTTTTCCGGTTTACCTTCACCTTATAACCCGATGGAAGATGTGAAGGTTGACTATCCTCCGGTGGTTTTTTACTAAAAAAATGAACAATACGGGTTTTGTCATCACCAATGGAAATCTCTTTTTTATACAATGAATACGCACCATAACGATACGGTTTTTGTTTTGAAGCTTCAGAGGCAACTTCTTTTTCTTCCCTCACTTCTTGATCATCAGCTGTTTCGTTGCTGTCTTTGTTTACCTCATGAAAGATGTATCCAGCTTGCTCATCGCTTATTCCATCGATATCTTTCAAAGTTTCAAGAGAAGTTTGCTTTAACTCATCCACTGTTTTAATACCCTGATCAAAAAGTAATACCGCTGTTTCCTGATTGATATGATTACAGGAAGCAAAGATCTTAAAGATTTCTGCTTTTTTCTTCAAATTCCTCTTTTTCTTCTTCCCATTTATCGGTTCCCAAACACTTGAACCATTCCGCTTAGCAGAGGATAAATCGGTTTCGTGTTCATCCCAGATCTCGACGTTATTTTCTTCTCCCTCAAGCTCATTTGATTCCTCTAAATCTTTCCTCTCATCAGGTTTTTCCGATTTTCTTTTCTCTTCTTCAGTGTCCTCAGCTGTTTCTACTGGTTCAAATTTTTTAATGGTTTTTTTAAGATCGTTTTCTCCCTCAATCTCAGGGACTTGTTTTTGTTTTTCTTCTACAATGGGTTCCCATTTCGGAAGTTCATCTAGTTCCTCTTTTTCCTCAGAAACTTCCTCAAACTGAGGCTCTGGTTCATCTTCCTCCCCTACCTCTGGTTGCACTTCAACAAATTCTGGAATTTCATCAACCAATCGTTCAATTTCAAATAAATCTTCATCAGCAAAATCAACACGATACGTTTGTTTAACACCAGTCTCATCAACAGCAGCTTTTTTTGCCATTGACTCATCCTTTTTCCGGTGAACAACAACATGAGGCGTTAAATCCGTATCCTTTTTTGATGATGAATACCGTATCTCAAGCTGATGGGAAGACCCCGTCAACCGTTTCTGAAGCGCAGCTAAATACTTATCCCTCTCTTCAAGCTCTTGATCATAGGGACAATCAAGCATCATTCGCACTTGCTGCAGTTTCTTTTCATCATCTTTTTTCTTTGCTGACATGGTAGAAACCTACCGCGCATTTCCAATAAATGAACACTTTATTCTAGTTACCGTTTCTAAGCTATTTATAATTTTGCGCTTTTTTCCTTAAGTGTTGAAACGATTTCAACACCATACAAAATATTATTGTATTCAATATATAATAAAATTGCTATTGCATCGACATAGTATTCAAATCCATTACAAACTTTATTAAACAGAAATCCCATCATCCCACTTTTGAGACTTATGAATTTCAAAGGAAAAGACATTATCTCCATCAAAGACTTTACCAAACCAGAGATAAACTCAATACTTACCTATGCCAAAAAAATGGTGCCATATGCAAAAGGATCAAAACACAGCACACTCCTAAAAAACACGGTGTTATCATCCCTTTTTTTTGAACCAAGCACCCGCACCAGACTCAGTTTTGAAAGCGCTATGAACCGCCTACACGGACAGGTCATAGGATTTGCTGATCCCACCGCAACCTCACAAAAGAAAGGAGAAAGCCTAGCAGATACCATTCGTATGGCTGATGCCTACAGCGATCTCATTGTTATTCGACATTCACTGGAAGGAGCAGCAAGACTGGCCGCAGAATTTTCAGAAGCACCAATCATCAATGCCGGTGATGGCGCTGGTCGACATCCAACACAATGCCTCCTAGATTTGTTCACTATTTTCACAGAAAAAAAACACATCGAAAAACAAAACGTTATCCTCCTCGGAGACCTGAAATATGGACGAACCGTGCATTCACTTGCTTATGCCTTATCCCTCTTCGGCGTGGACTTAACCTTTGTCTCCCCAAAATCATTACAAATGCCAAAAGAAGTCGTCAACGAATGCAAAGCACTTGGTGTCACCCCCAAATCCACCACAAAACTAGAAAAAACCCTACCTGAAGCAGATGTCCTCTACGCTACCCGAATCCAACGAGAACGATTCCCTGATGCAGAAGAATACAACAAAGTCGTCGGCATCTATCAAATAAAAAAAGATATGCTCAACAATGTTAAAGATGATTTCATCATCATGCATCCGCTGCCCAGAGTCACCGAAATCCATCCAAGCGTTGATCAAACCAAACACGCTGTTTACTTTAAACAAGCATTCAATGGAGTACCGGTTCGCATGGCACTTCTCTCCCTTATCACAGGTGAATTATTATGAAAAAATTAATCATACCTCCAATCAAAAATGGAACTGTCATTGATCATATTACCGCAGGTCACTCCGTTAAAGTCCTCCGAATCCTTGGTATCCCTCAACAGCATTCATCCATCGTCAGTGTGGCAATTAACGCCAAAAGTAAACTTGGGAAAAAAGACATCGTCAAAGTAGAAAACCGGGAACTAGCAAAAGAAGAAGTAGACAAAATAGCTCTCATTGCTCCAAAAGCAACTATTAACATCATCCGAGATTACTCTGTTGCTGAAAAACATCGAGTGGAACTCCCCGATGAACTCATCGGAATCGCCCGCTGCTCAAATCCAACCTGTATCTCAAACTACAAAGAACCTGTACCCAGCAGATTCAACGTGCTCAACAAGGACCCACCACGGATCAAATGCTACTATTGTGAACGAGAACCCGAAGATATCGCTGACCGTATCATCTAATACTTTCAAGGATTTCCTTAGCCCGGTCTAACTTCACTTTTCCCTCTTCAACTAATTTATCTGCAACTTGTTCAATTTCCTTGTTTTCTGCACCAGCCATCATAGCAATGTTTTTGGCATGAAGTGACATATGTCCTTTTTGAATACCAACTGTTGACAGCGCAAACACTGCTGCGAAATTCTGAGCCAGACCAACACAGGCAATCACCTCAGATAGTTCTTGAGCGGACTGCACACCAAGAATCTTTTTACACAGCTTTGCTTTGGGATGAACACTACCAACACCACCTACAATACCCACGGCCATGGGAATCTCAATATTACCAACAAGATTACCAGTTTCATCCTTTGAATACGTGGTTAATGAAGTATACCTTCCGTTTCTTGCTGCATAAGCATGAGCCCCTGCTTCAATAGCTCTGAAATCATTACCTGTAGCAATAATTACTGCATCAATCCCATTCATAATCCCCTTATTATGAGTTGCAGCTCTATATGGATCAAGAGCGGCCAACCGATATGATTCAAGAAACGCATCAATTACTTTTTCTCCACCCATCTTCTCTTTATCAAACACTGCCCGAGCACGAACGATACGTTTATCAGCAAGATTCGAAAGAATTTTTAAACGAACCCGTCCACCGGTTAACTCCTCAAACACTGGCGCCAACGCCTCCATCATGGTATTCACCGCATTAGCCCCCATTGCATCCCGTACATCAACCAACACATGAGTAACAATCATCTTTCCCTGTTCATCCTCCAGGATTCGCACCTCAAGATCCTTTGCTCCACCACCAAGATCAACCAATATTTTATCCTGTGCATTAGCTACCTCAAGCATCTGCTGCTTATGACTAAGAATTTGTTCTGCTGCAGTAGCAACATCTTCAACATCAAGCAACTGGATTTGCCCAATCATCACAGGATCATCAGCTTGGGCATGAAAACCCCCAGAAAAACGAGCTATCTTTGCAGCTTTACTTGCTGCAGCAACCACACTTGACTCCTCAATAGCCATGGGAATAAGCATATCCTTTTTATTAATCTGAAAATTAACCGCAATCCCTAAAGGAAGATCAAAAACACCGATGACATTTTCAATCATGTTATCTGCGCTTTCTGAGGACAACTTTTCTTCAAACAACGCTTCATCTTCAGCGGTTAAGCTTGCAAAATCCTTCACAAAGGAAACCCGTTCATCAATAGGGAGTTTATAGAATCCTGAGATCAATGATGTTTTTTCATTTTTTTCCATATTTTTCCTCCAAAATCAAGAATAATATCTGCCCAAATTGATTCATTCTTTTTAAGGTTATGTTTTTGAAAAACGACTAACAACGAAGTTATCCGCACATCTAATAACAAATATAATTTTAAAAAAACAAGGATATCATGACCCTTTTTTCTGGGAGTCACTAAAGGAGTATCAGTTGTTAGTTACGTGCATACCTATTTACATACCCATCTGCGAAAAAAATACTTAAAAACAATGCGTATTCTTTCAATTAGAAGGAATCAGGCTGGTAGTATTTTTGTGCATCCCATCCCATCCTTTTTAACGCCAGCCCCCTTCTTTTTTCACCATTTTTTTCCACTTATTTCATTCATTTTTTTAAAAGAATTTTAATTCTACATAACTTGAAGTAATCCTCAGTAACTTACAAGGAGCAGGATTCACGATTTTTCACTGCTATCCCATGGGAAAAAGACATCATCTCAACGTTATTTAATAAACAGCGACCAACAGCAATCAACGTATCATCCTTATCCACAATCAAACATTCATCATATGGCCGTAAACTAGGATCACAATCCACAACGAATTTTGCAAACACACTCTTTCCATCAGCTACAAATGGAACCGCATCATTGCTAATGACCACTCGCATACAAGGAGGAGAAACCACTTTGTGAATTTTTTTTGCTCCTTCTTTTTTCAAGGTAAACATTCCATCAGATGCACGCATGGAAACAATGTGTTTTCCATCACAAAAAACAGTACGGATTTTCCCTGTTTTTTTGGATTTATTACAAATAAGTTCACCCTGAAACAATGCTTGGCAGACCATTGTTCCAAACTGCATTCCACCAACATGATCTAATCGTTTTTCATCAATACCTTTCTCAAAAATAGATTCATCATCCTTTGTTTCCTTTGTTATTTGTTTTACCTTATCCCATGGAATGATTTTTTTTTCATCTAATACATCGGCGAACATCTCAGCAACATACCTTTGGGTTTCCTGATCGATCTGACATGGAAACAGAGACTGAGCAAATGGATACATTTCATCTAACCAAATGGGCATAGGACCAATCATTGAATCAACATAAATACCTCTGTTTTCACTCTGTTTTAAAAGAAGATTTAATTCAGCTGCATAGGATTTCAGATAGGGTTTCTTTCGTTCTGGTAATAAAACAATGGTATCAGTATCTTGATTGATATGAGCAATAAGACGCTGATGCACCCGATATATCAACGGTCGATGAATGCTGTGATCACCAGTGTAAAAAAAAGCCCTCTTTTTATGAACTGGTTCAAACAACTCCAACCATTTCTTTGCATCAAAGGAGCGCAACTGACTGATTCCATCAATTAATGAAGGATGCAGTCTTGCTTTCTGCTCAACTAATTCCCAGAGCTTTCCATCATTAATAGCATTTCGAATGCGTTTTATTTCAGCCATGCTAACATATAAATTATGTTTTGCTAACAGTTTCAATCGTTTCTTTTTTGACCGTTTTTTTAATTCATCAGCAGAATACTGCACACAAACAGGACAACTACAGCCAAGTTCCTCTATCTCATCGAGTTTAACCGTTCCCCAGGGAAGAATCACTCGATCTTGCTGTGCATACTTAACATAAGCCGAAGAATCAAAAAGATCACAACCCAAAGCAACAGCTAACGCAAAAACCATGGGATGACCCGCACCAAAAAGATGCACTGGTCGACCGGGGGGTAACCCTTTTTTTGCAGCAATAATCACACGAACAAGATCACTATACTGTTGATCCTCCATCAGTGGAACAACGCCACCAATAGGATGCACATCTGCATCAAGTCTACTTAATTCTTCTGCGCATCGGGTTCGTAAACTTGGAAAAACACCACCTTGAACTGGGCAAGCAATATTCATTTCACCCTTATGAGGGATACTATCTTTCGCTCGATTTATGGTTTCAACTACTCCTTGTTCAGCCTGTATTTCTGATTGATCAGGAGTTCCGAAGATATCAAGAATGGTACCAATATCTGAACCAATGTCCCGTTGAAAACGGATGATTTCCAATGGATCAATATCGATATCACCATATACATAAGATTGAAACGTACCAGAATCAGTCATAATAGGACCATCAAAATCAATGAGCTTATGAACCCCTCTTTCCAATGCCTCCTTTCTGAGTTGTTCATCTTTTCGGATAATATAGGAATTAGTAATAACCATCTCAGTTCCAAACAATTCTTTCATCTCAGAAGGAGTAAGAATCATTTTATTAGGATTGATCACTGGAAGCAAGGTTGGTGTAGTCACTGTTCCATGATCTGTGGTAAGCCGACAAATTCGACCCGCTGCATCTCTTTTTTTCATCTCAAATTCCATGTCAAATCACCATACTAATAGCTGAAAAGGATAACTGAATCAGCTCAGACAAAAACATATCTTCATGCACCAATCTGAATAGGATTAATGATTCGTTTCAATGTAGCAATAGCAGATAACGAGGCCAAATAACTAGAACCAGGATTATTGGGATTAGGCATATTTTCAACTTCTGCTCGTAATCGACCAAACTTACCATGAGCTAAAATCTTATGGCTATTTCTTATGGCTACCGGATCAGCAACGATTTCCACTAGTGTATCATCAAATCCAATACCAGCAATAGAAAGATTCGCGGCGACATTGATATTTTTAGGAAACGCCTTCACCGCATCTCGAGCATTACCTTTGAACACTACCGTTCTTTTTTTGAATTCCTTACCAAGTGATTTCGGTGATTTCGTGGTCACCAGGGTAACCTTATCAATGACATCAATACTCGCTGATAAAATCCCATCAATACCGCACACCGCCCCAGAAGGAAGATAGATTTTACAACCCTGTTTTTTAGCAACAGAAGCAAGTTTTTCTCTGAATGCATCATCAAACAAGCTACCAATACTCATAATAATAAGATCCTTTTTATGCTTCAACACTTTGATAGCATATTCTTCAACTGCATTCTGAGATGCTGCTTCAAAAATCACATCTGCTTTATCAATCATCTCTTCAAATGAAGTAATGGTTGCTTTTTTCACTTTTTTTTCAAGTGTTTTTTCAGCAGATTTTTCAAGATCAAACAAAAAAATATTTTTGATTCCTTTAAATTCATCAGCGGCTTTTGCCACATCACTTCCAATAGCTCCACAGCCAATAATTCCAAGATTCATGATTAACCAAAACCTTAAAACTCTACTGCTGTATAAAAAATATTGCCATGGATAATATCGATCGATTTCTTAAAGAAGATCTGAATGATGAGGGAGATATCACCTCAAAAGCACTGTTTTCAACTCAAAGAGGAACAGGAATAATTTTTGTGAAAGAACCCTGTGTCGTAGCGGGTCTTGCTGAAGCAGATCTGGTTTTCAACAAAACCGGGGCAACATTAAAACCTTTGGTAAACGACGGTGATCACGTAGAAAAAAATACAACAATCGCTGAAATCACTGGATCACTCATATCCATTCTAAGTGGGGAAAGACTAGCTCTCAATTTTTTAGGGAGAATGTGTGCCATTGCAACCACCACCAAAGATCTGGTTGATCATTGTAAAAAAATCAATCCAAAGATCCAAATCGCAGCGACCAGAAAAACCACACCGGGTTTTCGTAGCTATGAAAAAAAAGCCGTACAACTCGGAGGAGGAGAACCACATCGCTTTGGATTGTATGATGCCGTCATGATCAAGGATAATCATATCAAAGCAGTTGGATCAATTAAAGAATCAATCCTAAGAGCAAAAAAAGTGAAAAATAAAATAATCGAAGTCGAAGTAGAAAATCAAACTGATGCCATGACCGCGGCTGATTTACAAGTGGATGTGATTATGCTTGATAATTTTACTCCAAAAAATGCAGAAAAAATCGCAAAACAAATACGGAACAAGAATTCAGCCATCCTCATTGAACTATCCGGTGGCATCACCCCTGAAAACATTGAGGAATATGCCACATTTGCCGATCGAATTTCCCTTGGTTATCTTACCCATACCGTGAAAAACACTGATATTTCGCTAGAACTGAAATAACAAAAACCTTTTTTTCTAAGGAAATCTTTAATAATCAAAATTCCTTTACATATACAATGGGAAGTATACTATTCACAATTTGCGATTAGAATTATTATGTGATGGTATGGTGATTTAGATGAAAAAACTTGTAGAAGATGTTGTTTCTAAAGAAAAAAATAAGGATACTACTAAAAAATCTATCAAAAGATCCCAAAAGAAAACAAATTCAACTGGGGGAGATCCGATGAATGATTCATATGCACAAGGTGCTACCAACAGAGAACTTGAAGAAGTATTAGCCGGTCTTACCACCACCATCAAAGTAGTGGGTTGCGGTGGAGCCGGAACAAATACCATTACCCGATGTCTTGATGGAAATATTCGAGGAAGTGATCTGGTGGCCATCAACACCGATGCTCAGCATCTTCTCGAATCCTATGCGCCTCATAAAATACTCATTGGTCGTCATCTCACCAAAGGACTTGGAGCAGGATCTGTTCCAAAGATCGGTGAGGAAGCAGCAAGAGAAAGCGAACAAGATGTACGCGAAGCTGTTGGTCATGCAGATATGGTTTTCATTACTTGTGGTCTTGGTGGTGGCACAGGAACTGGTTCAGCACCCGTTGTTGCACAATTAGCAAAAGAAACAGGGGCACTGACTATTGGTGTGGTTACCCTACCATTTAGTGTAGAAGGATTAATACGAATGGAAAATGCGGAAGCAGGATTAAAACGATTACGAGAAACTTGCGATACCGTTATCGTCATCCCTAATGATAAACTCCTTGATGTCGTTCCCAACCTGTCACTGAATGCAGCGTTCAAAGTAGCTGATGAAGTCCTCATGCGATCAATCAAAGGAATTACGGAGATGATTACCAAACCAGGTCTGGTCAACCTTGATTTCGCTGATTTAAAAACAGTGATGAAACGAGGTGGAGTAGCAATGATCGGGCTGGGTGAAGCAGAAGGAGAAAACAAAGCAGTGAATGCTGTTGTAGAAGCATTAAACTCACCATTACTGGAAGTAGATATCTCTGAAGCAACAGGAGCGTTAGTTAATGTCACTGGTGGAGAAGATATGACCATTAGCGAAGCAGAACGAGTGGTGGAAGAAATCTATTCACGTGTAGATCCCAATGCTCGGATCATCTGGGGAACCACGGTGGATGCCACTTTGAAGAAAAACCTTCGAGCCATGCTTGTAATCACTGGTGTGAAATCAAAACAGATCCTTGGTCCATCACGGAAATCACTAGAAAATAGGGAATACGGCATTGATCTAGTGGCCTGATGGCTCTCAAATCCTAAAAAAGAAACATTGCTCCTCTTAACAAATCTAGTTGATGTTGATGAGCAATCTTTATTTTCCTTTTTCTCTACAAACCCTCCAAATTCTTTATATACAAGTAGTTATTTGAGGTTGTGCTTATGTAGAGGTGTCAACCTGTGAATAAAACCGATGAAAGAAAAGGAATCGTAGACAAAGCCTGGGACCTTCAACATGACTTGGAATCCCGACAGAAACGAATCGGCAAAGGAAAATACGGTCGAGTACTGAAAATGGCCCGTAATCCAACCGATGAAGAATATGCAAAAACCTCGAAAATCACTGCTCTTGGGATGCTCATCATCGGAGGAATAGGCTTTCTTATATATCTATTGTCAACCCAGGTAGCCCCTTGGGTTGGAGAAATGCTAGGATTAATGTAACACCGAACAATGTAGGAGTCAAATCATGCAAGAAGATACTGCAGATGATAACACGGAACAACCAAAGATCTTTTCGATCAAAACACAGGTCGGTAAAGAACAAAATGCAGCTGATCTGTTAAACAGCAGAGCTGAAAAATCAAAACTATCTTATCCCTCTATTCTTGTGACTCCAGAACTCAGAGGCTATGTCTTTGTAGAAGGATATGACAGAGAGCGATTACGAGATATCATCAAAACCATCTCCTTTGCTCGAACAGTGCTTGATGGGGATATTCCCATTGGTCAAATAGAACACTTTCTCATGCCTGCATCGGCAGTAGCAAAAATCTCGGAAGGAGATGTGGTAGAAATGGTGGCTGGACCATTCAGAGGAGAAACAGCAAAAGTCACTCACATCGATGATGCCAAAGAAGAAATCACCGTAGAATTATTTGAATCAGTTGTTCCCATACCCATTACGGTACGAGGTGAACAAGTCCGAGTTATCAAACGGAAAGAAGAAGAAGAACAAAAGGAGGAATAGACGAATATGGCAGAAACCATTGAAGCGTTAGTAGAAGGAGGAAAAGCATCCGCTGGACCACCTCTTGGCCCAGCACTGGGACCACTCGGTGTCAACATCATGGAAATCATCAATGCCATCAATGATAAAACCAAAGAATTCGATGGAATGAAAGTACCCGTGAAGGTTAATGTTAATCCAAAAACAAAAGAATTTGATATTAAAGTAGGGACACCACCAGCTGCTTCATTAATCCTTAATGAACTTGGCGCCGAAAAAGGATCCGGTGCTCCTAATTCTCATAAAATTGGAGATCTTAGCATCGATCAAGCAAAAAAAGTCGCGAAGATGAAATATGATAATCTACTGGGAAAAACCTTAAAGGAAAAAACAAAGGAGGTCATTGGAACCTGTGTCTCCATTGGCGTCACCGTTGAAGGAAAAAAACCCACCGAGATTATCAAAGAAATTAATGATGGAAAATTTGATGAAAAATTCTCCGAATAATTTCTTTTTTTCACTCTTTTTTTTAGATGCGTTTTAATCCACGTTGAAAAAACTGTTTAATTGATTTCACCATGCGATCCTGTCGATAGGAAAACGGTAACGTTTTTCCCTCACCCCAAGTGTTTTTCCTTTCAATCTCCTGAATGATGGAATCAACACTCAAATCTGAGGTGTTCACCGTGGTAAAAGCATATCCTGCATACAATGGAACATGGGCATCACTTCCACCGGTTCCACCAAGATGATATTTTTGTGCAACAGTGCCTGTTATCATATTTGTTTTTGGTTGACTACATCCATTGTAGACTTCGATAGCTTTCAGTTTTTTCAGCATTGGTTTTAGTTTTTCTTCCTTGATCCCGGACATATTTCTAAAAAGATGAGGAACAATAGGGATTCCTCCCTGATCATACACTTGGTCAACGGTTTCTTCAACGGATAAACCCCGTTGAATGTCTTTTGTCACGTTCAAGGCCAAAAGATGCCCATCCTTTGTAGAGATTTCAATACCTGGTATAACCACAAAATCCTTCGTGGCAATTTTTTTTGCTGCCAGTCCGCCTTTCACATTGTTATGATCAGTAATCGCCATCCCCTGCAGGCCTTTGTTTTGAATTGATTTTTTTATTTCCTTAACAGAGCCTATAGCATCTTCTGAATACTGAGAATGAATATGTAAATCAAGTTTTAGCATATCCGCTGTTACCACCATTGTTTTGTTAGGAAGATTCATTTTTTATGTTATAATGATTGCGACAATCAGAGATGACTTCAATAAGAACAATGGGGTGTTTTGTCATTTTGTGTTTTTTTCAGCACATCTTTTTATATGAGACAAAACAAAAGCTTTTACATGGTGAGGTAGGGAAAAAAACGAATAATGGTCTTGCCCCTCTAGTGCCTCCCCCTGGACCTTTCATTTTTTCTTCCCCCTTATCCCTACCTTCCTTCCCCCTATATCCGTTTCTTGTTATGATATGGAAATTACATCAGATTTTTCCAACAAATAGTTATAGTTTTATATGTGTGAATCCATATTGATTCTCAAGGGTCATCTAGTGGAGATGGTTGCACGAAGTCTCGAACGTGTGATAAATGTGGAAAATCCTATCCGGATCTCTTTGATACCATTGTTCGCATTGATTATGCGGAACCCGGAAAGGGAAAACCATATGAATTTCATCTTTGTGTAAGCTGTCGGAAAAAGATGGTGGATTGGGTAGAACAATCTCCCGAAACACAGTAGCGGGCATCTTCAGATTAGATGAACCTTGAGAAGGGTGAATAATTAATAGAGAGGTGAGTACACCATGATTGCGTGTTCAGATGAGGAAAAAAAATATATCGAATATTTAGCTGAAAAAGTATTAAATGGGCCAAATCACCAATTTTAAAAAATCAACATTTTAATTCTACCGTTGATTATTCAATAGGTGATGCTAGATATCGATTAGGATCTATTCATAAAAAAAATCGTATTAGTAGATGTTGAGAATGAGAGGGGGAGTGGAAGGATGGTGAGGTGAGAGATGAATCTTAAAAATTTCCTCTCATTCTCTATCGTTACAGTAGATTTATAAGTATTTAAATATTTCTATAAAAATATATTTATTTTGAATATGGCTGGTATGATTTTACTAATTGGTATGCTTTATAAAAATAGTTGATGATAACTATTTAATCGTTTGATTACACCTAAAAACAATGGATATTCATCGAATAGTTCAACTATTTTATTAAATTGAAATACTTTGTTTCTTGGCATTATCACCTGAATTGGTTCAGACCAATTACTCCAGTAACCATATGAATCCTGAACACGCGCAATGATATCATAATTCCCTTTATTTTTCCACTGATGGGAAGCAATTACTACTGTTCCATTTGGCCAAGATTGGCCGCAAGCGCAATCCACGCTTTCTGATCCATCTCCCCATTTTATCTCTAAATTTAATAGCAAGTCTTCATCAGGATCTGTTAACGTAAAATTATACAAATAATATTCATCCACCCGGCCATTTAATGGACCTGTTATTTCTGGTGGATACGGTGGTGAGTTTTCTTCAATTGTGATAACAGAATGAACTGTTGGTATTGCAAGTAATAACAAAACCAAATAACAGCCTATATATGATCGTTTAACCCTTTTCTCTCTCATAATATTCATTCACATAATATATTAACGATTGTTAAATATTTAATATTTTTGTGCAAATCACCAAGATAAGGAAAAAAAAGATTAAAAAATGATAAATCATGTCAAAGGAGAATACTGGGATGGAGAACTAATGTCTCCATCCAAAAAAAATTATTAATAAGATTTTACGATAACATAAAAAAATCTTACAGTTTTTTCAAATTTACAGCCTTTGGACCTTTGTCATCTTCCTCAATTTCGAATTCGACTTTATCTCCTTCATTGAGATAGGTTCCCATTGGAACCTGAGTCCGATGGACAAAGACATCCTTTCCTTCTTCAACTTCGATAAATCCAAAACCTTTTCTTGGATTATACCATTTTACTGTTCCATTCATTTTGTTCACGTTCTTTTCATTGTTTTTTAAAATGAAAAAATGATAATTTCGATATTCTTAAAAAAAAAGAAACCGAATTACTTTTTTTCCATTCTAACGAGTAGTGAGATAATAATTTCTCCTTAATATAGTTTATTGAAAACTTTTTCCTCGATTTTTCATAAACTCATTAACATCATTTTCACAATCTAAACATCACTTTTTTTGTATTACAAATCGAGAGAAAAAAATTGATTGAGAACATATCGAAATATCGGATGATTAATTAGGAATTGATTATTTATATTGAACTTATTGTTCTTGGGCATGCTAATAGATGTCGTATTTGACCATTCACTTTGAACACCATGATCATCCTTAGCTTTTACCCTAATCTGATAATCTCCTTTTTCTTCCCAATTATGAGTTGCAGTCGCATTCTCGCCAGAATCAACAAAATCAGTCCAACCTGAATATGTACCATCACCCCAATCAAACAAATATGATATGGTATCGCCATCTGGATCTGTTGTCAATGCAGTATAGGTATACTCTTTTCCTGCTTTACCAGCAACTGATCCCTCGGGTATCTCTGGTTTCATTGGTGGAAGAGATTCATCTGCTATTGCTAAAGTAGGATCACAAAATGATTGCCATTGCTGGATTGTTTTATAATCTCCCCCATCCATACCCGTTGAAATATAATTATTTATAGCTCTTGTCCACATCTCACCAGTGGTTATAGCACCATAATCTTGGTATGCTCTGAATAATTCAAGGTGCATTTTCCCACCAAGTCCGCGGGTTGTATATGAACCGGTATATCCCCAAGAAAGCGAAGACGGACCAAACGATGCGATACCCCCACCATTTGGATTCGAAACAAAACTCCAAGTAAAACAATCTTCTCTATCTATAAACTTAGCAACACTACATGCCCCAGTAACAACAACCGGGAGTTCATCTTCATTTAAAAGAGATTCCACATTTGTATTTTTATATCCTCCAACAGGAATCCATACATCTGAATTCTCATTTGGATGAGTAGACCAGCTTGAAGGATTACCATGACCTGAAAAAGAAACAAATCCTGCTCCATCATTGATTGCATCATTTATAAATTTCCTAGTTCCAAGTGTTCCTTCACTTGCCCAACATTTGGTTGGTAAAAATCCATCCATAATATCTGTTACATGTTGATTTGAATATTCTCCTTCATTAACATTGTCCTCGTCTCCTGGATGAGTGTCACCACCGATAACCACTAAATCCGTGAACCAATCCTGTGCATAAGCTTCAGTTGTCTCATACTTTATGATTTTATTCACAACGGTGGTCACTTCATCTTCATCCACACAGGCTAATCGTCCAAGATGCACGTCAGGATAGAGGTCAACGTCATCTGTGTTGTCCTCCCACTGATATTCACCAAAAATATCATTTTCATTTGAATCCCAGCTGGAAAATGATCCTGTTTCATTGTAGATATCTGCATAATATAAGTCACTAGCAAAAATTTCTGCATCCCCACTTCCATAATCTACGAAAACATGAGTTAATCGTACTGGAAACTCATCTGATCCACCGACCAGAAGGATAGAGCTAGTATTCCAGTTTTCGACGGTCTCTTTGATAAAATATTTTATTTTCTCTGGATTATCCCTTCCTTCTACTGGAAAATAAATACCATCATATATCTCTTCAAGTGTAACAAGCTTAGTTGACAATCCCCGATTAATCTTATGATTTGTTAGATTCTGTAATTCGGTTGAAAAATTAGATGGAGAAAGGATTACAAATTCATATTCTTCATCAAAGGAAAGAACCGTTTTTTCTGGGAGTTTATACTCTATATCTATTTCAATTTCTTCAGCCCATTTTACCATATTTTTTGATTGATTATAGAGAGCTGGAAAGACCTCAACTTTAACAAAAACACATCGTTCATTATCTGTTATTCCTCGTCCAACGTGATACTCAAACCAGTTATTCTGCTCATTTGGATCTTCGACTAAGTTTTCTTTTTCATTAGCTTGCCCCAAAATCACAGGTTCTGGAGCAACGTTTAATTCCTTTGGACTTGGCTGTTCATGTATCTGATGTGGAGTACATTTCACATCAACTATCTTTGTCCCTATAGGAAATGTAAATGTTTCGATTTGTGAAGGGATAATATAATGATTTTTTTGTAAAAATTTAGAATTCGTTCCGATTAATTCTAAAGATATTGCACCTACAGCAGTTTCTGTAAAATTTATTTCAGAAAATCTTAGAATTTTTTGCTTTGTTATGATCTCCTCTTCTTCACTTATAACGTTAAAAACACCAACGGTGTTTATTAGCAATATCATGATTAATATTGAACATAATGTTCTTTTCATGGATTGGTCCCCAACTATATTTATGTGACTTATTCATTAAATACTTTTCTAGAATTTGAATCAATCGATGGAAGCTAGAGGAATTTTTTCGGAAATATTTAGCACTATAATTTTGCTAATTTCATAAATTACGTTATATACTATTTTTATCATAAATTAATGATTTTAAGAAGTAAATATTTTAATTAAATAAATTATTTTTTTAAAATATTTTTTAAAAGATTATTTTTTTGATATTAAAATTAAACTAATTTTTGTAAAATTATCAATGCTTATTCAAAAATAACTTATTTAAATTGTGCAAGAAAATATTTAAATAGTTAACGATAGTTATTTTTCATGGTTAAAATTTGGGGAAATTAATGATGAACTTAAAAATTATAAAAAAATCATTACTAATTTTTTTAATCATTTTATGTATATCTGCTACGTTTGCTGTCGCCTCAATTTCTTTGTCCAATCAAGAGAGTAACATTGAAACATTTAAAAATCAACTTTTGCCAAGCACTCATTCAACTGAATCAGATTCATGGAAAATTGAAACGGTGAATGATATAGGGGATATAGGATGGTATAGTTCAATTGAATTATTTGAAAATGATATATTTATTTCATGTTATGATCTGGAAAATGGTGATTTACGATTGGTTTCCTGCATCAATCAGATATGGTCTCAAGAAATCGTTGATGAAAAGGGTGATGTCGGTATGTACAGTTCACTTGCAATTGATTCAGAAGGAATCATTCACATCAGTTATTATGACAAAACAAATGGTAACCTAAAATATGCTAAAAAAACACATGATAACTGGCAGTTTGAAATAATAGATGAAGCAGGTGATACGGGACTGGACACCTCAATTTCAATAGATACTTCTGATCAAATTCATATTTCCTATTATGATAAAACAAATGGGAACCTAAACTATGCAACAAAAAAAGAAACTGGTTGGAAAAAAGAGATGGTTGATATTAACGGAAATATTGGTTGTGGAACCGCTATTGCAACTGATAAAAGTAATATCGTTCATATTTCATACACCGATAATGATCATGGTCGGCTATGGTATGCCACAAACACAAACTCAGAGTGGACTATAACCTGTATCGATGATGAAAGTCTCGTATATGGATCAACTGCGCTTAGTCTTGACAGCTCTGGATTTCCTCATATCTGTTATTATGATGTGCCAAACCCCACTGAAGATTGGTCTCTTAAATATGCAGCAAAACAAGATCAAAAATGGATAAAAGAAATAATAGATCCTAATCTGAAATATTTTTGGAATGAATGGGGTTGTTCCATTGCCATTGATTCCTTTGATCGCGTTCATGTTGGCTATTATGCTTGGAATAAATGGAATGCAAATTATGCATTAAAAAGTAACAACAACTGGATCATAGAGGTAGTTGAATCAGAAGGTTCCGTTGGAGGCTATGCTTCAATTACCGTAAATGAATCAGGATATCCTTACATGAGTTACATGGATATGAGTGAAGTTTCATTAAAATTTGCGAAAAAATTTAATTTTTCCCCAGAAAAACCTAACACACCCCAAGGTAAAAAAATTGGGCTTAAAGGTAAAACGTATTCATTTGAGACAAAAACCATAGATTTTGATAAAGATAGGATATCCTACGGATGGAAATGGGATGATGAAAGCAACATCGAATGGACAGCATTTCAAAATTCTAATAAATCTATCCGGATGAATCATACATGGGATACCGCTGGAAAACATACCATTCAAGTTAAAGCTCGAGATGAAAATGGTTTTGAAAGCTCTTGGTCAGATCCTCTTACTGTTCTCATGATAAAAAGCAAAGAAATACAATATCCAATTTTAAACTTCATGAAAATCAATCAGAAAACATTACTGGATTATGGATTTTTACAAAATTTTCAAATAAATAACAATTGGATCTTTTGTTTCTACTGAACTATTTCATTTTTAAGAGCATTATTTTCAATTATATCTGTATTTTTTTATAATTGCGATTGGATTACTATTGTTGGAAAAAGAAGAACTTACTGATTGAATATTGAAATGATTGAAAATCAGGTAAAGATTTTTCGTATATCGATAAATATCTGAAATTCAATAATCATAAAAACATTTTATTAAAAATTAAAATTTAAAATGAGTGCGGGTGCCGGGATTTGAACCCGAGTTATAAGCTTGGCAAGCTTAAGTGATACCAGGCTACACCACGCCCGCATGCTATTTTTACCGACATGGTAGTAATAATCCATTAAAAAGGGTTACGCTTCCCGTTTTAAATTCAAAAATTACTTTACACTCAATTTTAGGTAGATTGTAGGAATTGTAGTTTATAAAAAATCAGCCGGGATATTTTAGAGATTTGTATTTAACCAAAGAAAAACCAATTGACACCGGTCAGATAAACAGCAGTAGTAATAGATGTAGAAATGATCACTCCAATGAGAATCATAAGAAATGATCGTGATATTTTTAGATCAAAGAGATAGGCGATAAGAGAACCAAGACCTGCCCCGGTAAACGGAAGGGGAACCGCCACAAAAAACACCAGTGCGAGCGTTTCATATTTTCTTACTTTACTATCCGCTCTTTTACGAACCAATGGAAATCCCCAATCCATTGCTTTTTTCCACAATGAAAACCTTCTCAGATATCGTTCTACTTTTCTGAAAAACAATAAAATGAAAGGAACAAGAATAAGATTTCCAATGAGTGCAACGGGAAACGCATGATACCATTGCCAGCCAAATTCATGAATAGCAATAAGAGGAACAACAAAACGAGATTCTAACCCCGGAATCATGGATAACAAAAAGATTTGCAACCACTCAGGAAAACTCTCTAGAATCATTAATAAATCACGCTCATTTTATTTGTAACCTCTGTTTAGTAAAATTATTTTCTTTTGGTTTATTAAGGTATCTTCTATTTTTTCCCCAAAATCCTTTTTGATTCAACATTCACATAATTTCAACAATTTAAAAGAAGAAAAATTATTTAAATTAATAAATCTCATATGTTATATAATATGGAAAGAAAATTGATCATTATGTTTATTCTTCTTCTCCTTCTTTCAACATCACTAGCAAATGGATTTCCACTATTTACCCAACAGATAACTCAACCTGAAAACAATTTCGTTTCAGCATCATCTCTTAGATCGAATACTGACAATAGCTTCGAGCTATCGATTCCACAACCCATCCAAAAGTTATCAGAACTATTAAACACGGACCCCCCATTCAATTTTTTATTTAACCCTCAGAATATAACGCTTGAGGATGATGCCTATCAAAACACTAGTGAAACACCATCAACTGAATGGTGGTATTTTGATGCAACACTTTCAGAGGATCACACCGTTCAATTCAGTATTCATCTCTATGATTTTTACGATATGAATTTTATTACTCTTAATCTTAACATCTATCATCAGGGTACTGCTATCGTTGAATATCGAACAATGTATCGGTTTAAAACATTTGAATTCTCTGAAACAATACCACTTATCCTCAAAAATGATGATATTATCATGAAAGGAGAGTATGATGAGAAAACAGACTCACTCATGTATACACTCACCTATTCAACATTTAATGCATCCATTGATCTACACTATCAAAGCATTACACAGGGATGGAAAGGAAAAACACCAGCTGGTGGTTGGGCAGTTCCTCTCCCGCAAGCAACAGTGAATGGAACCATTCACTATGATGATAAAACTATCTCAGTTGAGGGTACTGGTTATCATGACCATAATTGGAATGTTACAGTGAATGCTGGATTAAACTTTGGATGGATCTGGGGAAAGACAACGAGTCCAAATTATGCAATTACCTGGTCGAATATCATGACCACCTGGTTTTTTGGAAAACCCCTCCTTGTTGTCAATCAGGAAAATAACGGGTATTATAATATACCTACGGAAGCATTAAACATCGCGGTTACCTCTATTCAATTCAAAAATGGATTCATCATACCCTATGGTTTTATCATTACTGCGCAGACTGAAACTATTGATATTGATTTAATAATTACCGTGAAATCCACTGATTACAGTTCTGTGCTTGGTATCATAAACTACTGGCGGTATCATATCCATACATCTGGAAGCATCACCGTTGATCATCATACAGAAGAAATCGATGATCATGATATCGCAGAGTTCATCCGCTTTCGTTTCTATTAAAAAAATTCATTTTTTTTCTATTGGTTTCATCAGTTTCAATGGTCTGCTAAGATGCCTACGAGCAACAACGGGGACCTCATAAAAACCAACCTTAATCATCCGTTTTTTTTCTTTTATTATCGCCTGATCTTCAACGGTATCACATTTTTTACATCGATAACCTTGATGTTTTCCTTTAGATTTCATATGTTTCCCGCAACGCGGACAAACCGGGTTTTCAATTTTTTCAACTTGTTTTACTAGGTTTTTAATTAATATTTTTTCAATGTTCACCGTCAACGGTTTCTTCCTTACTCCCCCGTAGACAACGATTTCATCACCTCTGCAAAGATTCCTAATACTATCTCGAAACTGTTTTGTTGGTTCATAGGCTGCACAATCAATGCTGTTATTCTCATTGTCTTTTAAAGAAAACAGTACATGCCCACCTTTCAACGTCTGAGGTGCAGTCATCACTGTTCCCTCAACGATAACAGATTGATATGCTCTTATTTTTTTCACCGTTGTTTGTTGAAGATGATCATCAGATCCTTGATTGCTCTCAAACAACATCCATCCCTTTTTTTCCTCAACATGAATCATTTGCTGACAATGGAGTAACTCTTCTGGAACTGTTCCTCGGATTCCATAAAGCACTGGACAGGGTGAATGAGGATCAATACAGCTATGATCATTTAGATAATCATAACTATCAAACAACGTGGCATACTGTTTATCCATCTCTATTACTGATTGTTCATCAATGTTTCTTTTTGTGCCCCATTGGTTCTCTTCCCGATAGGAGATTAACTCAAATGTTCTCTTTTTTGTTGGAACCCATGCAATAGCAGCAGTGGCACCAATAATTCCTCTTCCCTTGTTATATCTTTTAAAAAACGCTTGTTTGGACCGTAAATAATCTATGATTTCATCAATGGTAATAATCTCTCGGACCGCCCTCCAATACCATGATTCAGCTGGAGGATGATTCATTATCACAATACCCGGATTGGTGTTTTTTCTATCTAGATCAGCAAGTGATTCAACAATGTTTTCAACGATAAAAATAAGGTTTTCTTTTTCCTGTTTCTTGAACATATCGGTGTCATTTTCCCTTTGACAACCCAAGATATCCTTCTTTTTTCTTTGACCAATACATAAATCAGATTTATCTGTTTTGCTTACTTGTAATGCAATTGCTCCATTTCCCCGGGTTTTCCAAGGAACATTAGGGTTAAGTCTGACTAATCGTGGATAGCCAACAACAGTAAATCCTTGCTTTTGTAGTTCTTGAACTAATGTAAAAGCTACAAATGTAGTACAACCACCAGATCGAGAATCCGTATCATCAATACCAATCCACATAGCAACACCAAAATCTTTTCCTCTGTTTTTAGAGTTTCTACCGTTTTTTTAGCAACAGCGTATTATTAATAGAAAAGAATCCTTTTTTGACATGATTTTGTCTACCGGGATGTTAATAGTGTTTTCCACAGTATGGACAGATTACTGTATCCTCTGGAATGACTCTCCCACATTCAGGACATCTTCGTTGACTTTGTTTTTGTTCACTAGGAAGCTTATCAGGTAATGAAAAATAGGCTATAATTTCTATTATTCTTCCAATAAACAAAATGATAAACCCAATGAGTAGAATACTGGTGATTGCTCCAACAAAATAAATAGTGCCTGTTTTTCTAAATAGATCCACCTCTGTTTGTTGAGCAATGCTGTTATAGCTTCTTCGTAAATACATTGTCCCAATAACAGAGAGAATCCATGCGATGATTAAGGAGAGGATGCAGAAACCGATTATTTCTCCGAAATAAGACCAGAACGTTTCAAAATTAGTGATGTCTGCTGTTTCTAATGATGTAATCCAAGTAAAGCCGCCAGCTGCTCCAAATGCAGCAATCATAATCACCACAACAGTGATGATAGCGATAATACTGAGTACAAACTGGATTAAATAATTCTTAAAGATTGCCTCATCTTTAGTACTATCCGCGATTTTTTTCACGGCGAGAAGAACCAGAACAATACCCACGATACTTATGATTGGGCCAGCGTTAGGTATTAGTCCACCGACCAAGGTTAATAGCGAACCAATACCTCCAAACATTTTGGCATTATGTAACTCAGTCATATGCTGCTCCATCCTTTTTTACCTTCTTTATACTTATAAATTTTAAATACGTTTTGAATTTTTGTTTGAATAATAGAAAAAATGTTATAAAATTAACAAATGTGATATTAATAAAAATTTATTAATTTTTTTAATTTTAAAATGAATGATAATTAGTGATTTATCTCAATTAAAAAATTATTCGTTCAAAAAAGGAAATAATATGATAAACACAAAAATGAAAAAACTTAAAATAGTGCAAAAAGTTTTATAGATGTAAGCGTCATGAATCGGATAGAAACACTTCAACAAGTGAGAACCATCCTTAGTAATGCAGGATTCTATGTCTCGGATGTATACTCAATGCGGCCCATCGGTTTTGATCTAGTGGCCAGACGAGACAATACCCTGCTCATCATCAAAGTTCTTACCAACATCAATGCCTTCCCAGAGGAAGTAGCAGATGAATTAAAAAAATTAGCTAAACTTTTGCAAGGCCATCCTCTTTTAATAGGACTTCGAGCGGGATCCGGCCAACTAGAAGAAGAAGTCGTCTATGATCGATTCGGTATCCAAACCATTCATCCAGAAACACTAAAAAATCATTTACTTGAAGGAATACCTCTTCGAGTCTATGCTGCCCCCGGCGGTTTCTATGTTAACCTTGACAGTGAAAAACTTACTCAACTCAGAAAAAAACAACAACTTTCTCTGGGTAATTTCGCCCGATCCGTTCATGTTTCTCGACGAACTGTTCGTATGTATGAAGAAGGCATGAACGCCCGCATCGATGTTGCCTTTCGAATCGAAGACCTTCTTCAAGAACCACTTATCACGGATATTAATATCCTTAATCATAAAATAAAACAACAGTCTACCTCAAAAAACAAAGAGCAGCAGAACAAAAAAACTGATCCCAATCATCCATTACAGGGTTTTCAAAAAGAAATTTTTTCCTTACTTAAAAACAGTGGATACACCATTATTCCCATGGGACGCTGTCCCTTTGAAGCAGTAAGTAAAGACCGAGAAAAAATACTTCTTACCTGTGTACAACGATATGATCAAAAAATCTTAAAAAAAGCAAAAATCGTGGGAAGCATCTCAAAGATCACTGAAAAACGCGCAGTCTTAATCACTGATAAAAAAGGAACGAAGGACAATATCGAGGGTACACCGCTGATTATCAAAAAAGAATTACGAAAGTTGAGAGGCCCAGAAGAAATCCTAGAACTCATCCTGGAACGCATGTGCTCGTAAAAAAACAGCGTGAAACCTACCAAACTTTTATAAATAGGGTTCTCATTCCCGAGAACTACAATTTCCATTTAACCATGGAGAATACTCCATAAAAAAACTAACACAGAATGATTGCTATGGCAGATAAAACCATTGTTGAGGCTGTTGAAAAAATCAAACAGGCATCACAGGAAGACAAAAAAAACTTCAAACAAACCATTGATTTAGTGATTAATCTTAAAAACATCGACCTCACTGTACCAAAAAACAGAATCGATGAAGAAATCATTCTTCCCAAAGGACGAGGAACAGAAGCAAAGATTGGTTTATTTGCCAGTGGAGAACTGGCATTAAACGCAAAAAAAATAGTGGATATCCTCATTAAACCAGAGGAAATCGATGATCTCTCCGATGATAAAAAACAAGCAAAAAACATTGCAGATAATCATGATTTCTTTCTAGCTGAAGCTCCCTTAATGCCCACCATAGGTAAAACCCTTGGTACCGTTCTTGGTCCCCGAGGAAAAATGCCGAAACCGGTGCCACCAGGAGGAGATATCTCTGATACGGTGAAGAATCTTCGTAACACGGTAAAAATCCGTTCAAAAACCAATACGACGTTTCATACCATTGTTGGTGGAGAAGAAATGTCCAGTGAGGATATCGCAGCAAATGTGCAAGCAATCCTCAAACGATTAGAAGGATCACTGGAACGTGGTCAATTAAACATCCGATCAATTCATATTAAAACAACGATGGGTCCATCAGAGAAAATAATGTAGGTGAAATAACATGGCGCATGTGGCAGATTGGAAATACAAAGAAATCGAAGATCTTACTTCTTTACTTACAAAGTATCCTGTCGTTGGTATTGCAGAGATTGGTGGTATTCCCGCTCCGCAGATGCAACAAATGCGGAAAAACATCCGGGATCATGCCGTCATCCGTTCATCAAAAAATACCTTATTATTTCGATCATTTGATAGCGCAGAAAAAAAAGTCAAAGACATCTCATCATTAAAAGATGTGATAACCGGTCAAACCGCGATTATCACAACCGAGATGAACCCCTTTAAACTCTATGGGATGCTGAAGAAAACACGAACGAAGGCACCAGCAAAAGGCGGAGAAACCGCTCCTGAAGACATCATGGTAAAAGCAGGAGACACTCCCTTTAAACCAGGGCCTATCGTCGGAGATCTTCAAAAAGTAGGTATCCCTGCCGCAATCCAAGGGGGAAAAGTGGTCATCAAAAAAGACAAAGTGGTTGTCAAAGAAGGAGAGAAAATCCCACGTGACGTCGCTCAGATGCTGACCCGACTGGAGATTTATCCCCTTGAAATCGGTATTAATCTTCAAGGAGCCTTTGAAGATGGCTTTGTGTTTAAACCTGATGTCCTTGATGTTGATGTCGATCAATACATTAACCAAGTTAAACAAGCAGTATCCAATGCATTCGGTCTTGCTCTTGAAACCGCATGGGCACATGCCTTAACCATTCAACCATTACTGATGAAGGCACAACGTGATACTATTGGTCTGGCCATCAGTCAAAATATTGTTACTCCGGATACTATTCAATTCATTCTTTCAAAAGCACATCGATCGATGCTTTCAGTTGCATCACAGCTAAAAGAAGACGGACTCGATGAAGATTTAAAAAAAATGATGACATAAACATATAGGAGGCCAAAAGAAAATGGAATATATATACAGCGCGATGCTTCTTCATTCCGCCGGAAAAGAGATTTCAGAAGAAAACATCAAAAAGATCCTTACTGCCGCTGGTGTGAAAGCAGATGATGCGCGGATTAAGGCATTAACTGCTTCACTTGATGGTGTTGATATTGAGGAAGCAATTAAGTCAGCCGCGGCTGCACCTGTAGCTGCTGCCCCTGCAGCATCTGGCGAGACTGCCTCTTCCGAAGACAAAAAAGAAGAGAAAAAGGAAGAGGAAGAAGAGGAAGAAGTCTCAGAAGAAGAAGCTGCTGAAGGACTCGGCGCCCTCTTTGGATAAGCATATACGATTTACAGAAGATTAAAAAACTGATACGATCTCGGTTTACCTGCTGAAGCGGCATGTCTTTGTCTATTCTTAGGCAGAAACATGAACGATCTGCTTCTCAATGGTTGAACCATTTTTTTTCATTTTTTTCTCATTATTATTTTTTCTTTAACATATTTTTTTTATGCATGATAAAAAGAGGATAGTATGATATTGAGAAATAAGTTGTTGTATTCTTAGGGGTGGCCACCAGCGATCATACTGGGATCACCAAGCAAGATGTATTCCTCAATAGTGAAAAAATCTTTCATCACATAATTTAGATAATCATTTTGAGCTTGCGTAAGCATTTCACCAACGGTGATTCCTTCTTCATATGCATGGAAAAACCGAACATCAAGATATCCTGCACCAGCATACACTCCATCCATATCCACCCAGGTATAGGCAGGTCTGGTTGCTCCAATAGTAGCAATTGCTCCACCATTTTCCTTTTTCAAAAAAGACCAGGCAAAACTGGGAAGAAAATCCATTGGATCTAATTTGAGAAATCGGTTAACGAATCGTGCTTTATCACCATAATAACTGATAAGATCAGAGATATTGAAATCAAGTTTAGCGGTAAGACAAGCATCAAAAAAGATAATCGGTGTTTTATCACCATTGTTAATACCCTTTAAAAACGGAGTATAATAAATAATCAGGTTTTTATCGATAACCGCATTTGGTCGATAGGTTCCCCATCCATGTTCAAATCCATGTCCAGCGTAACTGACAAAACCAGCGCCTTTTGAAATCGCAGCATTAAATGTCAGTGCATTCAGATTTCTCTCTGAGGACCATAAAAACACTTTTTCAAAACCCGGAAGCTGCTGGCCTACTTTTATATTAGTGATTTCTCCTTCGAATTGATTAAAAGGTGATCCTTTTGACAAGGGAAAGGTATCCCCGCCAGCAAGAATGATTTTGTTAAACCAGAGTTGATACGCAGTGATTTTCTCATACCGACAGATTTTTTTTAACACGATGATGAGTTCATCGACATTTGTTGCAGGGATCCGTCCAATATGCACATCAGCATACAGGTCCACTTGATCAATGTTTCCAGCTGTTGGTGGAAACTGATGCATCTCTCCATAATCTACTTCTCCAAAGATACCATTGTTGTTTGCATCCCAACTGCAAAACTCAAAGGTTTCATCATAAACATCAGCATAATAAAGATCAGTAAGAATTCCTTTCCCATGGAATGGTTTTGGATCATCCCATGGATACGCATCAGAATTACGGATGGGAACGGTTTTGATATCACCCAAGATTAACACATATGACACATCATTTAGTTTCACCATATCAAAAAGATATCGTTTAATCTGCTCCTGATGATCTCGTCCCCAGTATTCATTATAAATCTCCTCAGTTGGTTTGACTTCAACAGATAGCCCATGTTTTGTTTTATTTTCCACAAAAAAACCAATGTCATCAACATATTCCTCAGGTGTGATAATAATCAAATC
>JAWOBC010000054.1:0-6152 GCA_046498165.1 Thermoplasmatota archaeon
GTGACTAGTCTTTCAGATGCCTTGAAGAAATGTGGATTGAAGGATGGTCAGACGATTTCTTTTCATCATCAATTGAGAAATGGTGATTTTGTCGTTAATGAGACCATCAATCATATCGCTGAAATGGGTGTGAAAAACATCCGTTTAGCGCAAACGGCGTTATTTCCGGTTCATAAACCGGTGATTGAACATATTAAGGATGGCACGATTTCAAGGATTGAAGGAAGTATCAATGGAAGTGTCGGTGATTATGTTTCTAAACAGCCTTTACCTCATCCGGTGGTTCTTCGGTCGCATGGTGGTCGCTGGGCAGCGGTGAGAAGTGATGAACTTCATGTGGATATCGCAGTAATTGCTGCTTCAGCAGCAGATAACCGGGGAAATTGCACGGGTCTTTTAGGAAAAAGTGCGTTTGGTCCTATTTGTTATTCTCAAGTTGATGCTATACATGCGGATCATGTGATTATTGTTACGGATAATTTGGTAACCCGTCCCTGTTCATTTCAGGAGATCGATGAACGCTATGTTGATTATGTTGTTGAAATAGATCGAATCGGTGACCCAGAACATATTGTGTCTGGTTCATTGAAGCTCACTGATGATCCAACAAAGAAACATATTGCTAAGCAATGTATCGATTTGATGGAGGCAGTTGGTTTGATAAAAGATGGTTTGGTGTTTCAAGCTGGAGCAGGAGGGATTTCGCTTACTGCCTTGCAATATCTTAAGGAGGCATTAGAAGAAAAAAAAGTGGTTGCTTCTTATGCTGCTGGTGGATTCACTAAGTTTATTGCTGAGATGCAGAAAGAAAAACTAGTTGAACATGCCTATGGTCTACAATGTTTTGATGTGGATAGTGTAAAATATTTAAAGGAAACTCGGCGATTGATTACTGATATTGGTCATTATGCTGATCCATCAACAAAGGGTCGTTATCTTGATGGGCTTCATGCGACGATGCTTGGAGCAACTGAGGTTGACACGAGTTTTAATGTGAATGTGAACACTCATAGTGATGGTCGTTTGTTGCATGGGATTGGTGGTCATCAGGATTCTGCCTCTGGAGCTTTCTTGACTATGATTACCATACCTGTTTTCCGGAAATCAATACCGGTGATTAGGGAAAGTGTTACCACTGTTTCTACTCCTGGTGATGTGATTGATGCTATTGTCACTGATCAAGGCATTGCAGTGAATCCTCATCGGAAAGACTTACTGGATCGGATTGATGGGAATATTGATTTAGTATCTATTGAGGAATTAAAACAAATCGCTGATGATGAAACGGGTGGTCCTCCTGAGGTTCAACTTGGTGATGAAATCATTGGTATCACCAAATGGCGTAATGGTGAATTGCTTGATGTGATCTACAAGGTGGAGGAATGATTTAGTATGCATTGGAAAAGTTCAATAACAAAGGTGGAACCGAATCATTTGGTAACCAAGGGTTATCGTCAGCAGGATTTGATGGGTAATATTCCTTTTCCTCATGTGGTTTATCTGTTGATTACTGGTGAGTTACCCGGTAAGTCGCAAGGGAAGATGATGGATGCGATTCTTACTGCTTGTATTGATCATGGGGTGACTTCCCCTTCTCCAATGGCTGCTCGTGTGGTTGCTTCAGGTGGAGTGCCTTTGCCTAGTGCGGTAGCAGCTGGTATTCTTAGTATTGGTGATGCTCATGGTGGTGCAATTGAAAAAGGTGCTTGTTTCATGCAAGCGGGAGTAGAACGAATGAAAGAGGAGGGTTGTTCTGTTAATGAGATGGCAAAAACATTGGTTGCTGAATCTAGAGAAAAACACCAACGGATTCTTGGTTTTGGTCATCGTGTTCATTCTGAGGACCCTCGGACGGTTCGACTGTTTGCATTGGCTGATGAACTGGATATTGCTGGTGATCATATCAAGTTAGCTCGAGCAATTGAAAAAGAATTAACTGATTCATTGGGAAAGAAACTTCCTATTAATGTTGATGGAGCAATCGCAGCGGTTATCTCTGATATGAATTTAGATTGGCGATTGGGAAAAGCATTTTTCTTGCTTGGTCGAGTTGCTGGGTTGACTGCGCAGGTATATGAAGAACAAACTCGGTTTAAACCGATGCGTAAAATGTTTAGTGTTGATTGTGAATATGATGGCCCTGAAGAAAGGGATTTAAATCAAAGGGAGTGAAATTGGTATGGGAAAAACCATTATTCAAAAAATTTTTGAAAATCATTCAAATCAAAAACCACAAGTTGGGGATATCATCGATATCAATATTGATGCTCGTGTTGCCCGTGATTTCGGTGGAGCAAACGTAGTGAAAAACCTTGAGGAGAACAATCTGGGTGTTGATGATGCAGCAAAAACCTGTTTTACGTTTGATTGTAATCCCGGGGGTTGTGATCAGAAATATGCGGCGAATCAGCATATCTGTCGGTTGTTTGCTCGGAAACATGATCTGAAAATATATGATATTGATCAAGGAATTGGTACTCATATTGCTATTGAGCAGGGTTTGGTAGAACCAGGTGGTACGCTTGTTTCAACGGATTCACATGCAAATATTCTGGGAGCGATTGGTGCCTTTGGTCAGGGTATGGGGGATAAGGATATCGCTCATGCCTGGGCACATGGAAAGATTTGGTTTAAGGTTCCAGCTACCATAAAAATCGTGTTAAAGGGAATGCCAAGTAAGCAGGCAACTCCTAAGGATGTGGTGCTTTGTATGCTGAAACAACTTGGTGCCAATGGTCTGCTTGGCTATGCTGCTGAGATGTATGGTGATTATGTTGATTCATTATTATTGGATGGTCGGATTACTATTGCATCAATGGCAACGGAGATGGGTGGAATAGTGTTGTTGTTTCCTCCAAATGATGCAGTCCTTGATTTTTATCGGGATTGTGTAGGCCGTGATGTTGAACCGGTGTTTGCTGATGATGATGCCGTATATGAAAAAACCATTGAGATTGACATTAGTGGTATTCGACCGATGATTGCTCGACCGGGTCATCCTGAGGATGTAATACCAGTTGATGATGCTGGTGAAGTAAGGGTTGATTCTGGGATTATTGCGTCGTGTACCAATGGTCGTTTTGAGGATATGAAAGAAGCAGCAGCGATTTTAAAGGATCATAAGATAGCCCCGGGCAGAGTGTTAAAGATTGTTCCAGCTACCGATCAGATTTGGAAGGCGTGTTTGGATGAGGGATTCATTGATATCTTTAAACAAGCTGGTGCCTTGGTTGGTGCTGCGGGTTGTGCAGGTTGTGCTGCTGGTCAAATTGGTCAAACCGGAAAGGATGAAGTAGAAGTTTCAACGGGTAACAGAAATTTTACGGGGAAACAAGGTCCGGGTAATGTGTATCTAGCTAGTCCGGCAACGGTTGCAGCATCACTTGTTTCTGGAAAGATTACCACTGCAGATTGCATTGATGAAAAGCCAGTTCCGGTGAGTATTGCTCGGGAGTATACCTATGAACGTAAACAGAGCAAGGAAGAAAGCGGGGAACCAGCAGTTGAGGTATCTGGTCAGGCATGGGTGATTCAGAAGGATAATATCGATACGGATATGATTTTTCATAATCGGTATCTTCATATCACTGATATTGAGGAGATGGGTCAGTATACTTTTGATAATCTGAAAGGCTATGAGGATTTTGCTGAAAAAGCAAAATCTGGTGATATCGTGGTCGTGGGTAAGAACTTTGGTTGTGGAAGTAGCCGGCAGCAAGCAGTGGATTGTTTTAAATCATTGGGGATTAGTGTGATTATTGCTGAGTCTTTTGGTGCGATCTATGAACGTAACGCCATCAATAATGCGATGCCAATACTTGTTGCTGAGGATATTACTGATAAAACCAATGATACAGACCATCTAGTCGTTGATTTTAAAACCGGAAAAATCACTAATGAGACCACGGGTGAAACAATACAAGCAAAACCATTTTCACCATCGCAATTAGCAATTTATAAACGTGGTGGTCTATTAGTTGATCAATGACCATTAAACATTTAAAGGGATAACAGGGAATAATCATTTATAGTCCCTTTATTATTTTTTTATGTAATGAGCATAAAATCAAGAGTATTGTCTTTTTTCATTGTGTTCCTTCTTTTTCTTCCTTCATTTCATGCAGCAGATCAATTGGTTTCATCGCCGAATGATTTGAATTCTTCTTTGGATGAGTTATCTTATTACGGGTTCATCATACCTGTTCCATCAGAAACCCATACCACCCAAGAAACAGTTACTCAGAGTAGGATATTCTTTTTAATCAATGATTTACTCCGGGAGAATATTTCGGTTGCTTGGATTCATGAAGAAAAAACCATTAAGTGTAGTTTGTTTCCATGGCTGAATTCTTCTCTGAATAAAACAATTCATAAAGGAGATTTTTTTGTTCCCTTCACGGGTAACATTGAGAAGGATGTTCGAATCATCACTATTCTTTCTGATTATTGTTTTTTTCATGAGCTTGATTCCCAGGCTGAAAAAATATCCAGTTATGCGATGTACGAGAACATAGATGTGAATGTTACTTTTTTATCTGAACCAAGAATCGCGCAACATTTCGGCACTCCTACTCGTTATGGATGGCCTTGTTATTTGTTAATGGCTGAAGCAGCAGGCTTTTTTTCATTTGATTTTCTGTTGGATGATGAAACCGCTTCACAGTTGTCAAATGAACGCTATAATGTGTTTATGTGGCCGTATGAACCAGATCCAGCTAGCCCGGTAGAGGTTCTTCAGAGTTTAAGTAATAAAAAAGGATGTCAACGCATTCGTGATTTCGTGCGGAATGGTGGTGGATTTATTGGTTCGTGTTATGGTGCATTAGTTGCTTCATCAGGTTTTCCAAATCCTTTTTCACCAGTTCATTTGCTTGCTTCAAAAATTCCTTTTCTTCGGTGTCCTCCTGCCTCTCTTACATTGTGTTTAAGTGATTCATTGATGAATGAACGACCCAAGGTATTGGAAAATCTGTATCAGTCCACTTCTCTGGTGTGTACTAATCAGCATCCAGTAACCTATAACATGAATCATTCTGTTCATGAGTTCTTCAGTGGTCCATGGTTTGTTTCTCTTGGAAAAAAGACGAAATCGCTTGCTTTTTTTTCAACTGTTGAAACACGAAATCAGGATGAATCACCGGCTTTTATTCAAAGACAAGTCGTCAATTCCCCTAGTTGGGTGTGTTCTCAGTTTGGCAAGGGATCCATGGTGTTGTTTGCGAGTCATCCTGAGTTTGTCAATAATATTTCGTTTCTTTTTCAGAATCGATCCTGGCCAGGTGATCCTTATTATGGGCGACGGGTGATTTATAATTCGTTATTTCATGTGGTTTCAGATGATTCCTTAATGTTTTCTCCTCAGTTCCAGCAGAATTCTTCATTTCTTTCTATGGTTTTTCAACGATCCCATTTTTGCCTTGATGATGTAGAAAACGTATCATTGTTTTCAGAGAGTGTCCAAAAGATTTCTTGTTATGAGCAGTTGCTTCGATCTCTTCAAAATAAAACCGAGGAATTACAGCAGCTGTATCAATCGGACTTTGATCAAAGCCTGTTTTTTAAATCTTCATCTCGGCCATTGCTGTATACGTATCATTTTTCTGATATTCTTTTGAATTATTGTCAAAAAACAAAACAATGTTTACAGCAACTCAGTCGGTTGGCTTTGCTTATTGATACTGTTTCATTTCATGAAGAGATAATGAGTTTTCAAGAAATGTTGTTAAAAGAACTGAGGAGTGCTGAAACGGTTGCTCAAGAGATGATTTTTCATTCTAAGAAAGCTGAGATGTTATTTGCCAAACCGAATGTTTCGTTTTTTGATAAATATCAGATCGTTTCTCAGACTAGAGAAATGATTACGACGCTTGAGATTTCGTTGAAACATGTTCCTGCGTTGTTTTTTGAAAGTTCTAAAACGTTGCGGCATCAGTGGTATGATTATGAGGTCTCACAAATCTGCTGATTATTCGATAACCTCGTTCTATGATGAAATCCTTTTAATAGAACGGTTTGTATTAGCTGATGTTTGTTTTTTGTGATGCATATGCCTCATCGAACCGTGTTAGATGCTATAGGAAACACACCGCTTGTTGATGTTGAAGGTGTGTATGCGAAATTGGAAAGTGTGAATCCGAGTGGAAGTATTAAGG
>JAWOBC010000167.1:0-8441 GCA_046498165.1 Thermoplasmatota archaeon
ACATAATCAACACGTTTTTCATCAAGTAATTGTTTTAATCGATGAGGAAAGGTTCCATTGGTATCAAGTTTTACTAAAAACCCACGATTTTTCACTTCCTTTATAAACAAATCAAGGTCTTTATGAAGCAAGGGTTCTCCTCCGGTGATGGATAGAGCATCAAGTTTTCCCTTTCGTTTATCTAGAAAAGAAAGCACATGATCAATGGGAATAATATCAGTGTTTCCGTAGACCATGTTTGGATTATAACAAAAGGGACAGCGGAAATTACATCCCACCGTCCATACAATGGCACAAATCTTTCCTGGGTAATCCAGGAGTGATGTTTCTTGTAGTCCACCAAGCTTCAGTTTCATGCTTCTGCCAGCATTTCCTGTTTTTCATTGTTTTCTGATTCAAAGGGGGTAAAGGTTTTTCGATCAGTAAATTCTCGTTGTTTTCCTTTGTTCCATTGATTGACTGGTCGGAGGTAACCAACGACTCTGGAGTAGACTTCACAGACCGTGGTTTCCCCTTCAACTTCACACTTAGGACAAAACTCATGTTCTCCAGCGATATACCCATGTTCTGGGCAGACACTGAAGGTTGGAGTGATGGTATAATAGGGGAGTTCATAGTTTTCAGCAACTTTTCGAACCAGTTGTTTAACTGCATCAGGATTCGGTGCATCTTCACCAAGGAAAATATGAAGCACCGTTCCACCCGTATACCGAGTTTGCAATCCATCTTGCAAATCTAGGGCTTTGAACACATCAGTGGTAAACCCAACAGGAAGCTGCGTGGAATTCGTATAATACGGTTCCACATCTCTATCGCCATTACGCCGGTAATTCTCCTGATTATACACGCGGATATCTGGATAGGTTTTTTTATCAATGCGGGCCATCCGATAACTTGCTCCTTCAGCTGGTGTTGCCTCAAGATTAAAAATACTGCCAGTTTCCTCCTGATAATCGGAGATTCTATCCCGCATATGATCCATGACTTTTTCAGCAAACTTTTCTCCTTCAGGATCACCAATGCTTTTATTCATGAAATTAAGCAAGGCATCATTCATCCCGATAAGGCCAATGGTGGAAAAATGATTCTTCCAGAATTGCCCATACGCTTTTTTGATATCAGCAAGATAAAACCGGGAATATGGATGTAAGCCAGTTTCAGTAAGATTTTCAATGACTTCTCGTTTGATAATTAAACTTTCTTTTGCTAAATCCATCATTTCATCTAATCGGTTGAAAAAATCTTTTTCATCCCGAGCAAGATAGCCAATACGTGGCAGATTGATAGTAACAACACCAATGGATCCGGTTTTTGGATTTGCACCAAACAGACCGCCACCACGTTTCCTTAGTTCACGGTTATCGAGACGAAGTCGACAACACATGCTCCGAGCATCTTCAGGAGACATATTACTATTGATGAAATTAGAAAAATACGGAATTCCATATTTCGCGGTCATTTCCCATAATGAATCAAGTTTTTTATTCTCCCAGTCAAAATCCTTTGTGATATTATAGGTTGGAATAGGAAATGTAAACGGTCTTCCTTGTGCATCACCCTCGATCATGATCTCAGCGAATGCTTGATTGATCATATGCATTTCTTCTTGGTATTCCTTGTAAGAAGTTTCTTGAGGTTTGCCTCCAATGATGACTGGTTCATCTTTCATATATGTTGGAACGGTGAGATCAAGTGTGATATTTGTAAATGGACTTTGAAAACCTACCCTGGTCGGTACATTCATGTTGTACATGAACTTCTGCATTTCTTGTTTCACTTGTTCATAGGTTAAATCATCAGATCTAATGAATGGAGCAAGCAAGGTATCAAAATTTGATAGTGCTTGGGCACCTGCTGCTTCTCCCTGTAGTGTATATAAATAATTCACAATTTGCATAAGAGCAGTACCAAAATGTTTTGCTGGTTTGCTTTCGATTTTACCTGAAACGCCTTTGAATCCTTTCATCAGGATATCTTGTAAATCCCAGCCTACGCAATTATGATTCCACATGCCATTAACAACAAGCGTATGAGACTCCGTGGTGATATCATAAATATATTTATCTGGAATCTCAGTTTGCTCATTATTCAACACGTTGTGCCAACCAGATCCTTCTGCTCGCCAGGCTTTTGTTGAAAGATTTGCAGATTGATATTTAATAGAAGGAATAGAATGCTCAAGTGTCCTAAAACTAATTCCATATAATGGATGATGTTGTATCAACAATCTATCATTATAGGTTCGAGTTGAACCAACACCTTCTATATTTCGATCTCGAACCGTGAAACCCATAATATTTAACATCAGTGACATCTGTTCAAGTAATGTTCGAGAAGCAGTTCGTAATACGATACTTGTTTGAGATGTGGTCACTGACCTATCTCCATCGATTATTCCTGCGATAACACCTTTAACGAAATCTTTGTTATACTGAAGAATATCAACAGGCAATCGTTTCTCTTTACTGCTTCCTTTTACATCAAAAATAGTCTCCATCACGTAATTCGTGAATGTTGAATTCGCGATTTGCAAGATGATATGTCCATCCTCAGTTTTAATATAAGGTCTGCAACCAAATTCGTAAGCAGCTTGTTTTAACCGATCGATAATCTGTTTATTTTCATGAGTATCTTTTTGTTTTATTGAAACACGATGAGGTCCCATCCATCCTTCAGCAATATAAAAACCAACGAAATATCCAAGATCTTCAGTTAGTGCTAGTGTATTTGACAGATCATGAGCATTATTTGACGTTGAGATGATTGCATTATCTGGAATTTTAGTTTTGTACGTTAAAAATTCTTCATATGGAAGTCCTTCAACCCAGAACTCAGTGATGTCATTTCGAATTAATTCTTCCGAAATTCTTATTTCTTTTTTGAAAAACAAGGATTCATTTTTTAAAAGAGTTTTAACATCAACTGTTAATAACTTATCCGTCTGCTTATCGATTCGTTTAGCTTGTTTGAACATTTCTGATCCAAGTATCATCGGATGATCTTCAGTGACAATAACTGATTGTCCACCCTCGTTTTTAATGAAGTGCATTGATTTATTCTTCGCTTTTTTTACTACCCGTGTAACATTGGTCCAACCATTTTTATCAAGTACTTGAACATTATCAGGATACTTAGCATGTGCACTATCCTTTTTAGACAATAGTTTCTCGTAAAGATTAAGTTTTTCATAAAGATCCTGAAATGAGATAACCTGCACTTTTCCATTGATTTTAGCAATTATTGTTTCTCTGCCATAATAAGTGTAGGCTCCAAGGGTGCCAAGATCGTGAACATGAAAATCTCCTTTGCTATGAGCTTCCCCGATTTCAGGTGGATAAATCTTATTTAACCAATAATGGGAAATGATGTTTTCAGTGGCATAGACGTTGAGTCCTTGTAAGGAGTAACTCATGTTACTGTTTTCATTGACTTTCCAGTCCATCATGGAAAGATAACCATCTACTACATCGATGTCTTTGAGTAAACCACCAATTTCCCTAATGTCCTCATGTTGATGACGATACAAGATATAGGCCTTTGCTGTTTTTGCATGGCCTTCTTCGATGAGTACTTTTTCTACGGTGTCTTGTACTTGTTCAACGGTTGGTATCTCACCGGGTTTAAGATTTTTTTCCAGTTCTTCAAGGACGTTTTCGGTGATTTCACTGGCCCGTCTATGATCTTTTCCTCCCACGGCTTGGGCAGCTTTCCATATTGCATTGGTGATGCGGAATGGATTGAAATCATCTATTTTTCCGTTTCGTTTTTTTATCTTCCTAATCATTTTTTTTCTTCCTCTCTTGTTTTTTTGGTGAGTTTTTGAACTTCTTTTTCAAAGAGGGTGATGTCAGCAAAGGATCGATATACTGATGCAAAGCGAATGTAGGCGACTTGATCCAGTTTTTGTAGTTCTTCCATCACAAATTCTCCGATTCTGGTGCTTTCGATTTCTTCTTTGCCTTGCCGTCTGATTTTTTCCTCGATGTCATCGATCATGGTTTCCATTTGATCATGGCTGATGGGTCGTTTTTCGAGAGCTTTTGCTACGCCATTTTGGATTTTTGTTTTGTCATATTTTTCTCGTCGACCATCTTTTTTGATGATGTAGACGGGGCTCATTTCAATGTGTTCATAGGTGGTGAATCGACGGTGGCACTCAAGGCATTCTCGGCGTCTGCGTATTGAATAGATGCCGGTTTCTCGAGAATCGGTGACTTTGGTGTTTTCATGCTGACAATATGGACATTGCATCCCGTTCACAATCCTTACAAGATATACTATATATTGTATATCTTTATACTCTTACCACACTATATAGTATGTCATGGGGGGTTATTATACTTTTCCATTTCCTTTAAAAACGACGTTTCAATGGACAAAAAAAGCCCAGCGAACCAAGTAAAAAAATGAATAGAACAAGCTCTATTTAAAATTATTTCATGGTCTAAAAAAGCCGTAAAAAAATGATATTTTTTTATAAGAAATATCGATGAATAAATATGAGACATAAATAGATGAGAGAAGAAATGAAACCTAGCTTATTAAGTCCCTCAAGGTCAACCGATTAGTTTCTTAAAACATCCTATGACAAAAAGTAATAGTAAGATGTAATCAAATCCTGGCGTTTGATTTTGCATTTTTTCATGAGGGTTCATTTCAATCTTTGCTATTTGAGATGCCCCTCCGGTATGGATAACATATCCTATGAGCGAATAAGATTCATTTGAAATGGCTGATGAACTATCCCACTTAGATTCAAAGATTTTTTCTTCCTGAGCACTAAGGTTTTTAAATGGAAACTGAAATGTTTCAAGTTTATCCTTAGATGAATGAATTTCTACAATGCAAGTACCTGAAAGCGTGATATCTCCTGTGTTTTCAATTTGTGCAGAAAAATGGACAGAATCACCTATGGTAAAATTGTTATTATTCACAAACAGATCTGTTATATTGATAATTGGTTCACCCAAGGTAAAGGAAACAACATCTCGATCATAAATTATGCCATTTTTATCTTGGATTTGCACAAACAGTTCATATATTCCCCAGTTAGCATCTTGGGCATCCCACTGTAATGAAACTCCTCCCATTGTCTGAAAATCTTTTAGTTCTCTTAAGGTAAGGTAATCGATATGTTTTCCATTTTGTTTTACCTCCCCAGAAATAATGAGGTCATGTTGTTGTTCATCACTACTCTGTATTTCTAGGTTAACTGTCACATTTTCATTTAAATCAAAGACATTCTGATCAGTGTACAAGGATGCAATAGTTACCGTTGAATGAACATAGTTCACTTGAAATCGGTACTGACTGTAAAATTTTGATTCCTGTGATGTTGTATTATAAAAAAAAGGAAATATGAGAAGAGAAAGAGTTGTAGTATCATTTGCGTTTTCATCAGTCCGCCATATGAATTCTTGATCTGGGAACCATCCTGCTGATACATTTTCCGAGATGGGTTCATTAGTTTCTGATCCCCATTGTAATTCATACTGTTTTATATCTAATCCTTTTTGTTCAATTAATCCAGATTTTTCTATCAGGGTAATATCCTGTATTTCATATTCAGTTGAATGCCATGAATGAACGATATAGTAGGGAAGCATAGGGTAACCTGGTATCGAGATACTACTCCCATTTGGAATAGAAATAACATCATATCCATCTGATTGAGTAACATCATAAACCGGTATATCGATTTCTATTGTCTCAGCATGTACTGAAATAATCAGAGAGAGCAGTAGAATCAAAATCAACAAAGTTTTATACATTTTCAAAAAATTCACTCTCCAAACTTTGGATCTCCATAAAATTGATATTCAGCAGACCAGAATCGATCATTTTCAAACCACCATTCATCTGCTGCTTTTCTTCTTGTTTCTTTCCAAGCTTGTGCAATTGTTTTTCCAGGGTTTCCTGCCCAACGTCTAAAGAAATCCCTTGAATATACTCCATTGAGATCCCGAGCAGAAAGCTCAGTTGAACCAATATAGATCCCAGCACCTTGATCAAAAAATCCTTCAGCAATTCCTTTTTCCCCTCCGGTATCATAATTGGGATTATGCTCATATTGACCTGCACAGCAGCAACAGGCAAATACTAATGGATGAGCACGCCCAAATGATATATTACTAATCGGCCAAGAGGTAATACTATTACTGGTGATGACACCGGTCCATGCTTGTCCATCAGTGTTTCCATGATTCCGGTAATAAATCACACTTTGATTATTACTATTACTACATAATTCATTAAACATTCTATCTTCATAAATTGCTTCCCTGAGAGAGATTGTTTGATAACCCGCTGAAGTTAGCAATGATGCAACATTATTAACATGAGACCAAAATGTTCCCTCTCCATTTCCACCACCACTCAGACATAATGCTTTTGCACCTGTTTCATATCCTCGTTTAAACGATGCTGTTCCATAATGCACATCAAGACTTGCCCGTAACGGCCTAGTGAGATTGATGCAGGTATCACCGATTATTCGTCCAATATGTAACTCAGGCATAATCGTTTTGCCTTTAGTATTTGCATAAGGATAATCCGTGCAATATATAGTTTCATCATCAGTATCAAAATCAAAGTTCCAACGAGCAGTAAACGAGGGAATTATCTCAGTTTCCCCTACAATAAGAAGATACCCCTGTGATCTCCAGGATTGGTTGAGATAATTATTTCCCCAATTGTTTATCTCACTATGAATATCATCTGCGGATAAATCAAATAAAATATATCCAATTGCTCCTTTTTTCTCTCTAGCTAACTCTGTGATTGTAAAGAGTAATTCATTTACATGTTCAGTGTCGGGGTTAAGATCATATAAATGCAATGGATTGGTAACAATCAAATAATCTGCTTGTTCAAATGATGAGTAAACCGTTTGTTCGGTCCAATGCAGTGATGGTTCATATGGGTTGTGTATATACTCTGTTTTTCCATTATAATTAAGTTGACTATATACTGCTATTTCAAACCAATTGTATTCCATGTTATTGGTAAACAATGGAAAGAGTTCATAGGAGAAACTCCATTGATTCATACCAGATAAATTATTATCGAGATGAATGGTCACTGTTTCAACTGGTTTTCTTATTGGTATACCTGATGAAGATCCTTTTATAATATAACTCAGATTTGAAATTTCATAGGTTGCTGGTTGATTTGATGAAATTAGATTTCCTATCTGAAAACCATAGTGTTTATCGGTTAGACTCACCATTTCAGCACTGCCAAATCCATGATTGTAAACAGTAACATTCATGACAAGATAGTTATCAATTTGGGTTACCTCCCGTTGAATCTCTAGAGACGGCGTACGAGGTGCTTCCCATGTATGATACACCGTTATCGAATCTCTACCTTTTACACCATAGGTATCATATGCTTTTACTTCAATCAAGGTACTTTTGTTTTCAATTAGGGTGTTTTCCAATGTAGAAATTTCCTCTAAGGATTTCAGATACCATTGAAATGATTTATTAAAAGGTCGCGGTAAAGAATCGCCCACAATTGGTATTCTATTACCCCAGGGATCAATAACTTCTCCCTGTGAATAACCATAGGAGATATGCCATAAGAAACCATCAATATAGAATTCTACTCTCTTTATTGGTTCGGTATGATTGATCAGAGCATCAATTATAATGTTACCAAAATGTTCTGAATCAGCTTCCGGGGAGAGAATAGTGACATTTGGAAAATCATCACTATCAACTTTTGGGATGGTATGCTGTACAATGAGATCCTTCTGGAACAGATTACTGTTACCAGTTGTATCAACAACATCTACTTTTAGATCATATATTCCATCTTCATAGGCGTCACCATTAAAATAAAAATGGTATGGTGCTGAATAGGCGGTATATATATGGTTTCCATCTACGGTAAATGAAACATGATCGATTCCGGATTTATCAGAAGCATTTGCTATGATTCTAATAGGTCCGCTAATCTTTTCAACGGAGGGTAATTGAACCATTGGCAGATCAGTATCTTTTTTTAATTTTGTTGTAAAGAAAAAGGATTTGCTCGAATTCTTATTGCCCTGTTGATCCCATACATCAACCATGCCATGATAGATGGAATCAGTGTTCAAATTCTCAAGAGTCACTGAGTGTTCAATATTAAAATCATCTGTTTCAACCTTCTGTTCATAGATACCTAGTTTTTGACTATATTTCACCGTCCCATTGCTCATTTCATCTGTTTTCCAGCTGATAAGCACAGAGGATTCGGTTGTATCAACAACTGATGGTTCAGTGATAAAAACAGGGGGAGTATTGTCTCTAGATGGAGCACAATATATCTGGTATTGATTATTCTCCTCATTTTTCTCTTCGATTTCATTAAAGCTGTCTACCTGAATAGTGATATCAACACTGTTTCCGTAAAGAATGTTTATTGCATCAAGATATTCAGTAATTTGTTTCTTT
>JAWOBC010000180.1:0-4457 GCA_046498165.1 Thermoplasmatota archaeon
TTCTGATAAAAAAAACTATGATTTTCCTTTAAACAAAAAATCCATTTGTTTTTTATATAATCGATGATCAATACCCAATTGTTCAGCATAGGAAAGAATACGAGTTTTTCGAACAAAAAATAAAAGATCAGTATACAACTGACAAGCTATTTTCTCAGCAGAAATCCCCTTTTGCTGATACCGATGGATCAGCTCAATGATTTCTTTTGAAAATTGATCGAGTTCAACACTAGCATTCATCACCGACTCATCTTGCCTTTGTTGAAAGGAGTCAATAGAGGAGCCTAGTACATCAATTGGTCTCATCTGATCAATCTTTTGAATATAGGCATCCAACTTCTTCAGTTTTTCAGATAACATACTCAGCATCAACATCGACGCATTATTTCAATGTTTAGCGAAAAAAAGGAAAAAAAGAAAATGGTTTATGCTTCAGCCATTTCCTTGTATCTCTGATAGCGTTGCTTCACATCCTCTTCCAACAAGGCATGCAATCGTTTTGCTTCTTCAGGAAACGTTCGTGTTAACGAGTTATATCGGATTTCACCCATGATGAAATCATGCAAACTCCCTTTTGGTTCCTTGCTATCCAATTGGAAGGGGTTTTTATTTTCTTCAGCCAATCGTGGATCAAAACGATACAATGGCCAATATCCAACAGTGACCGCTTGTTTTTCTTCAGCTTGACACTTCCCCATTCCAGCTTTAATACCATGATTAATACATGGAGCATAACCAATAACTAGTGATGGACCAGGATAGGATTCCGCTTCTTTCATCACCTTGATCACATGATTCATATTTGCACCCATGGCTACTGAAGCAACATAGACATAGCCATAGTTCATCATCATCAACCCAAGATCCTTCTTTTTGGTTTTCTTCCCAGAATAGGCAAACTTAGCAACTGATCCATGAGGTGTCGCCTTTGAAGCCTGTCCACCAGTATTAGAATAGACCTCAGTGTCCAGTACTAACACGTTGACATCAGCACCACTTGCCAACACATGATCCAAACCACCAAAGCCAATATCATAAGCCCAACCATCACCACCAATAATCCAATGAGATGGTTTCATTAGCATATCCTTTGCTTCCCAAATATCAGCAAGCACACCATTCTTATCCATATCTTTCATGGTATCCTGAATCTGCAAAGACAATCGATCTGTTTCATCTCCATCATTGAAATGCGCTAGCCATTGTTCAAATAAATCCTTTAAATCTTTAGAGACCACATTATCATCTAGAGCTTTTTTTATCTGATCTTTAAGATGATCGCGTCGCTGCGTGGTTGCTAATTGCATGCCAAAACCATATTCAGCGTTATCCTCAAATAAACTATTCGCCCAAGCAGGACCACGTCCATGTTTATCCTTTACCCAGGGAACACTAGGTGCATAACCACCCCAAATAGAAGAACAACCCGTGGCATTAGCAATCACCATACGACTACCAAACAGTTGAGTAAGAAGTTTCACATATGGTGTTTCACCACAACCAGCACACGCACCAGAAAACTCCAGTAATGGTTTTTTGAATTGCGATCCCTTCAATGAATATTTATTGAATCCACCATCCCTCTCTGGAAGGTCATCTGCATACTGTTGCAATGGAATCTGATCTTTTTGTGTTGGTAATGGTTTCATAATCAATGCTTTTTCCTTAGCAGGACAGATATCTGCACAATTCCCACAGCCAACACAGTCCTCAGGATAAATTTGAATACGGAAAGAATACCCTTTTGCTTCTTTACCCATAGCCTTTTTCGCATCAAAACCCTCTGGAGCCTGTTCTAATTCCTCATCGGTGACCAACACTGGTCTAATTGCTGCATGCGGACAGACCAGGGAACACATATTACATTGAATACAGTTATCCATTTGCCATTCAGGAACATCAATAGCAATCCCTCGTTTTTCATATTTGGTGGTTTCAAGAGGGAAAAAACCAGATGGTTCAAAATCAGAGGTTTTTAACCTATCTCCACGTAATGATGCCATGGTATCCACGATTTTTTTCACAAACGCAGGTTTATCCGATTCCTCTTCGGTTACTGGTTTATCTTCAGCAGTCTTCCAGGATTCCGGATAATCAATCGTTTGAATCCGTTCAAGAGCAATATCAACGGCTTTATAGTTCATATTAACAATATCTTCACCTTTCCGCCCATACGTGTTCTTAATTGCTTCTTTTAACAATCGAACCGATTCATCAAGTGGAAGGATCTCTGAAAGCTTGAAAAACACCGTCTGCATGACCATGTTAATCCGCTGACCAAGACCGACTTCTTTAGCAATAGCCACGGCATCAATGTTATAAAACTTTAGATTATTTTCAGCAATCTTTCGTTTCAAAGATGAAGGGAATTTCTTCTCCATTTCCTCCAGTGACCATGCAGAATTTAACACAAATGTTCCTTCTTTTTTGATGCCTTCCAAAATGTCATATTTATCCACATATGATGGATTATGACATGCAATATACTCAGCAGTATTAATCAAATAACGGGATTTAATTGGTTCATCACCAAAACGAAGATGAGATCGGGTAACTCCACCGGATTTCTTGGCATCATATTCAAAATATCCCTGCGCATATTTTTTGGTGTTATCACCAATGATCTTAATGGCATTTTTATTAGCTCCAACGGTTCCATCGCCACCAATCCCCCAGAATTTACAGCGAACCATGGACTCCGGAGCCGTATCAATATTTTCTGATTGTGGAAGCGAAGTATTCGTGATATCATCAATGATTCCAACCGTGAAATTATTCTTTGGTTGATCCTTTTTAAGATTATCAAAGACTTCTTTTGCCATGGTTGGAGTAAACTGTTTAGAAGAAAGACCATATCGACCGCCAACAATAAGTCGATTATCCTTTTTCTGCTGAAACACACTACATACATCTAAATATAATGGTTCACCAAAAGCACCAGGTTCCTTGGTTCGATCTAGCACTGCGATTTTCTCAGCAGATTTCGGTATAATATTATAGAAATCCTCAGCAGAAAATGGTCGATAAAGACGAACAATCACTACACCAACTTTTTCCCCCTGAGCTTTCAAATACTCAACAGCTTCTTCTGTTGTTTTCGCTCCAGCTCCCATCATCACAATAACTCTTTCAGCATTTGGATCACCAACATAATCAAAGAGATGATATTGTCTCCCCGTTAACTTTGCTACCTTATCCATTTCCTCTTGCACGATCTCTGGGACCTTTTCATAGAATTCATTACCTCGTTCCCTCACTTGGAAATAGGTATCTGGCCCCATAGCACCCATACGGATATGAGGATGATTGGGGTTTAACGCTCGATTACGATGGTTTTTAATAGCATCCCAATCAGCAAGATCTGCCATCGCATCATAATCAATCATTTTGATTTTTTGGATTTCATGGGAACTGCGAAATCCTTCAAAGAAATGTAAAAACGGAATGGATGATCTAAGAGTTGCGAGATGAGCAACTAATGCTAAATCCATGACCTCCTGAATAGAAGAAGAAGCAAGTTCAGCAAACCCGGTGGGTCGCACAGCCATGGCATCTTGATGATCACCAAAAATAGAAAGCACTTCAGCAGCAATGGATCGAGCAGCAATATGAAAAACGGTTGGCATCAGTTCACCAGCAATCTTATACATATTGGGAAGCATCAACAACAGACCTTGTGAAGCCGTGAATGTAGTAGTGCATGCTCCAGCTGAAAGAGATCCATGTATCGCTCCTGCTGCTCCTGCTTCGGATTGTAATTGAGAAACCTTTACGGTTTGACCAAAAATATTTTTTCTTCCTTGTGCAGACCAGGCATCAGCCATCTCACCCATAGGTGAAGATGGGGTGATGGGATAGATTGCGGCAACATCACTGAACGCATAGGCAACATGAGCTGCAGCGGTATTACCATCCATTGATTTCCACTTTTCTTGTTTTGTTTCAGTCATTTCTTTTTCACACCTCGACTAATCGACATACTTAACGTATCAATCTTAATTGATCCACGAGAAAAAAAGAACTCATACTGGTTCTATTTTCTTCGTTGCTGTGGATACACAACGAGTGTATTCACATCCGATACATAAATATTTGGTATATAAAAAAAGGAGAGACACAAACCATGGTAAAAAACAAATGAAAAACATTCATCATTTTTAGAAAAGAAACCAAATTTGCCGGTTTTATCGTTTACAGGAATCGTTTTCATTAGATGATTGATGATTTATCACCCACTTCCCGTTTTCCATTCGTCTGGTCTTAGAACTCACCACGTAACCATATCTTCGTTTTCTTCTTTTGGCCCAATGAAACAAAACCAGTGGTAAGATAAAAATGGAGGTTAAAAATGAATAAACAATGGTAACAGCAAGAATAAAACCAAATTGCTGCTGGGGTGGAATAGGAGCAAAGATGAGGATGCCAAAGCCAAGCGCGGTGGTAAGAGCAGCAATTAA
>JAWOBC010000081.1:0-17263 GCA_046498165.1 Thermoplasmatota archaeon
TCAGGGAAAAAAGAATGTTTGCAATCCATGGGATAAATGCCCCTATCAACAACAAAAAAGCCTGTTTCTTATAAACATTTTGCAAGGTAATCGCACTTTTAAAAATGTAAAAAGAACCAATAATAAGCATAATGTAAGCATAAATCCAAAACATCCACCATGCAGGACCGTGAACAACAGTAGTGCTAAGATAAGGACCAACTGGAATATATGCTATCTTTTCCCAAAACAAATGATGAACTGCATCAGAGAAAATCAAGGGCAAACTAATCAAAGGTATAAAAAAAAGAGCTAAAACTGTCTTTATATTAATCCAATTATCTCTCCCGGTCCAGGAACTTGCAAACAACACCCAGGTTGGTGGAATGAACACAATTCCAACATATTTCCATTGTTCACAAAAATAGGTTAACCCTTCAGAGGGAAACCAAAGTGCTAATGCTGCTCCAATAGACCAGACAAAGACACCAGCTAAAATTATCATTAAATATTTAGCTGGATTCATATCCTTTTCAAGGACAAATCTCCTCCAGATGTAATAAACCAGAAAAAAAGAGATAATCGCTGAAAGTAATAACAAAAACAAGTAGACATTTGATATATTCAACATCTTTCTACCATCTCCATCAATGATGTTTTTTTCTTTTTAGAACCAATTGGTTCCATATCCCATCCTCGATATGGTTTATCTAAGAAAGATAATCTCATGGTCATATAAAATATTAACCAATAGATACAATACCTATTTTTCAAAGGTGTTTTTGCCGTAATCAGGCGCAACTTTTATGTGCTCCTATTGAATTCACCAGCCGCCAGATAACAAAAAAAGCATTACAGGGCTTGTAGATCAGCTCGGAAGATCGCTTCCTTGGCATGGAAGAGGCCTCGGGTTCAAATCCCGACAAGTCCACTTTTTTATATTTTTTTTGCCATTATCTCATGATAATGATCCAGTATAATTACCTATATAAAGAATGATCGAAGCACTTACAGTTATCAATACATTGTCGTCAATTGGGCCAAATTCATAGCGTTCCACAATCGATGCTACGACTCCTGCAATGATTCCCCAAATAGGTATTCCTGCTTGACCTGCTAAAATGTAGCCAAAAATGATGCAGACGATGACCATGAACACATTGCCAATAGGATGTTTGGTACGTTTTTTAAAAACAGCGTTTCTCACGATTCCTGTAATTCCATCTCCAAAGGCCATGAATACTGGTGGGATAATTGCAATCCACGGATTACCGAGGAGAATCCAGAGTAAAAAGACGGTGAGTGCCCACATGAGACAGAAATTAACATCATTAAGATTTTCTTTGGTTTGAAACCAGTAGAGGATATTTCCAGTTGCATGGGGGATGTATGTGAGAATGGTGAGTATTAATCCAGCAAGGAGTGGGTACCATGGTGACGAAAAAACAAATGGGACGATGAGGACGACGATTCCGCCAGCAAACATATGGATGATTTTTCTATTGTAATAGACGGCAACATTTTTTTCTATTCCTTTGTTTCTCATGAGTTGGTATGTTTTTTTGGTGCCAAGGGTTACTGCGATTGCATAGATTGATAAAATGATAAACCAAAATAATTCACTTTCAATGAGTGTGCTAATGAGATCTGAAGCCATAAGTGACGTGAAAAGTCGTTCATTTATAAATCTTGTTACCTTCTAGCAGGATTGTATGTAATTAATTCGTTAATAGTCGATTAAATAATCGACATGTATTTAAATCATGGTTCACATATATTACATCTGTTGAAGAGGTGAGAAATACAACTGCTTTGGATTCCCATTTTGCCTCCTTTTTCTTCCTCCATAACACACCTCTTTTATGGAGGGGTTCTTTATGAATTAAATTTAACAATCCCATCATCTTTCTTCAAAAAATGACCGTTAATTATCGTATAAAATTATGTTAAAAATGACTATAATTCATATATTTATTTTTATGATAAAAGTTTAAATACTATTTATTTAATAATGATGCATGTTGAGAGTGGGGTATGTAGTCGGTTAGAGATTATTTCCATTGAAAACCCTCTCTACCTACATCCTGCCAACCGCTTACAATTGTGCGTCCCAATATTTTTTTCTCCCCGCTCTCATTTCTCCGTAATAAATCAAAACATTAGATCAAGCGATGTAAAAAAGTTCTTTGTCCTCATCTCAAAGCATATAACAAAATGATAATGATGCATCCTACAATATTTAATTTAGACGGAGGAAAACAAATCCATTATTTATCCTAGATGCAATATAAAAATTCTTTTACACAAATTTTAAATAGTTAATTTTCTCTTTTATATAAATTGTTTGGTGCGAAAGCTATGTTACGAACAAAAGTAGTCAATGATTCCACAGATCTCATCCCACTCATGAGAGCATTTGATTCCGATACGAAAAAAGAAGTATTCAAAGAAATACAATCAAACTGGAAACCCCTCAGCGAAATCAAAGAAAAATATGGTGAACATGGTGAACAAGCACTCGAAATTTTTGATCGCATGAAACTCGTTGAAACCAGATGGACCACCTCTGAAGAAGGAGTAAGCGGAAAACCACAAAAAAAATATCGATCATTTTACTCAGCATTCAACATCAATATTTCCTGTCCCGTCAATGAAATCAGCGAAATCTTTACTGTTGCATCACTTGATCAGAACTCATTTCAAAAACTAGAACAAGAAATCTATGAATTCCTTGGAGAAGAAGGAAAATTCAGTAACACCGTCGCAGAACAACTTAAACTCTCCACTCTGGCACTGAAAAGCGTAGTAAAACGATCAAGTATTATTGAACACAAAGGACTGAAACTGATCAGAAGCCAATAAAAAAAGAACCCAATTTTTTTATATCCAATGAGACCATTAAAAACAAATAGTATATTATAATCCTTTTTCATTTTCATACCATACCATGGATTACGAGATTGTCATCCAAGCATTCTGGCTGATCATCCCTGCATATATTGCCAATGCCAGTGCTCTTCTTGTTGGAGGAGGAACACCAATTGATTTTGGGAAAACATACAAAGATGGCAAACGAATACTTGGAGATGGAAAAACATGGCAGGGGCTTTTTGCCGGTGCATTCATTGGAATGACTGCTGGATTCGGTCTTTCAGCAGTAGCAAAATATGCTGCATCCATTGATTTTCCCATATATATCACTGATTTCAATGGGTTCCCACTGATGATTCCCATTATTTTCTCCCTTTGCTTCGGAGCATTACTTGGTGATATCATTGAAAGTTTTTTTAAACGAAGAGCAGGAAAAAAAAGAGGACAAGACTGGATACCCTTTGATCAAATCGATTTCATCCTGGGAGTACTCCTCTTCAGTTATCTTATGAGTACTAGTCTTTATCTTTTAGGATTCACTCCCTCAAACTGGTTCACCAATCAATTCACCCTTTCTCACATCCTCCTCCTCCTCATAGTAACCCCTTTTATTCATCTATTTTCAAATTTCATTCATCATTCATCCAAAAAAACAACCAAACAAAAACAAAATATATAAAACCCGATTGTTTAAGCCTTATTAGGAATGTATTTTTTTGTGAGGAAGGAAGAATGAATAATGCAAACAAATCCATGAACAAAGAAATGCAGGAATGGTTAAAAGAAACACGAAAACAACGAAAAAAAACACAGAAACAAAAACAAAAAAAGACGAAAACACCCACTGGATACTGCGCCATCTGTGGCAATCGGAAAGCCGAAGCCGTCTGCATCAAATGCAATAGATCAGTTTGTTCATCCTGCTATTTCAAAATCATTAGTGTCTGCAAGGAATGTGTCCCTAAAGATATCGCAGAACGATGGGAGGGAAAACAACCCGACTGGGAAAAAGAACTCGGTGTCGAATGGGTTGATTAACATTACCGAAACCATCTTAAAAAAAAGATCTTATTTTTTCTGTTCCTTTCCTCGTTTTATTCTTTCTCCTTCCAAATACAATGAATACATTGACCGAGCCGTCCGCCAAGAAGATGGATAAATAGGAACACCAGCAGATTTCAAATCAAAAACTAAATCCTCAAATTCTTTTCCACCCACCCAAGTTCCAAGAATAGGTTTCTTATGGGTCTCATGAAGCTTTCTTTCCCGGATCATCTTTAAAATCGCACCAGTAAACTCCCGAGGCCGAGCATATCCACCATGCACCGAGGCAACAATGATCCCATCAATATTTGGATCCTCAAGCAAAGCCTTAGTACATGTTTCATAGCGATAAAACCCGGCATCAGCAACCAAATCCACTGGATTATTCGGTTTCACTAGATCAGGAAGAATGGCATCGATTTTTTCATAAGATTTTTTTGATAACTTTGGTATCTGTAGACCATTTGCTTCACAGGCATCAGTTAACAGAATACCCAGTCCTCCACCATTAGTGATAATACCTACTCGATTACCATTCATCGGTGGTTGACCAGCAAGGGCTCGAGCCATATCAAATAATTCCACGACATCCCGGCATCGGATACCGCCAGCTTGTTTAATAGCTGCACTATAAATCCGATCACTACCCGCCATAGAACCTGTATGAGAGGCAGTAGCCCTAGCACCAGCGCTACTCCTTCCAGCTTTCACCACCAGTACTGGTTTATCACATGCATTGATCGCATTCATAAACTGCCGTCCATCCTTTACTGCTTCAATATATAATCCAATAACTTTTGTATCATCATCCTGACTAAAAAACGTAATCAAATCATCATCATCGATGTCAACCTTATTACCCACCCCAATGATTTTTGAAACACCAACAAACTCATTATTCGCTAGATAAATCATGCCAATACCAAGCGCCCCACTTTGACTGATCAATGAAAGATTTCCTTTCCGAGGTACACCAAACACAAAAGAGGCATCAAGACCATCAGAAGCATTCTTATAACCCATGGTATTCGGACCAAGCACCCGCATATCAGATCGATGAATGATTTGTTCGATTTCTTCTTCTAAATCATGATTACCCACTTCACTAAAACCAGAGGAAATAATAATTGCATGTTTCACCTTTTTTTTCACACAATCCTTCATAATAGAAGGAACGATTTTTGCTGGAACAGAAACCAAGACTAAATCAAGACTACCAGGAACATCATTTACTGATTTATAACAAGGTAACCCTAAAATTTTATCTTCATGTGGATTAATAGGATAAAGGTCACAGTCATAATCTGAAATAATAATGTTTTTTAATGCAGCATGCCCAATCTTTCTCGAATCCTTTGAAGCACCAACGACAGCAATACTTTTTGGTTTGAAGAAATGATGAAGATTTCCAGTCATCTATACTCCCCATTTTCTTTAATTAATAATTATGATACCGGTTTGGTAATGTTGTTTCTTACTAAAAAGTTACCTCAATTTTTTCTTATCTTATTCTTCTGAAAGATATTGATTCATAATCTGAATGATTTCAGCACTACTTTTTGCTTTCCGATACTCCTCCAATGGTTCATGGTTCATCTCTAAAAAATGAGGAGCCCATTTATACAGTTGAACAATTTTTTTTGCTTGATCCACTGAGTTAAGAATATAAAGAGCAGCAGCAAACGCTTCCATGGTCGTTAATTTCAATGGTTTCCCATAATTCACTGGATTAACCGCAACCACAAAAGGAAGCGCCCGAGAATAAAATCTTTTTTTCATCAATGGAAACTGTTGTTCAGCGGTTTTCCAGGAGCAATCAAGAGCAACAATACCTTGTTTCTTTGCAATTTTTTTATCTTCAGCAGAAAGACTTTTTTTTGCAAAAGGATTTAACAAAACCATCCCTGGCGGGATCTTTCCAAGTGTTGAAGCAAGATGAGCATATCCAAAACGATGCAATTTTTTCGCACTACATTTTTTCGGATCATCCTCTGCTGTATGATACACCCATAGTCTAATTTCTTCATTCATGGTTTTTTCACTCTTATATCAAACACATAATGACCAATACCCGGTGCAAATGATTTCACTTTATGAAACCTAAGAATTTGAAAAGATCGATGAACTGATCCCAAGTTTTTTTCAAAGATCTCCACGGGTTTCTGAGGAACCTGCTTATCAGGAAACGTATCATGGAAATGAATGATACCCTCACCAGTTTTCAAACAATCAACCGCGGTTGGAAGAAATTCTTTTGTCTGATGAAAATACCCCATAATCACCCGATCAGCATAATCCGTGGGAGCAATCTTCATACTATCACCAAGCACAGGTTCAACGATATTTTTTACTTTATTCAACTCAATATTTTTACAAAGATAATCAAAGGCAATTGGATTTATTTCACAAGCGACAACACAATCTGGTTTGCTATAAACAGCCATGGGAATAGTGAAATAACCAATACCAGCAAAAAAATCAACAACTCGTTCATGATGATTAGAAACAGAAGCCATTCGTTTTCGTTCATCCATATTCCCCGAGGAAAACATCACTTTTGCGGGATCAAGAGCAAAACAAACACCATTTTCCCGATGAATCGTTTCTGTGTTTTTTTTCCCAAAAACATGTTCCACATTAGGTGTTCGACAAATCCCCGTTATACCCTCTTTTTCCAAAAGCACACTTGAACACTGTAACACTTCTGCATAGACTTGAGCAATTATTTTTTTATGCACTATTAATGAGCTCGGTAATTTAAATAGTAATACTGATCCAATCTTCTCCCATTTTTGAGGAAGCAATAAACACTCATCCCTTGATAGATGAGAACATAGTTTTTGCTGAATCCGGGCAAATGGTTTTTTCCTCATACGAATAACCCTTGAAATAAAACAGCGATTAATAAACCCTCAGCTTAAAAAACAACATAAAAAACAATTTTTTTTCTTCCAACAACTCTATGTAGGGAATCATTTATTTCAGATACAATCATGGAGCTTTTTCCCTACCACGAACGAAAAAATCAAACCGCGATCATGCAAACCATTCAGCGTGTTCTCAATGATAGGAATCACTTGATTTTAGAATCCGGTACCGGTTCAGGAAAAACAATCTGTGCTATCACTGCCACCCTTTCCTATGCATTAGAACATGATAAAAAAATCGTGTACATCACTCGAACCAATGCCCAACAAAGACAAGTCATCGTTGAACTACGAGCCATAAGGGCAAAAATCAACAATAAAACAAAACGAGAACAAATCTTTGGCGTTGGTATCCAAGGCCGATCACATATGTGCCTTCATGCCAAAAATGATGAGGATTTTCAAAAGGGAACATCAGAAGAACTCTCAAAATTTTGTGCAAATGAAAAAAAGAAAGCCCGCACCTCAAAAAAAGGATGCATTTACTATCGTCATTTCGTAGAGGATAAAGACAAAGTCAAACAAACCAAGGAATGGGTGACCACAGATCTTCCCACTGCAGAGGAATTCATTAACCGCTGTGAACAACAAGTGATCTGTCCCTATGAACTCAATAAAACATTGGTGCGAGAAGCTCGACTAGTCGTAGTTCCCTACATTTATGTCTTTAATGACACCATCCGAAACATGCTTTGGGATTGGCTAGGTCGATCTGAAGAAGAAATGATACTCATCGTTGATGAAGCACATAACCTTCCAGATTATATTAGAGATCTTTATTCCCTGCAGCTCAGCTACTGGATGGTGAAAAACTGTAGTATAGAAGCAAAAAAATATGGGAATCCATCAATGGCTGATGGCCGGTTCACAGTTTCTTCCTTCAGTAAAACACTCGGTGACATTCTCATGGAATTACGGGACACCTATGTGTATAATATCATGGAAACCGGTATACAAAAAACAGGGAAAAAAAACCAGGATGCCTTTCTTCCCTCACAGGAATTTGAAACAGAGGTTCTTTCACGATTAAAACTCTCTCAAAAAAAGATCCATGACATCATTGAAGATCTCATCGCTTATGGCGAAAAAATACAGGAATATAAACAAAAACAAAATCAACTTCCTCGATCCTATCTTCACAAACTCGGAATTTTCCTAGATTTTTGGTTAAACCTTCATCAAGATCAATATGCTAAACTGGTAGTAGATGCTGCAGAGGGACGAAACCCCCGAATCGAAGCATATTGCCTTGATCCATCAGTGGGAAGTAACATTGTAAAAAAATTTCATGCCACTGTTCATATGTCTGGAACCCTTGAACCATTAGAAGAATACCGAGATTCAATGGGTCTACCCGCTGATACCACCCTGGTTTCATTTCCCTCACCATTTCCAAAAACGAATCGAAAACTCTTTTATGTTAATGATGTGACAACGAAATACTCAGAAATGGTCCGAAAACCAGAAATGACCGATACCATGTGGCAATACATCACCGATATCTGCAATAGCTTTCCTCATAACACCATGGTTTTTTTCCCTAGTTTCAACATCATGTCCATGTTTAAACGAAAAAATGATTTCGACGTGATCAATCGCTCTGTCTTCTTAGAGGAACAAAAAATGTCTCAAGCTGCATTAATGGATTTAGTCTCTGATTTTAAATCATATGGGGAAAGCCAAGGAGAAGGAGCAACCATGTTCTCAGTGATGGGGGGACGGATTAGTGAAGGTATGGATTTTCCGGCTGAACAACTTGAAATCGTGGTCATTGTAGGTATTCCCTATCCGAAACCAACAGCCCGACAACGAGGCCTGCAACGATACTATGAATTAAAATTTCGGAAAGGATGGGAATACACCGTTGAAGCACCCACTGCTCGAAAACTCTTACAATCCATAGGAAGACTCATCCGTGATCAGAATGATCGAGGAGTAGTGGTTATCCTTGACCGACGGGCTCGTCGATTCAAAAAATATTTAAAAGAACTCCGACCAGCAAAAAACCTCAATAAAGAAATACAGCATTTCTTCCACAAATGATCTTCTTTGTCTCAGATTATTTTTTTGGTAAAAGATTCGGAATCCCATCAATGATATCATAGCTTACCTTACAAGAGGAACAGGTTAATGATCCATTGATGATTTCATTGTCTTTTTCTTCTTTAACCTTTAAGGCTAACTCACCTTTGCACGTTGGACAACAAAGAATATCCATCATATTCTTTTTCATAACTATTACTCCATCTCTGATTTTGTTTATTGCTCACTGAAATCTGAAAACAGGTTTTTTAAATACATCGCTTTTTTCCGACCTGCATCAGAATCCCAGACAAAAGCCCAATCATCATCTGTTTGTTTCTTTTGATCCTCGCGTTGTTGCAAATAATTTTTAACTTGAGAATCCATTAAATCCGCTTGAAATATGACTACTGCTTCAGCAAGTTTAGGCAATCGAGGTGAACCAAACTCATAGCGTCCATGATGACTCAAAATCATATGACAAAGATACATCTCCAGATTTTCGTCAAACTCATATCCTTCAGATCGTATTTTTTCAATGGTCTGCCGAATCCATCTATCCCCAATAACGATATGACCGATGAAATTTCCAATCCCTGTTTTTTCAATAGCTGTGGTTGTCTTATATTCCCTCAACTTTCCTACATCATGTAAAATCGCACCAGTAATCACCAGGTCCTTATTCAACGATGGATACATTTTACAGATATTATCACAAAGTCGAACTACTCCAAGCGTATGCTGAAGATTACCACCGATATAGTTATGATGGTGGGTCATCGCTGAAGGCATATGCGTAAACGCATGAACAAATCTTTCATCATCAAAAAATTTCTGTAATAAATGCTGTAATTCCTCATTACCTATCTGATCGATATATGTTTTAAGCTGAGTGAACAATGTTGAAATTTCTTTTTCTTCTAAAGCAGGAAGATAATCACTGGTGACATATTCATTTTCGCTGCAACGACGAAGACCACCAGATTTTTCATTGATTGAAATCTGCATTTTATCATTATAGATTTCAACGTTTCCTGATCGGATTTTGATAACATCGCCCACGCTGAAACTATCATATAATCGTTTCACACGATCCTTGTTATCTCCACCCCAGAATCGAACAGCGATTTCTCCTGTTTTATCCAATGCAGTAAAACCAAACCATGTTCCTCTCCGATACGAGCGTGGTGCACTTTTCATTTTCACTGAAAATGATTCATTTACTACATCTCCTTCTTTTAAATCCTCGATAAAGACTTCCTTTTTTCTTTTCCCAGAATCAGTTTTAATCATTAACTGCTCATTTGATTTTTTATCATAATTATAAATATCTGTCATGTAATTATTCACCTGAAAACAATTTTCATTATCCTTTCTTATTTTCCTATAAGTTTGCCATTTATACAATTTTTCCTAAGATATATTATCTTTTCACGCATAGATTTCACTTCTTTTTTCTTCTTTTGTTGTTTATTCTATTAAATAAAGCAACAAAAGAAGAAAGTACATAAAAAAATGGTGGAGATGAATATGATTTACTGATAAAACTATAAATTTTCAATTATTTTTCTTTTTCACATTGATGAGCAAGCATTTGAGCTCGTTGTCCAACTGCAAACAATTTTGCAATGAACGTGATTTCTTGAGCTTCCTCCTTACTTGAGATTTGTCCGACGATTATCATAGTTATCATTTTTAGTTGTTGTTTTTATGCTTATAAGGACTTGTGGTACAAGTCTTATCTGAAAAAAACCGTTTTGATTATACGTTAAAAAAATACTTCTAATGAACATCATTCATTAGTTTTTACGCAAAAACCATATTTTTTAGAATAGATCTGATACTATATGAAAAAGTATATATATCGTGAATGATATATTCATACTTGGTGATATGATTGCTAGAGATTAAAGCAAAGGTAGGATCCCGAGGACAAATCGTCATCCCCAAACCAATCAGAGAGATGTTTCATATTCAACCGGGGGAGAACATGTTTTTCAGGGTGGAAAAAAAAGATATTCATATTCGTAAGCAAGAAGGAAAAAAACTGCTAAATAATATGCTTCAGCGAATAGAAAACAAAAAAGCAGAACCGAAAAATATCAATTGGAAAGAAAAATATTACTCTCAATTTGGCAAAAAAGAATAATTGATTTTATGAAATCTTGATGGTGAATACATGAATTATATTGACAGTAATGTGTTTATTTATCCCTTACTTTATCAAGGAAAAAAGGCAGATAGCGCGAAAAAAAAACTCAGTGAAATGGTTGATGGCGATTCTTCCTGTGCTACCTCATCTCTTACGCTTGATGAGGTTATGTGGGTAGTAATGAATGAAACTAATCGAAAAAAAGCACTTCAGATCGGAAAAGACATCATGACCCTTCCCAATCTGAAAATTCTGGATGTAACAAATGAACATATCCTTCAATCTATCACATTTATGGAAAAATATAAAAAACTGAAACCAAGAGATGCCATTCATTTAGCAGTGTGCACAACCGCAGGAATATTTAGATTTATCACTGATGATGCTGATTTCGACCATATCTCAGAAATAAACAGAATATCCTTAGATTTTTGACGAATCGTGATCTATGATGAAAACTCTGAAAAGAGTTCATCTTTAGAAAAACCATATTTTCAGTATAAACCATATAAAGAGATCATAACTTACTAGGATTGATTAAAAACATGAATTCTGAAAACAGTTGGGATGAAGAAACATATGAACGTGTTTTCGATGATATCTGTGATTATATTGAAAAAAGAAAACAGGATGATCGCTCGTTTACTCCCAATGAATTGCAACGGATGATTGATGAAGCATACCAACGAAGGGGAATGGATTGGATTGGAAAAGGACAACTCCAATTTATCATTGAATCAGCTACTATTGCCGCATTTGAACAAAAATTCGTGGAATGGAACAAGGAGCAAAAAAAGAAATTGAAAGAATAATCATAACTTCAAGCTTCAATACCAATGCAATTTTTTGAACATAATGTAAAATCATTCAACAAAAGATGTTTTCAGAAAATTTTTTAAAAAAAGAGGCGATTTTACGAAAAACAAGGTTTTTTGACCACAATACATAAAACTAGTCAGATTATTATACCACCGCAAGGTGTCGCTACCGATGAAAAAAGAAAAGATAGACGACATGCTTGCATCCTATGATACACAAGATTTGACGATTGCAACCGTTTGCTCCCACTCGAGTCTTCAATTGTTCCATGGGGCCAAGCAGGAAGGATTTAAGACCATTGGCATTGCTGTGGGAGAAGAACGAAGAAAATTCTATGATGCTTTTCCACATGCAAAACCTGATGAATTTTTAATGGTGGATGATTACAAACAAATCCTAGATCATACCAAAGAACTTCAGGAAAAAAACGCAATAGTTATTCCACATGGATCATTTGTAGAATATCTTGGGGCTGATCAATTTCTTAATCTTGATCTTCCAACCTTTGGTAATCGAAACGTGCTCATGTGGGAATCAGACCGAGATAAAGAACGATCCTGGCTGGAATCAGCAGGACTCACCATGCCACGGGAAATCAAAGACCCAAAACACATTAAAAAACCAGTGATTGTAAAATATCATGGAGCAAAAGGAGGAAAAGGATTTTTCATCGCAAAAACATATGAAGAATTCAAAAAACGTATTCAATCTGATAAACCCTACACCATTCAAGAATTTGTGATGGGAACTAGATATTATCTTCACTATTTTTACTCACCACTTCAAAACAATGCCTATCAATTAAAAAAAGGAAGCTTACAACTGCTTTCTATGGATCGACGTGATGAGACAACCATTGATGAAGTACAACGATTGGGATCCATTGCAGAACTTGAAGAAATCGGTATCCATCCAACCTTTGTGGTCACTGGAAATATTCCTATCGTCATGCGGGAATCATTACTGCCAAAAGTGTTTAAAATGGGTGAACAGGTCGTTGAAAAATCTTTAGAATTATTTGACGGTATGATTGGTTCATTCTGCTTGGAAACCGTGGTTACTGAAACCCTTGAATTCAAAGTCTTTGAAATCAGCGCTCGTATTGTCGCAGGAACAAACCCTTATGTTACTGGTTCACCATATTCAGCATTCATTGAACCCGGACTTTCAACGGGTAAACGCATCGCACAAGAAATAAAATACGCAGCAAAAAACAATCAACTCAGTGAAATATTATCTTAACTCTTTTTTCCTTTTTATTTCTTCATTGATTTATCAAGCGTAACCATAATAGCCATCTGAGCCCACATTCGGTTTTCTGCTTCATCAAAAATCACTGATTGCGGTCCATGAGCTACCTTTTTTGTTACCTCATAATCATAATAAGCGGGTAAACAATGCAAAAAAATCGCATTAGGATTTGCTTGTTTCATTATTTCTTCAGTGACTGTGTATCCTTTGAACTCAGCTAACCGCTGTTGTTTCTCTGTTTCATCACCCATAGAAACCCAGGTATCTGTCGCAATCACATCACCATCTACACTAGCATGGTCAAGGTCATCTGTCACCTCAACCTTCACATCAAATTTCTTTGCTTCATTGACATAAAAATCATCTGGCCAATATTTCTTTGGAGTAACAATTTTTACATTCACTCCTGCGATGGCACAACCAAGCAGATAAGAATGAGCCATGTTATTTTTTCCATCTCCAAAATACACAAAATTCAAACCCTTCAATTTTTTCTTATGTTCCATAATGGTCATCAAATCAGTAACCACCTGACAAGGATGTTCCTTATCATCAAGACCACTAATCACTGGAATTGTTGCATATTTGGCAAGTTCTTTCATGGCCTCATTGCTCATGGCTCGATACATGATCAAATCAAGATAACGAGAAAGCACAAGACCCGTATCCTCAATGGTTTCCCCCCGACCAAGCTGAATATCATTTTTTGAAAGAAACAAAGCATGACCACCAAGTTTTTCCATTCCCACTTCAAAAGAAACACGGGTGCGAGTGCTTGATTTCTCAAAGATCATTCCTAATGTTTTTCCAGAAAGCAGACTGGTATCTTCTCCATTTTTTGAGTTCTGTTTTAATTCAATACCAAGGTTGATGATATCGATTAGATCATCTTTCACATCAAGCATTGAAATAAGATCTCGTTTCATCAGTTCAACCGAATAGCTCTTTCTCCTTTAAAGGTATCGTTTTCACCACACGTTTTTTTAACCAAGAACATATACAGATGAGTGGTTGGCATGGGTGTAAAACTGGGTTCATTATTTCCTTCAGAAACAATTGCTTTCAAAGATCTTCATGACCGTATCATTGCAATTGATGCCTATAATGTCCTTCATCAATTTCTTGCAACGATCAGACAACGAGATGGAACCGCTCTGAAAAATGCTGAAGGAAAGATTACGTCGCATCTCTCCGGGTTATTTTATCGATCTGCAAATCTTACACAAAACCGGATCAAACCTGTTTATGTGTTTGATGGTAAACCTCATCAGTTGAAACAAGAAACCATTGATGAACGCAACCGACGGCGACTACAAGCTGAAAAAGACTGGAAAGAAGCCGTTGAAAAAGGAGATATGAAAACTGCACGGGTCAAAGCACAACAAACCAGCCGGGTCACCGATGAAATCGTCACACAAAGTAAAACCCTCCTAGAAACCCTGGGTATTCCCTATGTGCAAGCTCCACAAGAAGGAGAAGCACAAGCTAGTTACATGGTGAAAAAAGGTGATGTGTATGCCGTGGGATCTCAGGATTTTGATTGTTTACTTATTGGTTCACCTGTTCTTATCCGGAATCTTACGAGTGCATCAAAACGAAAGCTTCCAGGAAAAAAAGCATATACTAAGATTCATCCAGAAAGAATTTATTTGAATCAAACACTGGAAAAACTAGGGATTTCCCAGAAACAACTGGTGGATATGGCGATTCTCATGGGAACTGATTTCAATGAAGGAATCAACGGAATTGGACCAAAGAAAAGCCTGAAACTCATTAAAAAAAATGGAAACATCGAAAACGTGCTTTCAACCATTGGAAGTGATGAGGCACCAACCTTTGAAAAAATAAAACAAATCCGCTCTTTGTTTTTGGAGCCAAAAATCACTGATGATTATGAATTAACCTGGTCATATCCAGATGAAAACAGGGTAAAAAACCTACTCTGCGACCATTATCAATTCAGTGAAAAACGGGTTGATTCAATGATACAAAAATTTGAACCAATCAAAGAAATGAAAAAACAACAAACCCTCTTCTGATCAGTTTTTTTCTTTGATATGATGAGGATGAACAATAACAGATAATCGATCCAAAGTAGGAATTTTTTCTTCTGCTTCAGCAATGATTTGTTTTCTTATCTCATAAAACCGGGTAATTGTCATGTCTCCAGGAACAATGATTTCAAGTTCCCCCTGAATCACTGGTCCAGCTCTTCTCAAACGAACCAGATGAGCATCCTCAATCTCATCAATATTTCTTATCATCCGACGAATGAGATCTTCTTGCAGGATACAATCATTATCACAAGCATCCATGAGCATATAACTCGATTCCTTAATAGCAACTAGACCAATGCTTACGATGATACCAGCGATAATAAACCCAGCAATGGCATCAGCAATGATAAAACCAAAAGATGCTGCAATCAATGCAACTACTGTTAATCCAGAGGCAACACCATCTTTAACCGTATTAAACGCATCCAAATTCACCGAGCCAAGTCCTTCATTTTTTCCTTTTTGATGTTTATACCAACCTAACCCTAGTGCAACAATAGCAGCAAACAAGGCAAGCGCAATACCAATAAGCGGCAATTTGACTGGATGAGGATCGATCAATTGATTATATGATCGAAACACAATATAACCAGCAAGAACCATCATCACAATCGCTGCTGCAATAGAAGCAAGATTCTCAATTTTATAATAACCAAAATGAAACCGGTCATCAGCAGGACGTTTATAGATCTTTAAACCAGCCCACACGGTTGCAGAAACAAAACCATCACCGATACAATCAAAACCATTAGCCGTTAATGCCACACTTTTCGCCCAGAGTTCTCCAAACAAGATCTGAATTACCCCAAGCAGAATTAAAACTACTGCAGTTAACCCTGCAAGATACTCAGGTCTGGACAATTTTTGTTTTATCATCTCATTTCCTACATCAATTAACCACGAATTATAAATCTTTGATTTCCTTTCCAATCTTTAATTCTTTTGGATCAGCATCCTTTGTAAATAACTTGGCGCCAAAATCACCTTTTAACACAAAAGAATCATCAACACAATGAATCATCGCTCCTTCTCTTAAACCGATAACAGGGGTATCATTATACACATGAAACTCCTTAATACGGGTATCCCTGGTCTCCCCCATATGTTTTGAACCTGGATCTGGGTCAATATAATGTGGATTAATATTAAACGGGACAAGATTCAATCCATCAAAAGAAGACGGATAATAAATAGGCATATCATTAGTGGTTTTCACACTTCTACAAGCAACATTTGAACCCGCACTGGTTCCAATATACAAGGTGCCATTTGAAACCACCTTACGAATTGGTTCAATAAGATTATTCTTATACAACATACTAATCAAAACAAAAGTGTTTCCGCCACCAATAAAAATCGCATCAGTTGAATCAATTGCATTCTTCGCATCATTAATCTCAGTGATACTTGTCAACTCAAATCCCATTTTTTTAAATCGTTTTTTCGCTGTAGACGTATATTCCTCATGACTAATACCGCCAGGACGGGCATAAGGGATGAATAACACCTTATTTTTCTCTTCTAAAAAACGTTTAATTTCATCAGCACAATGATCAAGATATCCACTGCCATGAAGCGTTGAATTACTAATCAGTAATAGTTGTTTCATACTCCCCATGAAAACCATTATTTTTTAAATATCTTATGCAAAAGACAATGAAAAGAAAATTTCTTTTAAAGTAAAAATCATTTTAAAAAATGATTAAATACTTGGCTCAATAATATCTAAGAGAATCAACAATATAATAAAGAATGCCATTACCCCTTTTATCAATTGGACGATTAAAAAACCTGGATACCAAAGAGGTTCTTGCAAATCATCTGTATCTAAAGCGTTTTGTAAAAAATCCATGTCTGATTGGGACAGCATGTTTTGAATCTGGGAAACCGATACTGTATTATCCACTGAATTAGCAGATATCACACTTTGTAAACTCAAGAAAAGAAGACAAAAAACAACGGCTCCAAGGGTAAATTTATTTTTTTTTCTCATTTCTATCAAGTATAATACATACACTGTTTTCATATTTTTATTTTTCTAATCGTCAAAAGCAGATTTTATCTTTCTTATATAATGAGAAATGAATTATCTTCATAACATTTAAAAAAAATATTAATGCGGATACCGGGATTTGAACCCG
>JAWOBC010000178.1:0-13831 GCA_046498165.1 Thermoplasmatota archaeon
TAGGTGAAGCCGTGCATATGTACAAAAATCTACTCAAAGAACCCACGTCGTTTTTCATTGATGTAGCTAAAGAATTTGAGTTAACTATCAAAAAAGATGAAAACAACAACTCTTTCTCTCTTTATTTCACTCATTATCTTCATTATGCACCAACTCGATATAAAAAATGGAAAATGATCAATCGAGAACTAGACAATGGATTCATCAGTGTTTCAAAAAAAGATATGGCTCGCTTGTTACAAGAAGCATTACGAAAACGGATCAATGATGAATTAGATGAAAAAACCTGCTATGAACGAGTAAAACATTTGTTTTTATCTGATATTAACCAGCTGAAAACAAAAGTAATGAAATATCGCAAAGATATTGAGGCAGCCCCCATTGGAAAACTTGATGTAAACAAGTTACCACCTTGTTTGAAACAAATTCTCTCTGCAGCCCAAGCAGGGGAAAACGTTCCCCATGTAGGAAGATTCGCCTTGGTTGCCTTTCTAAATTCTTTGCAATTAAGCACTGAAGATATCCTTAATCTTTTCAGCCGAGCCCCTGATTTTGAAGAAGAAAAAACCCGTTATCAAATAGAGCATATCACTGGTGAAGGATCTTCTACATCATATAAAGCACCAGGCTGTGAAAAACTAAAAACATATGGACTTTGTCCTAGTGAAGAAAAAGATGCCCTTTGTAAAAAAATAAATCATCCTTTGGGATACTACCAGGCAAAATGGAGAAAAAACAAAAAGAAGGCAAAACAATGAAACACTTTATCACCTTTGAAGGAATCGATGGATCAGGAAAAAGCACTGTTATCGAACATGTCTATCAACAATTAACAGATCAACAATACTCCGTGGTTAAAACCATGGAACCAACCAACACATGGATAGGAAAATGCGTGCAAACCTGTATCGAAAATCAAACAGATCCATTTGTCACCGCGTTTACCTTTATCGCTGATCGAATTCAACATGGAAAACAAATACAAAAATGGTTACAAGATGATACGATTGTCCTCTGTGATCGATATGCAGAATCAACCTATGCCTATCAAGGAGCACAATTACAAAACCAAATAGATCATCCAATACGGTATCTTCAACATTTATCAAAAAACAGGATACCTCTGCCAGAGAGAACCTTTGTGTTTATGATAGATCCAAAAACGGCGATACAACGCATTCAAGATAGAGATAGTCTTATTGCTTTTGAACGAGTCGCATTTCTTGAAAAAGTACAAAAAAACTATGAACATCTTATAAATGGATCACGATTTAAAAAAATCGATGCTACTCTGTCCATAGAAGAAATCAGCTCAATCTGTGTTAAGGATATCTTAAAGGATTAAGAATTTTTTTTTTGAACCTAACATTATTATTGCAGTTATCCATTCTCTAAGGGAGTCAAAACAACATAAAAAAAAATTGATAAGTCTGGTGGAGGAAACATAACCATATGGTAAATGAAATTTTTAAACATAGAGTTGGACGAACACCATTAATTCGAGCATATACTTTAGAACGAAAACTAGGCATTAAAAAAATATATCTCAAACTAGAAGGAAACAATCCCTCAGGTCACCGAGAGGACCGATTAGCCTATCTCATCATTCGAGATGCATTAACCAGAGGAAAAAAAACAATCTGTATGGGAACCTATGGGACCATTGGTGGATCCCTCTCTTATCTAGCCCAATATTTCGATATAAACTGTGTCTTTTATGTACCCAGTAAAGCCAAAATATCTCGAAAGAATCTTTTCGCTGATGATTCAGAACACGTGGAAATCAGAGAATTTGGGAAAAACTATGAAGATTGTGTGCTTGAAAGCCGACGGGTCTCAAGAGAAAACAACTGGTATGATGCTAATTTCGGCTTAGCAAACAGCATGATTAATATGTATGCGTTTTCCTACATTGCATCAGAGATCAGCCGACAGCTTGATGGTCAATGTGACAGTGTTTTCTGTCAAACATTCAATGGGTCTTCTATCTCCGGGTTGCATCTTGGATTTAAGCAATTATGGATCAATGAAGACATCGATGTTCTCCCTCGTATCTGGGCGGTGAGCACAGAAAACGGTAACGCTATCATTGAATCATACAAAAAAGGAAGCGACAAAATCCTCACGCTTGATCCTAAAAACATCAAAAAAACCAGATACAGCCGACATATGGTAAATGGAGATTGTCAAAATGGTCAAGATGCCTTAAACGCAATTCATGATACCTATGGGAGAGCATTAGGAGTAACCGATGAAGAACTCACTTCAGCAGTAAAAACATTCCGCAAACATGAAAAAATTAGGTTAAGCACACCAAATGCGTTTCCTGTAGCTGCTTTTATAAAAGCAGCTAAAAACAAGGATATTTCAGAAGGTAATCATGTGCTCATCGTTGATGATGGAAAAGTTGATCTTGACATCCATCGACTCCGGAAAAAGGATTTATCTATTTCCTACAAAACCTTTCTAAAAAAACTTGATGATTGGCTCCTTCAATTTTCGGATCCTAAAAAGGAGATGGATGAAGCCGTGGAAAATGCTTTTGAACATGGGTATGTGCTTGGAGCTTTTGATCGAGGAACTATCGTAGGAATAGTAATATTATCCAGAATGAACTTTGATACCTTTTTCCCAAAATATCATCTCTCCTATATTGCTACAAAAAAAACCGTGAAAGGTAAAGGCATTGCCACTGAGCTTTTAAAGGAAGCCATTCAGATCTCCAAAGGTGAACTCTCACTTCATGTGGAGACGGATAACAAAAAAGCCATTCGATTATATGAAAAAATGGGACTTCGAAAAAAATATTATCGAATGTTATATGTTGGAGAAGAACATGAATCCCAGCTCTAACAAGCTCACTCTAGCAGAAGAACAAGATTTAATATCCTTAACAAAACAACTCATTAGTATTCCAAGTACCGTTGATGATGGTAATGACGTCTACCAGTTTGTAGAAGAATATCTCAAAAAAAATGATTTACCCGTGCGATTACAATCCATGCGGAATCCCTATGTTGATTATCATGATTTTTCAAATCTTTATGTGAAATTAGGGAATGGACATGGACCAAAGATAATGCTTAATGGTCATCTTGACATTGTGGGTGCACTACGACCCGAGCGATGGAGTCATCCACCCTTTGATGCCATAGAAAAAGATGGAAAAATCTATGGACGTGGTGCGGCTGATATGAAAGCAGGATGCGCTGCGGAAATCATCGCGCTTATTGCTTTTGCCAAACGGAAAAAAGAAATCAATGGAGAATTATTCCTCAGTTGCGTCTTTGGTGAAGAAGCACCCTTTTCACTTGGAGCGGATTCTCTTCTCCGGGAATTTGATTTAGATGATTACGATCTCATCCTGGTTACTGAGCCCTCACCCATTCTTTCAGTGAATGATTACTGTTTCACCCATGATAAAATCCATGACACAATGTTTCCAGTGGCTATTGTTGGAGCAGAAGGAAGAGTAGTCCTTGAAATAGAGCTTTTTGGAAAAGCAGCACATGCCTCACATCCATCCCAAGGTGTTAATGCATTACATGATGCAGCAACCCTTATTTCAGAGCTGGCACGGTTTGATATTTTTACTAATATTAAACGAGGACGTGGTCATTATGTGGTATTAAACATAGAAGGAGGAGATCATACTTTTACGGTTCCTGAATACTGCCGGATTATCATTAACCGGCAAATAATGCTCGGTGAAGATGCCCGATCAGTTATCCGAGAAATCGAAAAAATCGTGCTTGCTCTCCGATTAGAATCAAGAGTACAAGTCTATAAACGACATTCACCGGATCCTCAGCTTGAATACGAACCCTATGTCAATGAGCATTCTCCTTTTATTGATTTGTTTATAGAAAATGTTGCTGAGCAACGACTCACTGAAGAAAAACATTCTTCTCAGCAGAAACCCTGCCGTTTTACCACTCGTAGTGTAGGAGATTTCAATCTATTTGGGACTCGAACCAAAGCACCGACACTTGTTTTTGGTCCCGGTGGAGGCAACATTCATGCTCCAGATGAATATGTGAACAAAGATGAAATCATTGAAACAGCAAATTATATTCTTTCATTTCTGATGAAGGTGTATTCATGAATAAATATCCCTGTTTACTGGTTGATCTTTCAAAGATAACGCATAACACCAAAATTATTGTAAGACTGGCTGAACAAGCAAAAATTTCCATCACTGGTGTAACAAAAGCAACCTGTGGAGATCCCAGAGTAGCACAAGCAATGAAAGATGGAGGAGTGGTATCCCTTGCTGATTCCCGTTTGCAGAATATCAAACGCATTAAACAACATCATCAGGACATTGATTGTATGCTTCTTCGAACTCCGATGATCAGTCAACTTCAGGACATTGTTGACAGTGTTGATATCAGCCTTAACTCTGAAAAAAGGGTTATCCAAAACATTTCAACTCTTGCAGAAAAACAAAAACAAAATCATAACATTTTACTCATGGTAGAAATGGGAGATCTTCGAGAAGGGATGAACCAGAAAGAAATCAAAGAGATTATTCCAAAACTACTTGACATGAATGGTATCAATCTCTATGGGATAGGGATGAATCTAGCCTGTTTTGGTGGAGTCGTTCCCACCTCTGAGAAGATTAATGCTTTTTGCTCCTTTGTCGACCAACTTGAAAAAACATATAACATCCATTTTAGCCTTGTTAGCGGTGGCAACTCAGCAAATATTCCTCTGCTGCTAAAAAATCCAGAGCAAACCAGATTGAATAATCTACGAATCGGTGAAGGAATCCTTCTTGGAAGAGAAACCGTGCATCGAACAGCTATACCTGATACCTATCAGGATGCATTTATTTTGGAAGCAGAACTCATTGAACTCAAAGAGAAACCCTCTGTCCCAAATGGAACCATCTCTGAGAATGCCTTTGGTGAAACACCAACATTTAAAGAAAAAGGAATCATCCAACGAGGAATCGTTGCCATTGGAAGACAAGATGTCATCGTTGAGGATCTTAAACCCCTAGATGATCACATTGAAATCCTTGGTAGCAGCAGTGATCATATCATCCTTCATATCAAAAATAAATCATATCAAATCGGTGACCGCATTCGTTTCTCAGTGAAATACGGCGCACTGGTTCATCTGTATACTAGTCCCTATGTTCAAAAGAACTATGTTAAAACATAACTGATCATTAACCGAATTCCTTCAATGTTTTTTGCATATCATCAGCTAGAACGATGCTTCTTTCTATTTCCTGCCATTCCAAACCATAATCATCTAGTAAATGTTTCACCATATCTGGCACCCGAGGTGCACAAAGAATACCACGAACATCAGCTTCATCAACATCATGTTTCACATCTTGCACATACATCCGTAATTGATGCACCGCACTAATCGTAGCTAGGCTTCGTTTCACCTCAATAATCACTGGTGTATGCTCCTTATCCAATCCATATAAATCAATCATTCCGGATTTTACTTGTTTCTCCCTTTTTTTGATTCGAAGACCATGTTCAATGACCTCTGGGCTTTCCAGGATTTGATTGACCACATCAGATTCCATGCCCACAATATCAAGTTCAGCTTGATCCTTCAATGAATCGATGAGGATGCTGTTGATTCTTCGAAACGTTATTTTCATTTTTTCATCTGGTTTTGTATGTCGTGATTTGATAATAAAAACATCATCTCTGCTGATAAAATCAGTGATTGATCCAGCTGGTTGCCAATTTATCGGTTCTCGTAGAACGGGTTGATGAACAAGTAGGTTTCCATCTTGTTTTATCATGATGATGCGTTCACCCCAATCCAGAAATGATTGTGCTCGCCCGTGATAGCTTACTTTGCATTCCCCTATTACTTGAAGAAATGTTTTCACCGGGTTTTTTTTATGATAGGTTATGACAAAAGACTGTGCATCATCAGCAGTCATATTGGTTCGAATCTTAACCACTTTTTTTCCTCACCATTAAAAGTGATATGATGAAAGAAAAATCATTTTATTTGTTTTTCCCTCTGCTTTTTTAAATCACTTTTTTCAACATCTCTGCTGGATCAATAATATGATTGGGTTTATCTTTGCCGAACCAGTTCCCTCCGAGATAGTTATCATTTTTCTCAGGGTTAGACTCATATATCTCAAGATGAAGCATGCAATCATGGTTTTGTTTTTTCAATCGTTGAATATAGTCTGGGCTCCTGCTATCAATTCGATTAGTGTTTAACACCCTACCAACATGACCTAGCGTCTCCCCCTCAATTACATGATCATTGATTTGTACACTGATATCATGTAACTCAGCATACCGATAAAACAAACCAGATCTCCCCTTCATGATGATTTGAAACGTTTTATTCCAATAAGATATCAGATCTGGTGAAGTAAACATATCCACTAAAACCACTTTTCCAGATTCAATGGCAACAACTGCCGTATTTTGTGGGGCATAGATATCAATGCCACAATGTTTCCGGTCACCTCGATCTTGTAGAAACCCACCAGGTTCTCCCACTGATGGAATTGTTTTTTTAAACCCTGGAACTGGCCATTTCATCTAATCTTTCACCGTTAAATTTTATAATTCATTCTCATAATTTTTTAAATAAAATATTCATACTTTCAATACGACCGGAAATATTAGTATTATGAATCAATGTTCCACCATACTCATAATTTGCTTTTCCAAAAGTACTATTCATCCCAAATGAATGTGCTCGTGCAATAGTAAAACAGGTTTTAAAATCCTTTTTTTTCATATCGTTTTCCATTTCATACAATAGGGATAATGCTGTGTTTTTTCCCCGATATGCTGAACGAGTGGCAAAATCAGTCATTTCAACATGCTCATATGTCTTATTCATCTCGGCTGAAGCAGCTGCAATTAACTGGTTTTCATCAAACATTCCATAATAACAAACGTTTTCCTTCATCGTTTTTTTAATAAAATCAGCTGAAAAAATAGGGAAAGGATAACTCTGAAAAACTTGTTTATATAACTGCGTCAGAGAAGAAATTTCTTTTTCACTGATAATTTTTAAATGAAAATCTGAATCATGTGGTTTTTCCTGTTTTTCTTTCTTTTTTTCATAAAAAACATCCAACACTTTTTTCCGCTCTTTTTTTTCTTTCTTTGTCTCTTTTTCCCGGTTCCCATCTAAAAACTTTGATAAAAAAAATCCATCTAATTTTCCATTAAAAAAACCAGGAATACTCGCTTCACAAACAAAACCATGATCTAAACATTCCTCCTTGGCCCACCGGGGAATCTTAGCAAAAATTTTACTATAACCCTTTTTTTGAGCAAGTTCTTCTAAATCATTAATGATATGTGGAAAATCATTTTTTGATACATCCATGACATAAATCCTATCATTATACGGCCCATGCTGAATCTTACTCTGACCAATTGTTTCCACTACATCAACCATCATAGATCTAACAACCTTCTCAGAAATAAATGAATGTATAAATGATTAACTTAGTTCCTTTTTCCTCCGCTGCAATCGCTCGGTGTTCTCTGGAGTTAAGGATATCGATTTATCATAATCAGCAAGTAACTTAGCAATACCAACTGCTTTTTCTTCAGCACCTTCAAGTTTCAACTGCAGTTCACATTCCTCACAGTTCCGATCACAAAAATATTGCTTATATGAATCAGGTTCCTTGTAACTAGTGATCACACCCTCATAGTTCCGAAGGATGACCTTGTTTGTCCCCCAGGAAATAAGATACTGAGGCATCACCGGAATCTTTCCACCTCCACCAGGAGCATCAATAACATAACGAGGAACCGCAAAACCACTGGTATGACCAATAAGATTCTCCATGATCTCAATTCCTTTACTAATCGGTGTTCTAAAATGTGTTAAGCCTTCTGAGAGATCACATTGATACAAATAATATGGTCTCACCCGGTTTGCAACCAATTTCTGCACCAAGTTTTTCATAATCCGCGGGCAATCATTCACACCGGCTAACAAAACCGATTGATTACCCAATGGAATACCAGCATCTGAAAGCTTACTTAAAGATCGTTTAGCCGAAGTCGTCAGCTCTCTTGGATGATTAAAATGAGTATTCACCCATAATGGATGATGTTTTTGAAGCATAGAAACCAGGTTATTCGTAATTCGATATGGCAACACCGCAGGGGTTCTGGTGCCAATACGAACCACCTCGACATGATCAATATCATCTAACTCTGTTAAAATCCAATCAAGATAATCTGTTGATAACAAAAAGGGATCTCCACCAGAGAGTAACACATCCCGAACCTGAGGATTCTGTTTAATGTAATCAATTCCTTTCATCACCTCTTTTTTGGATGGAATTGAATCAGTATCGCCCACTCGGCGTTTACGTGTACAATGTCGACAATACATCGAACAAGTATTACTTACCAAAAAAAGCAACCGATCAGGATACCGGTGAGTGATTCCCTGAACAGGACTATCCTCATCCTCAGCCAATGGATCTTTAATATCAGATTTTTGTAACTGTAACTCTGCTGGGTCCGGAAATGATTGTTTAAACACTGGATCCCATTCATAATCCTTAGTATCAATAAGAGAAAGATAATATGGTGTAATAGAAAGAGGGAATTTTTTCACTGTTTTTTCTAATTCCTTTCGCTTCTCTTTGTTAAATGTAATCCCTGTAATCTTTTCAAATGTATCAATGCTTTTGATACTATGGGATAGCTGCCATTTCCAGTCTGTCCATTTTTCAAGTGAAGCATTTTTTTCCATTTTTTTTGCAAGTGATTGTTGTTCTTTATTGTAAATCTTAGTCATATGGTGCTCACATCGTTATGAGTTCACATAGACTCAGTCATTTTAATAGTATTTGCCTAAAAACTCTCAGTTTCCACTGGTTGTTTTTAATCACTTCAAACGATTCTAAGATACAAATAATCCGGTTGCTTTATTAACGATGAATGATATTATCCAACCCATATCGTGTGGTGAGGATGGGATGAACTACCAAGATACAAAACAAAATAATTCATTATCAATTGCTCATTTTTCATGGGAATATCCACCAATTCTGTGGGGTGGACTTGGCACATTTGCCACGGAGTTAACGCTAAAACAAAAAACACATGGACACAATATATCGGTTTTCTCAGTGAACAATGATGCCAATAGTCTACAATCAAAAGAAAACTGGAATGGTATCACCGTCTATCGTCCAAAAATAATGGATATAAAAAAAACTCTTTCTCTCTGTGTGAATAATGATTTGCATTCCTGGGGGGATAATTTTTCATTTTTTTCCCATGTCTTTGGTTACAATATGATGGCAGCACAACATCTAGCAGCATGTAACAATGGAAATACAAAAAACAACTATGATATCATCGATGCCCATGACTGGTTGGGTATCCTTGGCGGCATCATTGTGAAACAAAGCATGGATCTACCTTTGATTTTTCATGTGCATTCAACTGAACATGGTCGATCGCTTGGTGGAGGATCACCAACTATTCGAAACATTGAAAGACAAGGAGCAGAAGCCGCTGATGGTATCATCACTGTTTCACATGCGATGAAAGAAGAACTCACTCAGTTAGGTTTTCCAAAAGAAAAAATACATGTCTGCTGGAACGGTATTGATCCTCATAAATATGATCCAAACAAGGTATCCTCTGTTCAAAAAGAGCAATTAAGAGCAAAATATGGTATCAAAGCAGATGAGATCTTTCTTTTTTTCATTGGTCGATTAGTTGATGTAAAAGGAGTAAAGCAACTTTTGCAGGCCATGCCTACCGTTCTTCAATCATATCCTCAAATAAAACTAGTGATTCTTGGTGTCGGTGGATTAGCTGATTCAATACGGAATCTTATTAAAGAATTGCATCTTGAAAAAAAGGTGATACTGCGGACAGAATTTGTTCCAGAAGATGAACGAATCCTTCATTATGCCGCAGCTGATTTAGTTGTCCTTCCCTCGTTGTATGAACCCTTTGGTATTGTCTGCACAGAGGCAATGTCCATGGCAAAACCCGTTGTAGTGGGAGCTCGAGATGTCAATGGGATGAGAGAACAAGTAGTCTCCAGTGGAGCACAACAATGTGGTATTCATATTAATCCTAATGATCCTGCGGATATCGCCTGGGGAATACAACAGTTAATGGAAAAACAAGATCAATGGAAACAAATTGGTGAAAACGGACGGAAACGAGTCTTTGATTTGTTCACCTGGGATATCATCGCTAAAAAAACAGTAGAAATCTATCGAAAAATACTCTAAATCAAGCTAATGTTAACCTATTAAAAAATAAAAAAAAATTTTGAAATCTCCTATACACCAATACTGGTGTTCTAAGATGTATCGATTAAGATTTTTTTTGTTTGTACCCTGTTTTCTAGATCTTACGCGGTGGTAAGATGAATTTCAATTGATGAAACGTTATGGGTTCTTCCTTCATCGTTGGTTACGCTTTCTGTACCGATTTTGATATCTTTGATATCTGATTCGGTGACAAATCGATTTCTTACGATTTCAGCAGTATCCACTGCTCTGCTGATCGCTCGTCCACGTGCTTTTATTACTACTTCCTCAGTGTTGTCCTTTTTGAATTCAGTGACTACCGCAAGTACATAGCTCATTGGTGGTTTGTTTCCAACATAAATAACGTTTTCATCTGTTTCTTCTTTTGCCATAGTTTTTCACCTTTTTCCACTGTGTCATCGTACAGCTATTTACCTTTATATGGATGATTATTTAAAGCTTTTGCGCAAAAAAAACTTCAATTTTCCTTTCAGAAAGAAAAAAAATGATTAGCGTCGGATTATGCGATGTTTTTGTTTTTTAACTTGGGAATAGCTAATAATTCTTTGGCATTATGAACCAAATAATCCGGATTGTTTTGTGCTAATTGTTTTTCATTATGCCAACCCCAGGTCACGGCCACTGTTTTTACTTGTGCTTTTTTCCCTTCGAGGATATCGCCAACAGTATCACCTATATAAAAACAATCCTTTTCTTTATGGTTTTGTGTGATAGACAAAATTTTTTTTGTCTTACTCGGTTCTTGATCTGATCCTATTACCTCTTCAAAAAAAGTATCTAGATGATATTTGTTAAGAAATTCAGTGACAAGTTTTGTGTCACTAGAAGTAACGATGTAGAGTTGGTTATTTATGACAAGTTGTTGAATCGTTTCTTTTATGTTCGGAAAGAGTTTGATGTTTTCTTGTTCTAAAAGAATTGCTTTTTTCATGTAGTTAACAATTCGAAGAATTTTTTCTTTGGTCATCCCCATGCTATACATGGTTTCATACATGTTGTTATTGTAAATGGAAAGGAAATCTTGTTTCGAGGAAATTTCAGGAACTTGTTCCTTTTCACATGCTTTCAGAAAATGAGTAGAAAAAATATCCAGGGAGTCAACGATGACTCCATCATAATCAAAAATGAATACGTTTTTCATAGCAGCGGTGAAAAAAAGTGTTTATGTATAAGGGTTTGCTTTTTCTATTTAATAAAAATGATGGATGGGCTCAGATGTTTGCCCATCCAGTAGCAATCATAGGGGTTGATTGCTACGATGTCATCTCTTTTGGGGACAAATAAAAACACACACTAAGAACTTATTTTAATTTATATAAATATTTTTCCCTTATTAAATATAACTTAGGTTAAAATTAATACCATTATAATAAATATTTATTTGAAAAAATGATGAAAAAAGAATAGAAATCTCTATGTTATGACAGGGCATATAGCGTTTCTCAACGCTTCTTTTGAACGAGACGAGCAATTTCCTGTGCCCATTCTTTCGCCTTATCCGGATTCATCTTTGCTTTGGGGCCCTCATCATATTTCTCCCATTTCTCAGGGATCTTACCAGGAAAAGAAACCAAAGAATCAGGACTAAGATCATACTTTTGCACCAAGGGACGTAAGAATTTTTCAACTGCTTTATCTGGCTCCTCCATAGCCATCCCACTAGAAAGAAACATGAATAAATGCTTATTTTTTATTGCTTTTTGCTTCAGAATTTTCCTCCAACGACGATACACCATAAACATCCGCACACCTGTTCCCAAAACAATGATATCAAAAGCAGTTATATCAGGAATTTTTTCTGCAAGATTATAGATTTCAACAGAGAATCCCTTCTCGGAAAGCACATCAACGATAACCTTAGCATATTCCTCAGAAGCCCCACTTTTCGTAAAATATGCAACGAGTGTTTTATTGTTCATAATCATCCAATTTTGGGATATTTCTTTAATAGTTTAAGAACATTGCTTTCTCATTATTTTTTCTTCCAAAAACTGTTTTACTCTAACATTTTTTTAATGAAAAAAATAAAAGTAAATATTTAAATAAGATACAAATTATTTAATGTAATGTCGTGTAATTAATGAAAACAAAAAAGGGATCATTACTATTCATTTCTTTCTTATTCATCATCTTATTTCTCTCCGGTTGCCTGAACGATTTAAATATAGATCCCCCAGATATCTCAAACGGATTAATCGCTCATTACACTTTTGATGGAAAAAATGGAATCATCGCTAAAGATTCATCACCTTACTCCATCAATGCCACGGTTTATGGTGCAACATGGACTGAGGGAAAAATAAATGGAGCACTAGACTTCGATGGACTAAATGATTATGTTCAAATACCAGATAATCAAACACCGCCGCCAACTCATTATAAAGAACTTGAACAAGGAACAATTGCTTTTTGGTTCAAAAGTGATTCAATACCCACGGAGAATGCTGTTGCTCCATTAATTCAATATGGGAAATCAACTCCGTGTGATGTGATCAATAATGCAAATGGTGGATTAATCATTGAACTTGGTCATGATCCATTACATAAGCAATCAAAAAGGATTTATTTCACGTTTTTTTCAAATGGCTGCGAATTATATCCCTCGCTTTGTTTTGATTCAAATAAACATTTACGGGAAAATGAATGGTATCATTTCGCCGTTGTCGTTGGTTACTATAACAACATTGGGTATAATACCGGATATTTGAATGGAAAAGAGATTTTTGACCGTCATTATAATTTCGCAAATGCGTTCACTGCGGAATTTTTCAAGGATGCCATGATGCATGAATCATTAGTTCTAGGGAAAGGATTTTGGAATAAAGAAATCCATTTTTTCGATGGGAAAATCGATGATGTACGCATCTATAACCGGCCACTTTCTACCGGCGAAATCCATCAATTAGCTACTCTTCAATGATTTCTGATCCTTTTTTAAGAAACATTTTCACAAATGATTCAAAGGAGTTGCCATGTTAACTCTCCATGAAGATAACCTCAAACATTAAGATATCATTTTGTGGGTTCAATTGATTTCTTGACTATTGCGCTCATTGAAAGTTGTTTTTATGTTTGTTGTTTAGCCATCTTATTGATTTCAATTCCACCTAAATCTTATCAGTTTTATAATCTTCTTTTTAAACTAATGAACACCCACTTTGATCCAAAGTTTGTTAAACCATTTTTGTAACGAACGGTCGGCTGAAATATTATTGTTCCATGCATTTTGGATATCAGCCATCGTTGATTCTTTGTTGAATCGATCTGAATGACAGAATACACTCCATCGTTCCATATTCCAATTCACTTTGTAAAAGCACGCTCCGCATACTAAAAATCTTATTCCTAAGATGGGATGCTGATACCTCTGTAAAATACCCAATTTTTTCCCACATTCTTCACATTTTACCATACTATTTCTCCTGAAATATGAATTTTAACGTAAAAAATCATACTTACTATTTTGATTATCAGACTCTGATTTTCTTCTCGTTCATGGTTAACTGTTAGATAATCAATCTGATCTATCAAATATTGTTCTTCGAA
>JAWOBC010000028.1:0-10887 GCA_046498165.1 Thermoplasmatota archaeon
GGGCTGAAGGCAGGGTTCATGGTGAATTTGAGGCCATCGAAAGACCGGTAGGAAGAATTCCTCTTTATGAAGATTTAAAAAGTCTTTTTCTCCAGGAATTGAACAGAGAATATGCTAAAGAAGATTTGATGAAAATAATAGATCGACCAAATTTTTTCTTTTTGAATTTTGAATGATGAACATTTGCAAAAATAGCTCAGTGATTTATTTTAGTGAGTAGCAGTAAAAATATATGGGATCTCTTCTGAATATCGGGGGGGGGTATTCAGGTCCTTTTTTTATCTGCGATAGAGTAAATGAACTTTTTTTATAGCTTTACATAATATAACTGCAATTGGTTTTCCTTATCCTCTAAAAGAAAAATTTCAATCTACCAATTTATTATAGTTAGCACTATAAAATATAATGTCTATATAGTTTATTTTGATAATATTTATTAAATAAATTTTTTATGGAGTCAAATATACGAGAGCGATATAATATGATAACGGAAGAAAAATGTCTCATTTGCAGTCATCAAGATATACTGAATGAGAATCATGTTCGAGAGGTAAATGGGGAATTAATTCGATTGTGTCCCATTTGTTACAAGTGTATGAATGACTAAACCTCATTTGATGAAATAGTCAAAATCTTCAAAATAAATAAAGCATATCTAAAAATTATCTACATTGGCAAATATTAAATAGACCTTGCCTTTTCACCTCTTTCCTTCCATAGTTTGGGAATTACTTATCAATATATCAAAAAGAATAAAGGAGAACATAATATGAAATACGTCTATTTCTTCGGTGCCGACAAAACTGAAGGAAAAAAAGAACTCAAAGATTTACTCGGTGGCAAAGGAGCAAACCTTGCGGAAATGGCAAACTTAGAGGTTCCCATTCCACCCGGATTCACCATTTCAACGGTGGCCTGCAAACACTACAATGAAGAAAACAACACGCTGACAAAAGAAATGCATTCAGAGATTAAACAATACATAATCACATTAGAAAAACTGACAAAAAAAACATTTGGAGATGCATCAAACCCTCTCCTTCTCTCCGTGAGAAGCGGTGCAGCGGTAAGCATGCCAGGAATGATGGATACCATTCTCAATCTTGGACTCAATGATGATGTCGTAGAAGGCTTAGCCAAACAAAGTCAGAACGAACAATTTGCTTGGGATAGCTACCGACGATTCATACAGATGTTCGGAAATGTGGTCATGGGGATTTCCTCAAACCAATTCGAAACCATCTTAGAACATATCAAAGAAAAAACACAGATAACCTATGATACGGAACTAACGGTGGATGCCCTAAAAGAACTGGTCAAAGGATACAAAAAACTCATCCAATCAGAAACAAAGAAAACCTTTCCTCAGGACGTCAATGAACAACTCATTCAATCCATCAAAGCCGTATTTAACTCCTGGAACAATCCAAGAGCGATCAAATACCGAGAGATCAATGACATCAAAGGATTGGGGGGAACAGCTGTGAATGTGCAAACCATGGTTTTTGGAAACATGGGAAAAGACTCAGCAACCGGGGTTTGTTTCACCAGAAACCCAGCAACAGGTGAAAACAGCTTCTACGGAGAATACCTCATAAATGCACAAGGAGAAGATGTGGTTGCAGGTATTCGAACACCATTACCAATACAAACACTCAAAGAAAAAATGCCAGATCTTTATGGTCAACTCCTTTCAACCTGCAAAAAACTTGAAAAACACTACAAAGACATGCAAGACCTCGAATTCACCATCCAAAACAAGCACTTATACATGCTTCAAACAAGAACAGGAAAACGAACCGCACAAGCAGCCATTAACATCGCTGTTGATATGGTCAATGAAGGACTCATCACCAAAAAAGAAGCATTACTCCGAATCAACCCAAATCAACTCGGTCAACTCCTGCATAAACAACTTGATTCAAATGTTGCTTCCCATCATCACTATCTTACCAATGGATTACCTGCGAGTCCCGGTGCTGCAGTTGGAAAAATCGTGTTTAACAATGAAGCTGCCATAGAACAATCAACGCATGATGAACCCGTTATTCTGGTACGCAATGAAACCAGTCCAGAAGATATCATCGGCATGGAAGTCGCTAGCGGTATTCTCACCGCAAAAGGAGGAATGACCAGTCATGCCGCTGTGGTTGCCCGAAGCATGGGGAAATGCTGTGTTTCTGGTTGTAAAGAAATCAGCATCAATGAAGAAAACCAGGTTCTCAGCATGGGATCAAAAACATTTGTTGCAGGAGATTTTATCACTCTTGATGGTGCAACTGGCAATGTGTATGAGGGAAAGATAGAAACAGTATCACCAAAACTTAATGGCAATTTTTCCACCATTTTAAGATGGGCTGATTCCATTCGAAAACTGGCCGTTCGAACCAATGCGGATACCCCTCGTGATGCCAAAAAAGCAATTGAATTTGGTGCTGAAGGAATAGGCCTATGCCGAACAGAACACATGTTTTTTGAAGGAACACGCATCAAAGCAGTTCGACGCATGATTCTAGCTCATGACAAAGAAAAACGAAAACAAGCATTAGCCAATCTAAAACCCTATCAAAAAAAGGATTTCATTGAACTCTTTAAAATTATGAATGGAAAACCAATTACCATTCGATTACTTGATCCACCGCTTCATGAGTTTCTACCCAAAGAAAAAGAAGAAATCAACGCATTTGCTGAAGAAATGCATATCTCTGTTGAACAATTACAAAAAGAAATCGCTCAACTACAAGAAGTCAATCCAATGCTTGGTCATCGGGGATGCCGAATTGGCATCTCTCACCCGGAGATACCAGAAATGCAAGCACAAGCTCTTTTTGAAGCAGCTAAAGAAGTCGCCGCAGAGGGTATCACCGTTCAACCTGAGATTATGATTCCACTGGTAGGTCATGTTGAAGAGTTTGCTCATCAAAAAGCAATTATCACTCGTGTGGCTAACCAAGTATTGAATGGCTCAAAAAAGATTCATTACCGGATTGGAACCATGATTGAAGTTCCCAGAGCTGCTCTACGAGCCGATACCATTGCTTGTGAAGCAGAATTCTTTAGCTTTGGAACCAATGATCTCACTCAGATGACCTCCGGTTTTTCCAGGGATGATGTTGGAAAATTTATCCCGGAATATATTTCACAGGGTTTGTTTAAATTTGATCCCTTTCAAATCCTTGATCAAACGGGAGTTGGTCAACTCATAAAAATCGCTGTGGAAAAAGGAAGAAATACACGATCCAATATTAAACTTGGTATCTGTGGGGAGCAAGGTGGTGAACCAAGTAGTATTGCCTTTTTTCATCATATCGGTCTTGATTATGTGAGTTGTTCACCTTATCAAATACCGGTGGCTCGTCTCTCTGCAGCACAGGCAGTCCTTCGATCAAAGGAACCTAAAAAAGAGGGGAAAATCACCTGTTAGATCGATTGTCCTGATTCTTTACGGTAAACTCTATAAAACGTTGCAGAGAAGTTTTCTCTGGTATTTTTTTTATTCGTATCGGACGGCTTCAATAGGACTCATTTTCGCTGCTTTCCATGCAGGGTAAAAACTAGAAATCATACCCACCAGAACAGCAACACTAATCCCAAGAGCAATGGAAAAAAAGGTAAACACTGGCTCCAGCGTGATGCCTCCACCCATTGATTGAGCGGTGACAAAAGAAAATCCTTGTGCTCCGATAATACCAATTACGATTCCTCCGATGCCTCCGAGAAGACTAATAAACATTCCTTCCATCAAAAAAATACTCATGATATCACTGTTTTTGGCACCAATAGCTTTCATCACCCCGATTTCATGGGTTCGCTCCATTACTGAAGTAAGCATTGTGTTCATAATCCCGATGGATGCAACTAATAATGCGATAGCTGCTATTCCTAAGAGAACGGTTTGAATAATAGTAAGCACACTCTGAATACTGCTGAGAATAGAAGACATGGTAACTACATTTGCAAAATCATCACTTCCATGATTCTCATTGATCGCTGCTTCAATTTCATCAGCAATAGAGTTTACCTTATTTACATCATAACTACGGACAATAACGGCACTAACATTTGTTTGCCCGGTCAATTTTTGAAAATCATGACTAGTCAAATGAATACTATCATCAGTACTAGTAGAAAACCCAACTCCTTCCTCTTTATAGATGCCAGAGACAAAAAAGAGTTTATCATTTATCTTAATCCGGCCACCAACTGATATTTCATTATCAAAATACTCTTTTGCAATATTATGGCCAATAATACATTTGTTCTGATCGCCCTGGTTCATAAACTCCCCCTGATCTAAACCAAGAGATTCCAAGCCAAAAACTGCTTTCATATTCTCTGGACCCATTCCCAGTAATGAAACTGATTTCTGTTCACCATTGTAGGTTGCGGTTCCTGATCCAGAAAGCACAGGGCTCACATCTTTAATTCCCTGTATCCGCTGTATATCCCCTAAATCCCGATCAGTAAGATATTCCTGTTTGGTAAAATCAAATCCACCACCAGCTGGAGAGGCATCAATATCTACTCCAACTGTAACAAATATGGTATCAGACAAGGAGGAAAGCTCTTGAGTTACGGCTTGCTGCATGCCCTCACCGATACTCATCAAAGAAATGATGGCCATAATACCAATAGCGATACCAAGCAAGGTGAGAAAGACCCGGGTTTTTCGTTCTCGGATATTTTTTACAGCCAGAAAAATATTATCAAGTATCAATCGCTTCACCTACGATGCCATCTTTGATTTGAATGATTCGTTTTGCTCGTTTGGCAATAGTTGGGTCGTGGGTGACCACAATAATGGTTTCCCCTTGTTGATTGATTTTTTCTAAAATGTTCATAATGTTTTCCCCACCCTTTGTATCAACATTGCCCGTTGGTTCATCAGCAAGAATAATGGAAGGATCATTTGCTAATGCCCGTGCAATAGCAACCCGTTGTTGTTCACCACCGCTCATCTCTGAAGGTTTATGATACAATCGATGGGACAATTGCACCATGGAAAGTAAGTTTTCTGCTTGTTCTACTCTTGTTTTTTTCGGTTTCCCAGCAAAACTCATTGATAATCCCACGTTTTCCATGGCGTTCAAGGTAGGGAGCAGATTATATTTCTGAAAAATGAAGCCAATTTTTTCCCGACGAAGACGAGCAAGTTTCTTTTCTGAAAGCTGTGAAACATCAGTTCCCTCAATATAAATTGATCCCGTGGTTGGGATATCAAGACAACCGAGCAGGTTCATAAAAGTTGATTTTCCAGATCCAGATGGACCAATAATCGCAATATAATCCCCATGTTGAATGGAAACAGAGACTTTTTTCAACGCTTCCACTTTAACATGGCCTTTCCCATATGTTTTTGTTAAATCCCTGGTCTCAATAACTGCACTTTCACTCATTTTTTAGATACCTTTTTTCTCATTTTAAAAAATAATATACCTACCACTATAAATCCAATAAGTAACACAAAAAAGAGTGAAGAAAGATCAGTTTCATCTCTTTCAATGGAAGAAATAACCTCTATCGAATCACTCACTGTTGGGGATTCAAAATAATCATTATCCTGTTTATAAGAGACCTTGAATCCAATAGGATACTTGCCAATACTAGCATCTTCTGAAGAAATATCAAAAGAAGCAGAAAACACGTCATCAGGATCCATAGATCCAATAAAATATTGGGAGGGAGAAACCGTTAAATTTGTTTCAGGAATAACAATAACTCCTGTAATTGTTTCTGTTTTTGCATTGAACACTTCCAACGTAATCCGCTCTGTTTCTCCTTTTTGCAATTGGTTTTGAATATCATATAAGACCGGTGAAACATCTGCAGTTTGCACGCTTTCTAAACTGAGATTTATCATATAAGAATGAGTATTTTCCCCATTTCGATAAGAAAGAACCAATGGTAATTCATTTTTTCCCAATGTTTTTGGATGAATAGAAAAGATTACATCCTGTGATGTTTCAGATTGCATACTGCCCACATAATATGATTTCGGCGTCAACTCAAAAGTAGATTCATTTTTGGCACTAATCGAAACATCTTTAATTGTTGTCTGAAGTTTATTCACTGCAGATAAACTAATCTGAGTAGATCCTGATGAGGATACTTTTGAAGGCACATCCTTTTCTAGAAGATGAACAGAATGATTGCTCACTCGTACTGGAATGGGAAATTTAACATCTTGATAATCTTCTACATCGACTCTTAGCAGTGGAAAATACAAACCAGCAGAGATATTTTTATGAGCTGAAATGGAAAAACTAATCGTTAAACTTGCAGCTGGGGCAAGATCACCAACATACTCAAAGTTATCAGAAGCACTAATAGAATATGATCCATCTCCATCTGAAACAACCCAGATGTTCTTTATCGTTGCGCCAATTGTATCCACAATCTGATTGATAAGTTGATTATTAATATAATCAGCATTTGTTTTTGTTGCTGTTGTCTCCATATTGGTTAAGGTCACCGTTAAAACTGCATCATCACCTGGCAGAAGCACCCCTGGATCAAGTTCATATGATGTGACCATGATTGCAGGATCTGCAGACGTTATGGGAACAATTAATAAAACCAGAAATAGGCTTAGAATGATAAAAATAAGTTTATTCATCTTTCTCTCTCACACACCTTTTTTTATCCGTATTCATGTTTTCTTTAAATAATACTTGGTTTATTTGTAAATCTTCCTTTTATAAAGTCACATTTTTATAATAGGTATTATATTCTATTAATAGGCTAAAACTATGATATCAAACAGGTTTTTCATTTTATTCAGCTGTTTTCTTCTTCTCTCCACCCAAATAGTGTTCATTACACAATCACTTGACGAACCAGTTTCCATTATTTATGTAGATGATGATAACATCGAAGGACCCTGGGATGGATCAGAAGAACATCCCTTTCAACATATCAATGATGCGCTAGAATCTGCTCAAAAAGAGGTATCTATAAAAGTTTGTGAAGGGTTATACCATGAACAGTTGGTTATTGAAAAAGAAGTAACACTTGAAGGTGAAACATCAGAAAAAACTATCATCACCCATAATTCATCCAAGAATCTTTTAGTAATAAAAAACACTGAAAACGTAACTCTCTCAAATTTTACTATTACTCAAAATAATGCGGATACAAAGACAGTGGGAATACAAATACGAAATAGTTCAGCAATCATCATTTCCCAAACCATTATTGAGCAACATGAATATGGGATCTCAATAACTAATAAATCAAAAAATTGTATCATTTATGATAATACAATAAGAGAAAATCATATAGGTTTTTCACTCTTTTCAACTCATCATAATCTTTTCTATGCAAATAATGTTGAAAACAATGCCATCCCATTCATTCTTCAAAATACTCAACGTAATGTTATCAAGGAAAATACTATTTTAAATCAAAAACAAAAACCCTTTTTTACGGACTCATATGATACGATCGATCACAATTACTGGGGAAAAACCGTCCCAATCTTTCTTTTTCCCGGTTTTCAAACGATACCATTTTTGGATATCTCAATCAGATGGATAAAAGCTGATTGGCATACAGCATCTGATATTGCTGAACTACAAAAAAATCCACTAGCTCAGATGAAAACAACCAAAGGAACTATGATCTTTGAACTCTTTGAACAACAAATGCCTCTTACCTGTGAAAATTTCATTGAGCTTTCAACAATTGATTTCTTTAAGGGTCTCGTGTTTCACCGAGTTATTGATGATTTCGTCATTCAAGGAGGCGGTTACGACATCAATGGGACTTATAAAGAAAGTCCATTTGGACCAATCAATCTGGAAACACATCCTGATATCAATCATGTTGATGGAGCAATTTCCATGGCCAGAACAAATGATCCAAACAGTGCAACCAGTCAGTTCTTTGTCTGCGATGGCCCACAAGAATCCTTAGATGGAAAATATGCATCGTTTGGCGTGATTCTTGTTGGTTTTGATGTACTTAGAGATATCGCAGCAGTAGAAACAACTACAAAACATGGTTTTATGAAAGATTGGCCAGTTAATGATATAATAATCACAGAAATCACTATTGAAAACCAGTAACATTTTTTTACCCTTTTATTTTAAATATGAGGTCTTAAATACCGGTTGGATAATGACACCTATACCATCAGATCAGATCAGCAATGTGATCGTCACTGGAAAAAGCGGTGCTGGAAAACAACCTCGTATCGATGTCCTCAAGGAAGAATTTGGTTTAGATCAACTGTCAACCGGTAATATCTTCCGACATTTCCTGGGAAAATTTAATGATTTTGATTATCAAAAATCTCTTGAACCATTCTGGGATGAAACAACGCAATCATTTGTTTCTGATGAAACCATCAAAAAAGAACTGGGAACTGATGATGAGGATATCATCCTCGGACTAAAAGCAAAATATTTCGTTGAACGAGGTCTTTTTGGACCAGATGAAATCGTGAATGCATTATTTGAATCATCATTTGCCAAAAAAAATTATCAAAAACAGGTCTTAGATGGCTATCCACGCACCATATCTCAATCACATTTTCTTCTCCAGCTTTTACAAAAACATGATACCACTGTTGATTTTATCGTCTGGGTTGAAAACAGTGATGAACGTATTATCAAACGAACAACCAATAGACGAATTTGTCCGAAATGTGGCAAAGTCTATCATCTGATTTACAAACCACCAAAAGATGGAAAATGTGAACAATGTAATGTTGATGTGGTTCAACGATCTGATGATACCGAAGAAAAAATCCGATCAAGATTACAAGAATTTCACAAAAAAACACTACCAGCCATTACTCATTTACAAGATCAGGGAATCCCCGTTGTCAAAGTACCAGGACATTTAGAGGAATTCACCCCTGAAAATGTGAGGAAAAGTGTGCTTGATCGAATCGAGGAATTATATGAATAGATTTTTCATTCCTCTTTTTTGCACCTTTCAGAAAAAAAGAAGTAAAAAACTTGAAATTATAGAAATTTACTTAATGAATAAAATCTTATCGATATGATGGTGAATCTGGAGATGAAGGGGAGGATTACCTGTCCAAAATGCGGTCAAGACTTCATTGCTCAAGCACGAAAGGATACCATAGAAACCGGTGTGCTTTGCCCTCATTGCCATCATCATTTCACTGTGAAAACAACAAATGATAACATGGCTGAAACTACCAAGGATGATGCAGAATGCTCATGGGAGGAACATGGAGAACCACGAAAAACCATTTTATCATCAATGAAACCCAGAACAGATAAACCAATGCTTGCTGCTATCCTTCTTTTTATCGTCGTCATCATTGGTGTATTCTCTGCTGTTTTTCCTCAACAATTTATTCAAACACCAATAACGGTTCTCTCCGCTGCAGGAATCCAAGAAAACATTCTGATTACTGTTCAAGATACTCAAGGAAATTATATGCAAAATATTACTATTTCCACTTCACCGTCAAAACAAAATAATACTAACGTACAGGGAAAAGCTCAATTAAACCAGCTATCAGTAGGACCTCAAACGCTGACCCTAGCAAACAATAATTCACAAACAACAGTAGATATCACGGTTGCACCCTTTGACACCAGCTCATATACCATCATCCTTAATGAATCATCCTTTCAAGCATCCATCGATGATTCTTCATCTGATCTAACATGGATATCTGGTATTCTTATTATTCTCTCGATAGTTACCTTTATGGGAGTAATATCCTCAATTCGACGAAGACACTCTGATGTAGCCATCGTCGGTAGTATCATTGGCATATTCACCATTGGATTCTTTCTTCTAGGATCACTCTTAAGCATCATCGCATTTGTTTTCATTTTAAAATCAAAAGAAGAGTTTGACGATGGAAAAAAGGGAAAAAATTTCTAAAACAATAACTGCTCTTTTCATCTTGCTTTTCATTTTTACCCTCCTTCAATTCATCTCTCCTCTTATCCTGGAAACTAATACGGTTACTGATTTAACTGGCACCGTTGGTGTAATTGATAATAAACAACGTATCAACACCATGTCCTTTCCCATAAATGCTATTTATACTGCTGGAGACCGGCTCTGTCATCAGAAAACCGAACGAAGCTTTATCCTCAATGAAAACCAAATGCCCTTCTGCAGTCGATGTACTGCTATCTGGATGGGTATGACCATTGGAATTGGAATTTTGGTTTTTTACACCATTAGTCTTGATAACCGATTTCTCATCCTAGCCATAGTCAGTCTCATCCCAATTGGTATCGATGGAACGGGTCAACTGCTTGGTTTCTGGGAAAGCAGCCATCTCTCACGAGTGATCACTGGCTCATTTATAGGCATCATCACGGGTATGGCACTTGGCATTATCATTGATGAACTGAAAACTCTGAAAAAAAGCGAAAACTAGTTAATATAAAAAGAAATAAGGTGTGCTTAAGGTGGAAATAGGATGGAAAAGTTACAAAAAATGAGTTTACTCCTAGCTGGATTGATGCTGTTAACCTTAGCAACAGGTGTCGTAAGCGCAACTAATGACTATGATTATACCTGGGACGGAGATCCTGCCCCTTGGGCCCTCTGGGGACTAACCGGTGCATTATGTTTCATCCCAGTGGTCATGTTCATCATATGGATCGTTCTTGCCATATGGGTCTATAAGGATGCAGAAAAAAGAGATAGCTCTGGAGCACTATGGTTGATCATTGTTATCATTACTGGTATCATTGGATTAATCATCTGGTTGATTGTTCGACCACCAATTGGTGGCAAAAAAGAGAAACAAACATCATCCTCCTCAGAGCGACGATGCCCCGGTTGTGGAAGAGTCATCCCTGATGATGCACAAGTATGCCCCTATTGTGGGAAACAATTCTAAAAAACAGCTTATCAAATAAAATAGTGAACCGGGCTATGATT
>JAWOBC010000073.1:0-7621 GCA_046498165.1 Thermoplasmatota archaeon
GTTTCTTGTGCTTCCTTTGGATCAACTTTTTGAATGGCGAATCCAGCGTGCACGAGCACATATTCTCCACATTTGACTTGTACCAGTGAAATATTTGCGGATCGTGTTGTTCCATTACCATAATCAATGGTTGCTTTGTTGTTTTTCTCATCGATATCAATGATTTTTCCAGGGACAGCAAGACACATACTTGTGGGATAGATTCCTGTATTATTAATGCTTTTTGGGATGCAAGGGAAATTATGTGCGAAAACAATACTTAATTGAATATTTTTCAATTTTTCTTCAAAAGAGTTAAATAATCTGTGAAGCTATAATTTATAGTACTTGGGGATAATTATGATAAAAAGTGGTAAACAGATTCTTTTTGCAATCATTAGTTTATTCATTCTCATTCTTTCACAAGGGCCTGTTGGGGTGTCTTCTAATCAGCAAGAAAGTTGTTTATCATTTACCCATCCTGACCCGTATGAATATCATACTTATGAGTCCATGAGTCAATGGTTAAGCAATATTTCAGAACAGTATTCAGATATTGTTAATTTGGAATCAATTGGAACGACGTATGAAGGCCGAGACATCTGGATGGTAAAGATTTCTGATCATCCAACAGAGGAGGAACAGGAACCTGCTGTTCTTCTCATGGGTGCACATCATGGAAATGAAAAACCCTCCTATGAATCACTGATTTTTTTTATTGAAGAAATTGTAGTAGCATATCATCAAGGTAATTTTGATAATGATGGAGATGGATTGCTTAATGAGGATGATTTTGATGGGATTGATAATGATAATGATGGATTAATCGATGAAGATCCATCTGAAGAAAGAATTCAGGGTCTAATTGATAGTACTGAGATTTTTGTTATTCCCATGGTTTCTCCTGATGGAGTAACATATAATTCTAGAAAGAATCATGCACCAAATTATGGACCATTTGGTAATGCTGATGAAATTACCTCATATGGCGTTAATCTTAACCGGAATTATGATTATCTTTGGAACTTGCCTTTTTTGCTGCCCATCAATTATATGCTTCCATTTATTATTTTGGATCAAAGTTTTAATTATCGTGGTGAATATCCGTTTTCAGAATTGGAAACCCAGGCCGTTCGTGATTTTGTTTTAGCCCATCAGAACATCAAAATCTCTCTCTCATATCATTGCTATAGTGAGATTATATTATATCCCTGGATGCATACTAGTCTTCCTGCTCCGGATGAAGAAACGTTTATCTCCATTGGTGAGAACATGTCACAGATTGATGGTTATAGGTTAATGACTCACGGGTGGAGCAATCGAGACTATCTTATCCCTCGATTTAGTGGAACAATTGGAACTAGTGAGAATTGGCTATACGCAACACAGGGCATTCTAGCTTTTACCATGGAACTTTGTAAAAGCTTTGCTCCAACGGATCCTTCAATCGTTAAGGATTGTTGCTGGAAGCATGTTGGTGTAAATTTGTATGTTGCCCAACGTGCGCATCTAGTCTAGATTATTTTTGAGGAATGTTTTTTTTTGAAGAAATATGTTAGATAAATGATTTTATATTAGGCTAGCCTAAATTAATTAGGTAAACAAAAAAAATATAAATAGTAGTTATTTATACAGTTTATTATATGACGCTGACACCGGCAGGAACATTATGACAAAAAAAATAATCCAGCTCCAACATGCACCATCAAAAACACTCCTTACCATCCATCAAATCAAAGGAGGTCATGGCATCCAACAAAGACTGCAGGTCATGGGCATTAGAGTTGGACAACAAATTACCCTAGTATCAAAACAACCCTTCCGCGGACCCATCACCATCAAAGTGAATGGCAGAGCAATCACCATCGGTAGAGGTATGGCTACTAAAATACTGGTGGAAGTGATTTCATAAAACGAATCGTTCTCATGGGTAATCCCAACGTAGGAAAAAGCGTGGTGTTCTCCAGATTAACCGGAGCAAACGTCATTGCATCAAATTACCCAGGAACGACCGTTGATTTTTCAAAAGGACATCTGAAACTAAACAATCAAACCATTGAAATCATTGATGCTCCAGGAACATACTCACTGGAACCATCCAACAAAGCTGAAGAAGTTGCCACAAAAATGCTAGATGATGCAGACGTCATCATCAACGTCATCGATGCCACCAATCTCGAAAGAAATCTCTACCTCACCCTCGAACTCCTCGAACGACACATTCCCACAGTCATCGTGTTAAACCTCTGGGATGAAACAAAACACTGCGGCATAAAAATCGATTACCAAAAACTGCAAGCATTACTACAACTCCCCGTTATTCCCACCGTGGCCCTCACCGGTGAAGGAATAAAAGAACTAGTTAACTCACTTCATAAAGCAACTATTAATGAAAAAATACAACCCACCAGCCATGAAGGAAGATGGATTGAGATAGGAACCCTCATCAAAAAAGTAGAAAAAGTAACCCATCGCCATCATACCTTCAGAGACAGATTAGAAGATATCACCATCAATCCAATCACTGGAATTCCTGTTTCAATCATTATTATTCTTGCAGCATTCTGGTTGGTCCGACAAATTGGAGAAACATTGATCACTTATCTCTTTAACCCCTTTTTTGAACAATACTATCGACCACTTGTTGTTTCTCTTGGAAACATTATTGGTGATAACATCTGGCATACCATTCTTATAGGAGAATATGGAAAAGAAATTGTTTTCGAAGAATCACTGGGTATGCTCACCACAGGATTATACGTTCCCCTTGCTATGGTGCTTCCCTATATCATCGCCTTTTATTTTATGCTCTCAATCCTAGAAGACACTGGATATATGCCCAGACTTGCCACCCTTGTGGATAATATCTTTCATAAACTAGGAATGCATGGTCATGGGATCATCTCTGTTTTTCTTGGCTTAGGCTGTAATGTTCCTGGCGCACTTTCAACAAGATCTTTAGAAACACGAAAACAACGATTCATCTCTGCAACTCTTCTCTCCATAGGTATACCTTGTATGGCACAAACCGCCATGGTCTTTGGGGTGCTCGGTCAGTACGGTGCTATCTATATCGCCCTTGTTTTTTTCATTCTCGCCACCCTGTACATCCTACTTGGTTTCATCATGAATCATTATGTCAGAGGAGATTCACCAGAAATCTTTCTGGAAGTTCCCCCATATCGAAGACCATCTATTCAAGCGATATTAAAAAAAACATGGATGAGGATTCGCTGGTTTATAAAAGAAGCAATTCCCTTTCTCTTTCTCGGCGTACTGCTCATTAACATCCTTTATCACATTGGCATCATGCAAGCGATCTCTTCAGCACTTTCTCCGTATATGAACACTCTCTTCGGCCTTCCTGGTGAAGCAACCACTGCACTTGTTGTCGGTTTCCTTAGAAAAGATCTAGCAGTTGGAACCCTCATTCCATTACAACTCACTGCGTTTCAACTGGTTATTGCTGTTACCATACTCACTATTTATTTCCCCTGTGTAGCTACTTTTTCCGTTCTTCTTCGCGAGCTTGGTTTAAAAGATCTTTTCAAATCAACACTGATTATGATCATTACTGCCTTCGGCATGGGAATCCTTCTCAGAATAATCCTACTTGGATTTCCTTAGAATTTTAAAAACCACGTATTAGCAAGACAAAAAGACTCTTAAGAAATAACTACTTTCCCGGTTGTAATTCATGTTAGATATAAAACTCATTCGAGAAAAACCAGATTTTGTTCGAGAAAATCTTCAACGACGGAAAAAACCACAATTTCTGGAAATGCTCAACCAAGTAATCGAAGTAGATACTCAATGGCGGAATTTAAAAACAGAGGAAGATAGCCTCCGGCAACAACGAAATGAACTGACAAAATCAATTCAACAACTGAAAAAAGAAGGAAGAAATGATCAAATCCCCCAGGTGATTGCTGAAGCAAAACAGATTCCAGGAAAAATTAAAAAATTAGAAGAAAAAAGAGCGGAAGCTAGAGAAAAACGAGATAAACTTCTCCTTCACATACCAAACCTGCTTCATGAATCCGTTCCCTATGGTGAAGACGATGAAGGTAATGTAACCGTGGAAACCTGGGGAGACAAACCAGACTTTGATTTCACACCACGATCCCATGTTGATCTTGTTGATCAATTGCAACTTGCTGATATTGAACGAGCAGCAAAAACATCTGGAGCACGATTTTATTTTTTACAAGATGACCTTGTCAGTCTTGAATTCGCTATCATCCAGCATGCACAGCAGTTATTGCGAAAACATGGATACAGACTCATCATTCCACCAACACTGGTAAAAGGTTTTGTGATGCAAGGAGGTGGATTTCTTCCAACCTACCGTGATGATGTCTACAAAATAGAAGATGAAGACTTGTTTTTAGTTGGAACAAGTGAAGCACCACTGGTAGGCATGCATGCTGATGAAATTCTTTATGAAGATGATTTTCCTCTTCGTTATGCTGGTTTTTCCACCTGTTTTCGTACTGAAGCAGGAGCTCATGGAAAGGATACCAAGGGCATCTTTAGAACACATCATTTCGAAAAAATCGAACTGATTTCAATTACCAGTCCAGAGCAGAGTTGGAACGAACATGATTATCTTTTTGAAACCGCTGAATTATTCTGGCAATCCCTTCACGTCCCCTATCGGAAAGTAAACATTTGTACCGGTGATCTTGGTATTGTCGCCTCGAAAAAATTTGATCTAGAAGCATGGTATCCAGCACAGCAAGCCTACCGAGAATTGGTTTCAACTAGTAACTGTACCGATTATCAGACCCGCCGTTTAAAAATCCGCTATCGAGAGAAAGATGGAATGCCGACACAAATGGCACATTCCCTTAATTCAACCTTGATTGCAATAGAGCGGGGTCTTACCTGTATCCTTGAGAATTATCAACAAGAAGATGGAAGTGTAAAAGTACCGGAAGTATTGCAACAATACACTGGTTTTTCTGAAATTACGAAACAGAAAAAAAGAAAGAAAAATAATTGATTTTTCTTTTTTTATAAAGATATTGCATCTACCGGGCATTCATCGACACAGGCACCACATTCCGTGCAGGTATCTGCATCAATTTTTGCCTTTTCATCTAATGTGATGGCATCAACGGGACAAGCATCCACGCAGGCACCACATGAAATACAAGTATCCTCATCAACTTCTGCTGGCATGTTTGCCAGTAATAACCAGGGGTTTTTAACTTTTTCTGAACGGGTAATAATATCAAAATTCTTTTTTAAAGCAAAAGATTTATATTTACTGTAAATAGTATTATTTATTGTTGGCGATGGAGCCCACCAAGGTATATCAAACCTAAACCGCCACACCAATGGCTGACGGCCCCTATGATAGAAACATTGGTGATACTTATCAAAAGAGAATATAATAAAGGGGTTGATTGGAAAAATTCTGTTTTTTTTCTGCAACTTTACTGTGTTTTTTTGTTGATTATTGTTTTAAAACAATTTTGGAGGTGAAAACACAATGAGTACATATGATCGAATGGAGAAAAGAATAGATAGGCTGGAGCATAGCATTGAAAAAAATCAAGGGAAAATCAGCGATCTTGAACGAAAACTCAAAACTCATAAGATCAGTGAACAAAAATTTTGTTCAAAGAAAAAACTTATTCAAACAAAGATTCGAAACCTAAATGCTCAATTGAGAATAGTAAAAGGCGGACTGGTAAAAAGAAAACATAACCTTAAAAAAACCGCTGAATAAAAGAAATCATGTTGATATTCACGGTTGATGAAAGGAATACGTTTCCTTATACATGTTACCACAAGAGGAATAGAAAATGAAAAACAAAATCATCAATTGTCTGAACTCATTAGGATTTACCTTAGCTAGTGATAAGACTGCTGATCGGAAGATATTTGTTTATGATAACATCCTTGTTTCAGTTGAAAAACAACATCTTCATAAGTAATAAGAGATAGAGGAAAATGTGGGATGTTATTTTTCTTTCCTTAAAAGAATCTAAAACTAGAGCAATACAAAGACATCCACCATATCTTTTGAGATATCGCCATCAGCATCATAGGCGATTGTTTCAATGGTGTGCAAACCTCTTGATAATTTCTTTTTCCATTCAAAAGGATATGTGTCATCTGTTGTCTGGTATTCATCATCTACATAAAATGCTATTTTTTCCGTGTTTTCAGCATTGATTTTTAGTGTCATCGGACCAATGATTCGAGGAGCAGCCAGTTGAATACCTTGAATGCCTCTTTTGAGTTGAGGAATCTCAATATTGAACATATAGGTATGAAATATTTCAGGTCGAGAGATTTTGATTTTTGGTACATCTGGTTTAAAATTACCATAGACTCCATCAACATAAATAATACCTGTTTCACCACCATAACAACCATCAATGAACATAGCAGGATCATAACCCATATGAAACCAACCATCTTCTCCCCAAAGTGGCCCCCAGCTGTTTTTAACCAACCAGCTTTGTGTGGTATCATTGTATCCCATCAATGCTACGAGATGGCCTCCAACAATCTCATCTGTTGATCGGCGATAGATGCCGCCTTTATAATTATACATATCTTTATAGACCCAGATGCAAATGGTCAATGGCCCATGTTCGATTAATGCTTCTTTTATTGCTTGTTCATCATGAGGGACCCAGCCCCATTCAGTTATTTTCACTGTTCTGTTTTCCCATCCTTCAACACTAGTATAGGGATAATCAAATGGACGATGTGGATCAGGATAACATCCTTCATCAGGAACACCATGTTCAATAAGATAATCAGCAGCATCATGAACATTGACCCCACCTTGTTCATAGGTTCCACCAGCATAAAAATAAAGATGAGTTTCAGATAAATCAGGTTGAAAACATTCACCAGTTTCATATTGCATGATAGTTTCTAATGCTGCACACAATGCATATGTCTCACAGGTTGGTGCAGGGCTTTGATCTTTGATTGGTGTAGTGTAGTCAACTCCATTGATATCCGTATAGGAAAATGCTGCTGGAAGAATGGTTTCATGTTGTTGTGCAGGTGTTAAATGAGGAATGTTTATAATGAACAGAAAAACAATGACAAGGAGAACTTTAATTTTTTTCATGATCTTGTCCCATTTTATTATCGATATAATTCTATTTAAGTTATTTGATATGGTTTATTGAAAGATGATTTGTCAAAGAAAATGTTATAAACCAAAATAGTTTAGGTAGTCCAAAGTTTTATGTGATTCTATGCCCTCAGAACGAACGGAAGATTATCTTGAAGCATTGGCGTTTGTCATCGATGAAAAAGGGTTTGCAAAAGTAAAAGATATTGCTGAATATCTTTCAGTTTCTCCTTCTAGTGTGACTGAAATGTTCCAGAAATTAAAACAAAAAAAATACATAAATTATGAAAAATACCGAGGGGTCACCTTAACTAAAAAAGGAAATAAAATCGCAGTGAAAACCAAAAAAAGCATGAAACACTCCGTGAATTCCTTTGCATATTGGGAGTCCCTGCACAAATTGCAAATGAAGATGCCTGCCGGATCGAACATGTGGTAAATACGGAGACCATGAAACGGCTTACTACCTTTGTTGAATTTGTTGAGGATTTCGAAGAAAGCCCGCGGTGGCTCAAACATTTTAAACATTATTAC
>JAWOBC010000109.1:0-19124 GCA_046498165.1 Thermoplasmatota archaeon
TCACCAGATTCAATCATGGTATCAAAGGTGCTGATGGGTGCAGCAACATAAAAAGGAATATCATTTTCCTTTGCAACTACTGCTTTTTCATAGGTGCCGATCTTATTAGCGAAATCACCATTTTTTGCAATACGATCCGCTCCAGTAATTACTAGATCAATCTCATTATTTTTCATGAAATATCCTGCAGCATTATCAACGATGAGTGCATGAGGGATACCCTCATTTTGTAACTCCCAAGCAGTCAGTAATCCCTGTAATCGAGGTCTTGTTTCATCCGCAAAAACAAAAATTGATTTACCATTATGATGAGCTATTCGAAAAGGTGCAAGTGCGGTTCCCCAATCAACTGTTGCTAACGCACCAGCATTACAATGAGTAAGACAGGCCATATCATCCTGAATCAGTTTATTGCCATGTTCACCGATTTTTTTACAACGAGAAATGATATCTTCAACGTATCGCTGAGCTGCCTTTTCTGCTGATTCATTTTTGTTTATCGCTTCTTTCATATAATCAATAGCATAGAACAAATCATTGGCTGTTGGCCGGGTCTGAGAAAGTATTTCCGCTGTTTGTTCAGGCTTTTGTTTTCCAATGGCCATTCCAAAGGCAGCTGCTGCTCCAATAGCTGGAGCACCTCGGACCACCATATCCGTGATAGCAAATGCTACTTTTTCCACGGTATCAGCGATAAATAGATCATATTCATAGGGTAGTTTTCGTTGATCGATAAACGTGAGAACATTGTCTTTAAACCATAATGCTTTTTCTTGTTTTCCATTTATTATCATGTTTTTTGTAACTCCTTACCCATTTTGTTAATGGTTTGTTTGATTGCTTTGATTGATGTTGCAGTAATGATCAGATGATCATTGCAGAGAAAGACATCCGTTTTTTGTAATGTTTTCAACCATTTTTTTGCTTTTTCCAAAGCATCCTCTTTTTCATCGGTAGTTACCTGTGGCACTCTTTGTTTCATTTCGTTTTTATAGGATATATTTTTTATTTGTATCATCACTTGAATCTCTTTTTTTGCATGATGAACAATCCAATGCACGGCTACATCATTTGAGGGAATATTTGGTCCTAGATAGAGAAGTGTATTAGAAACAGGGTTGTAATCAATGAGTTCAACGACATCATCACGATGTAATTTTTCAACTTTAGTGAAGGATGAAGCTATAGCAACTCGTTTTCCAAAGACTGCGCTGGGAAGAAACAAAGAATCTGGACAGTTAAGCTCCTCTTTTGCTATTTGACAGATTTCTATTAGCATTGGGATTAAGGGACAATTACTTCCCTCTTTTGATACAGAATGGATATTTAATGGATGCTGCGAGTTTTTTTGATTTTTCATAAGATTCACAGGATTATTTCATTCAAGAAAAACATGGTTATGTTCAGTGGTTTCTCTTGCTGGCATATTACGATTCTGATATAATAGTTAATTGTAAATACTAGTAATCTTATTTGTTTCCATATATAATAGGATGGGATAATGTGAACATGCGTTCTTTAGATAATTATTTTTTTTCAGTATCCGCATATTTTTTATTAATATTAAAAAAAACGACTTTTATGAATGACCTTGCCGGGTCTTTTTTAAGGAGGTTATAGAATGGCAACTGATGCAGAAACAACAAAAGATCATCATTCCTACGAGAATGTTGTTTCAGAGTTAGGAGATCTCTTAGAAAAAAGAAAAGACCCTCAGAACAAGGAATATCATGAAGAAAAACCTGTGCAAGATCAACCCAAACAGCCAAAGAACTATTCTGCAGAAAGTTCCTCAACTGGTATCAAGGAATTTGATGAAATTTTAGATGGAGGATTTCCAAAGGGAGCTGTGGTCTTACTAGCAGGGTCCTCCGGAAGTGGAAAAACGATTCTTTCCTTTCAATGGCTTTTTGAAGGAGTAAAACAAGGTGAACATGGATTATACATCTCATTAACAGAACCCTTGTTCAAAATCGTACAAAACCTGGAAAAAATGAGTTTTTATGATCGTGTTGCTGTGGAGCAAGAATCATTAAGAATTGTGGATATTCGCGATCGTTTTTCTGAATCGAAATATGATCCAAAAGAAATCATTTCTTTTATCGAAGCATTAGTAAAAGAGAGTGATGTCAAACGATTATGTATTGATTCTATCACTGCTATTGCTTATCATTATAATGATAAGGCAGAGATCCGATCATTTATTTTTGAACTCGGAAAAGCATTGGCTACACTTGGTTGCACCACTATAATGACTAGTGAAGTTTCTCGTCCAGGAGAGTTTTCAGTTTATGATGTGGAGGAGTTTATCTCAGATGCTATTTTACGAGTAGATCAAACACGGGTCCGGAATATGTATCAGCGACAATTACGAATTGTCAAAGTTCGAGGAAAGAGTTTCCGCTCAGAAGCAATACCTATGAAGATAGCAGGTGATGGCATTCATCTTTTTCCTAAGGTTCATCCACCATTGCAGTTTACTGTTAAAAATCAACGGTTTTCCACGGGTAATGATGAATTGGATGCTATGATCGATGGCGGGGTCATTCAGCATTCATCAACACTTCTTGCTGGTTCTACAGGAACTGGAAAAACATTGTTATCCTTAGGTTTCATTATGGACGGATTGCGTAATGGAGAACAATGTCTTTTTGTTGGTTTTGAAGAAAGCCGTGATCAATTATTAAAAAATGCATCCTCCTTTGGATGGGATCTTGCTTCATTTGAAGAAAAAGGATTACTTCATCTATATTGTGCTTATCCAGGAGATTGTCTCTTGGAAGAGCATTTTTTTAACATTCAGGAGATCATTGAACAAAAAAAAATAAGTCGATGTGTGATAGATTCATTATCAGCGATTGCTCATGAGTTTGAGGATCGAGAGTTTTCTGATTTCGCAATAAGATTAAATGGGTTTTTGAAAAATAATGATGTGACCAGTTTTTTTACGGCAGCAACAGGATCTTTGGTCGGCGGTTCAATAGTAGTCGGTCAGAATCTTTCTACCTTAACCGATGGCATCATCATGCTTCGTTATGTAGAAATGCAGGGAAAACTAGAATCCGTTATTAATGTACTAAAACTCCGGGGTAGTGATCATGTTAAGGATCTCCGCCGATATATTATCACTTCTGATGAAGGATTGTCCATTCGTGAATCATTAACTAATTTTGAAGGAGTAATGACAGGGTCTGGTAAACGGATAAAAGAGTTAGAGGAAGAAAGCGAACGATTAAAAGATATTATTGAAGAAAAAGAACGAACTGAAAATGAGCTGAAAAAGGTGACACGGGCTATTGAACAAAGTCCTACCTCTATTGTAATAGCCGATACCAATGGTGATATCGAATATGTTAACCCTGCGTTTACAAAGATAACTGGTTATTCAGAGGACGAAGTCAAAGGCCAAAATCCCCGGATTTTGAAATCTGGAGAACAAACGGCTGAATTCTATGAGGATCTTTGGAATACCATTAGTTCTGGAGAGACATGGCATGGAACATTTCATAATAAAAAGAAAAACGGAGAACTCTTCTGGGAACAAGCATCTATTTCACCGGTAAAAAACAAAGAAGGATCCATTGCTCATTATGTTGCAGTAAAAGAAGATATCACTGAACGGAAAATGGCAGAGGAACAACTCAAAAAAAGTGAAGAACAGTTTCGTGGGATCTTTGAATCCCTCCAAAACCTTTATTACCGCACGGATCTCGAGGGAAACATTGAACTTTTAAGCCCATCCATAGAACAACTTACAGGATACACACAGGACGAATTAGCAGGCCATAATGTGGCTGAGATTTATAAAGATCCAGGTGAAAGAGAAGTCTTCCTTAAAGAGTTGAAAGAACAAGGAAAAGTTCAAGGTTTTGAACTGCAATTAAAACGAAAAAATGGTGAGATTGCCTACGCCTCTGTCAATTCTCATCTTGTTTTTGATGAGAACAATAATCCTGTTGGTGTCGAAGGAACAATTAATGATATCACTGAACGAAAGAAAATGGAAGAAAAAATCAAGGAAAGCGAGAAACATTTCAAATCCATTTTTTCTCATGTTCAAACTGGAATTATTCTTATTGATGCAGAAACCCATATTATAAAGGATGTCAACCCAGCAGCATCTGCAATGCTTCGTTCATCAAAAGATGAAATAGTGGGAAATGTTTGTCATAAATTTGTTTGTCCTGCTAATAAAGACCAATGTCCAAAAGAAACAAGTGATACACCAATTGAAAACTCAGAACGATGTATTCTGAGAAGTGATAAAACAGAGATACCCGTGTTAAAAACAGTGGTGGATATCAATATTCATGGGAGACCACATTATTTGGAGACCTTTGTTGATATTTCAAAACAAAAAGAGGCTGAATCGGAATTAAAAGGAGCTAAGGAGGAAGTAGAATCCATTCTGAATGCAGCAGCTGATGGTATTCGAATCGTTGGAAAGGATTTACGAGTTAAACGGTTGAATCAAACCATGGCGGATATGGCTGGTATATCAATTGATGAAGGTATTGATATGAACTGCTCTGAAATGTTTGCCTCTAAATCTTGTGGAACCGGTGATTGTTCTTTGAAAAAAGTTTTGGAAACAAAAAAAGGCATTAATCGGGAATCAGTAAGAAAAAGACCAGATGGAAAAGAAATAACCGTGTTGGAAAAAGTATCTCCGTATTTTAATGCTGTGGGAGAAATTGTTGGTATCATTGAGGATTTTAGGGATATAGAAGTCTTGAAACAAAAAGAAAACGAACTCATTGAGGCTAAAGACATATTAAGAATTGTCAACAAACAACTCGGGCAAAAAGTTAAAAAACAAACCGAAAAATTTGCTGAGGAAAAAAATCTTTATCAAGCATTAATCCAAAATATTCCACAAAAGATTTTTCATAAAAACAAGGATTTAACGTATGTTTTTGCTAATGATAATTTTCTTGAAGATGTAGGACTTACTCTTGATGAAATAAAAGGAAAAACAGATTATGACTTATTTCCACCGCATCTTGCTGAAAAATATACTGAGGATGATAAAGGAATACTAGAAACAGGGGAAGTGATAATTTTTACAGAAAAATTCCATAAAAATGAAGAAGAAATAGAAGTAAAAACCATTAAAGCACCAGTGAAGGATAAAAAAGGATCCATTACCGGTATAATCGGTATTTTCTGGGAGGATAATACTTCAGCATCTTCTTTTCAAAACAAAGAAAATATGATTCAAATGGAGGGAACGTAATGTTAAAAAATTCTACAGCGGACAACCAACCCCTCTCATTTTCCACTCCTTTAAGCGATGTAGCACTCGGCTCAGTGGTAATGTTGGAACATCCCGCGGAATATTATTTTGCGGCAAATCTAGAGATGATACAACAACTCATAGAACAAGGATACAAAGGAGTGTATATTAGTTTTCAAAGACCTTTTGCAAATGTAAAAACATTACTTTCTCAATCAAATATTGATATTGATCAATTGACTTTTATCGATGCCGCTTCAGCGTTAACAGGAGAACAACAAACAACTGATGATCACTTGATAACCCTTGATGAACACATTGCAATTGATGATCTGGTCAGAGCAGTCTACACCTCGCTTGAACGGTTAACTGGTGAAAAAAAATTTATTTTCATTGATTCTCTTACAACGATAACTCTTTACAAACCACTCTCTGAGACCATGCGTTTCTCAGAATTTCTGGTAAGCACGGTGAAAAAAGAGGAAAACATCACTCTTTTCTTCAATGTAGCAAAAGATTTATCCCAAAAAAAATTCATTAAAGATATCGCATTTCGAGTTGATCAGGTGATAAATGTGGGGTCAGCATGACTGAGGAATTACAGTTTAACCTTGAAAAAGAATTCGAAGATCTACCAGAAGGATGGATAATTCTATTGGAGACTTCGGCAGAACATGCTTTACAACTCTCTCTTTCCACCATCAAATACTTAATTGAAAAAAAGGGATACATTGGAATCATCGTCTCAGCCAGTAGACCCTATAAAAACCTGGTTCAATTATATGAAAAAAAACAAATCGATACCTCAAAAATCCTTTTTATCGACAGTATTTCAAAAAGTCAAAGTGTGGGATTAGAAGATGCTGGAAATGTCCTTTATCTAGATGCTGTTTCTGATCTTACAGGTATTTCTCTTGCAGTAAAGGGTAGTATGGATAAAATACAGGGGGATAAATTCATTTTTATCGATTCCATTACTTCAATGTTAATTCATAATGAATCATCGATTTTTGCCCGTTTTATTCATGGAATATTAACCAAAATGCGTATCAGTGGAACCTCTGGTCTTCTGATTTCATTGGAAAAAGAAACTGATAAAGAGATCCGAGCTGAGATCGCTCAACTCTGTGATAAAGTAGTGAGGGTTTAAATGAGCACAGACGTGAAAAATCAGTTTAATATTTCTGATGTTGCTTCATCCATAAAAAAGGATTTAAAACAAACAAAAGAACAAGAACCTCAGAAACAAGATAACAAAAAACAGGAGACTGAACTGTTTTTGTTCACGGGTATCGAGGGATTTGACAGTCTGCTGAAAAAAGGAATTCCTAAAGGGATCAATATTCTCATTGAGGGTAATTCAGGATCAGGAAAAACCCTTTTTTCATTACAGATGCTAGCACATCATGCATCTCAAGGAAAAAAATGTTTGTACATAACCTTTGAGGAATCAAAAGATCGACTGATTAGTCATATGAAAGAATTTGGATGGAATCCTGAGCCACTTTTAAAAGAAGGAAATCTTGTCATCAAACGATATCTTACTAGTGAAATCTATTATGAGGAAAACCGGCAAACCGCAACAGTGCAAGCAATGATGGCAAAAAACTCAAGTCATCTTCTCCTTGATCTAGAACCCTTTATCATCGGTGAGGAAGGATTCAAACCAGATTTAACAGTAATCGATTCACTTTCTGCAATCGCCTCAACCTTTCAGGATAAACCAGGTGGATACCGGTTTTATCTTGAACGATTATTCCGTTTTTTCGAAGGACTAGGAAGCACAAATTTTTTAATCGCCGAACCAGGATCAATGCCGACTCCATCAAAATGTGAACGATTTCTCTCAGATGGCATCATCGTATTATATAATGCACGAAGAGGAAACATCCGGGAAAATGCTATAGAGGTTCTCAAACTTCGAGGAGCATCCCATGAGAAAAAAATCGTAGCCCTCAAAATCACGGATCAAGGTGTGATTGTCTATCCAGAACAAGAGGTCTTTGGAGAAATTGAACACTAATATGAGTGGTTCATTGAATCCATCCAGGTGAAATCTGAGCAGATAATTGTTTTGGAGTAAATACAATATGATTACTTGTTTCATCCGGGAAAAAATAAATTGTGACCCATTCATTTTCAACTGAATAACTCAATGTATAATCAGTACCATAGGTCAACTCCCCCTCTCTTTGCAGTGTCTGATTAAAAAAACTATTCCAAGCCGTTGGATACTCTGTTTCAATCATGATTTCTGTTACATTTTCAACCGTTTCCCCCGTATTATTTGTAGCCATAACTTTGGTGGCGATGGAAACAAGACTATATCCACTTGCTGTTGTTTTTCCTCCAACACCAGTAACATTGACCACGGTTAAGGTCATGTTTATCTGTGATTCAGAAGCACTAACTGAGAAAAACGGCATCGTTGACAAAAAACTACCCTGTGCTTGACTAATGATAACTGCACCTGTCTCATATCGAAATGTTTGATCAACATAATGATTATTACGTGATCGATACTCAATACCATTCACCTCATAGGAAATATCAGAATCTCCATCAATATTCACTGAACACACACTATCAACGATTTCTAAAGAACCATATGATCGTTCGGAAAGCAGAAAAGGTATTTTATCACTCCCAAGCGTGATTGGGATAGTAATCGATTGATTTGAATATGACTGAGAAAACAATTGCAGATCAGTTGCATATTTCAACTCAGCAAATTGCCCAGCTACCTCATTCATATGTTCCATTTCAATTTCTTCCATCCACTGAGGAACATACACCGTTTGAATAATAGCAAACACGGTGACAATTAAACCAATGATAAGGATTGCGGTGACAATACCAACGACCCCTGCTTCATCATGTGAACATTTACTTTTTCTAAATTTTTTCATTTTTTCTCACCATATTCTCATGGTTGATATTCATTGTAATGATTTACTATTTCATCTGCAGTTAATGCAGTATTATAAAGGGCAACCTGATCAATAATTCCATCGAAACCAAAATAACCATGACCTGAATAATTTTCGGTTAATTGGGCACCGATTTGTAAGGATCCATCAGTGTTTCGAATTGCATCAATGCTGAATGTTTCATCAACTTCAAGATCTCCATTGATATACAATTTTATTGATGATGCATCCCAGGTTCCAACGATATGATACCATTGATCAAGATTCAACTCTTCTGAACTTTCTATCGTAATACTATCTCCTGAATCATCATTTCCGCCAAAAAGAATAGTCCTTCCATTATCCCAAAATTGCAACGTATATGCTTCATCAGAAAAATCATTCTGATTTCCCTTATGAACAATTCCTGCATAATCCTGATAACTATTGATTTTAATCCATGCTTCAACTGATCCTTCAGTTGTTAAATCCAGATTATCATCATCTGGAATAGAGACATATTCATCTTGTCCTGCTTGATTATCAAAAAATAAGGCAGTACCACTAACACCAGTTGTCCAGGTGGCTCCATGAATGGTTCCATCATTACCATCAGATGAATCATATGCAATACTTCCCGCATCCTCGTTGAACTCCCATGATGAAACAAGTTCAAGCATATCTGGTTTCGTTTGATTATAATAATTTAGCAGTTCTTCAGCTGAAAGCGTTCGGTTATACAAATACACCTCATCAATAATTCCTGTGAAATACCGATCATTAAACACAGATCTTCTGCCAATATTCACAGGATAATCTGTGACAAACACATCCCCTGTTAAATCATACTGATTTTCATAACTTCCATTGACATAAATCCGGATTTCTGATCCATCATATATCCCAGCGACATGATACCAAACACCCTCTTTAACCTCAGTTGAACTATCTGCCCAATGTCTTGTGTTCTCTGTGTTTACTGCAAACTCAAATTGGGAATTATCATATGAATGTTGAATTTGCCATTGAGCATCTCGACCTTTATTAAGAATATTTGCCCAGGAATCACCGGTTTCAGGATCAATAGTCCATTTCACCCATGCCATGGCAGTGAAATTTCCTTTAAAATTCAAGTTTTCACTATCAGCTACATAAACATAATCATTATCCCCATCAAATGAAAGGGCACTGTTCTGAACACCAGTTGTCCAGGTGGCTCCATGAATGGTTCCATCATTACCATCAGATGAATCAAATGCAATGCCACCAGAATCTTCATCAAAATGCCAAATAGAAATCTCATCTGAAGCAGTGGTTGCATTATAATAACAAAAAGCATCAGCAGTGGAAGGCGCTGCTTCAACATTTCCATCATATTCTCCAATGCTATAAAATTGATAATAACCTGTTCCATTGGGAAATGAAAAATCCCATGACCACGGACTATTCATATCCGTAGCATATTGCATCCAAACCGGTTCACTGCTTGAGGAACCATCAGTACATGTTGCATTAATATAGATTTGATCGAAATACAAATCATCATTCTTATTCTCCATTGCTCCCTTAAACCGAATATTCATGTTCGATGGAAATGTATCTCCTGATTCGTTGATCCATAGGAGTTTATGATAAAAATTATTATTTTCAAAATCCGTTCCATATTTATATGTTCTTACTGTCTGCCACTCGGAACCATCATAAAACTCAACTAAAAACTCCCTATCTGGATGCATACTAACGGGGTAAAACCAAAAATCAATAATAATCGTTGAATAACCCGGAGAATCAATATCAATACTCTCGTTTAAATAAAATGAAGCATTATCGCCACTGTTTTGAATATGGCTTGCATTATTTCCCTGATGTGCATATACTCCACCAGAGTAAATATCACAATCACTTCCACCAGATATGTACTTACCAAATCCATCTTCAAAATCATCATAGCTTAGTGTTTGATTTGAACAACCAGTCCAATTCGAGGAACTAAACGCATAATACAAGGTGACACTATCAAGTTGACTGCTACCCGTTGCATCTATTTGATAAGGTGAACTATCAATAGTAAATGGAAGCATTTCAACAACCGTTGATAAATCAACAACGGGTGTAGCATTTCTATCACCGTCTTGTAATGAACCAATAAATAATGCACTATTACTCGAAGTATCAATAACAGAAGTGTCTACGGCAAGACCTGAAAAAGATCCCGGAGAAGAATAAGTTACCTTCTCTCCAACATCCCATTCACCGTTATTATTACTATCATAAAAAGTGAAATTATCATTTGAACTTGTTAAGCTAAAGGACTGACTTCTGCCACCAATAGTGAAATCAATCTTTGTGTTATCTTTTAGTGTGTCGCCACCCTGGTGTTCAAGGACAATACTATCACCTTCAATATAACCGATGACATTGACCTGAGGACTTTCCTCGGAAACAAGAGTAGCAGATAACGTGACATACAAAACAGAAAATGATGCAACAGCAACCGCAAGTAAGACCACGGTTCCAATGATTTCTGAAACTCCATCATTTTTCAACTTTCTTTTGTTTTTCCATGTATCATTCATCTCATTTATCCTCCATTATATTCACATTGAGCATCCGCATTCTGTGGAGCATCCTCATATTGACCGTTATATACTTGTTTCTCCTTCCTGTAATACACCATAGAGCACCACCTCATTTGTGGCTACATCAACAACGGTAACGGTTACCTGTTTCTCAGTTAAATCATCATAGATAAATCTTACTTGTTCACCAATATCCCATAAACCATTATCATTGAAATCATTAAAAATAAAATCAGTATATTCTCCGGCAGTGGTCTGTATTTGATAACTTTCTTCATCAATGGTCAATGATTTACCACCCTGATGAGTTAACACGATTTGATTATCAATGATGTCACCAGATATAATAGCAGTTGACTGCTCAGAAGGCATGGGGGCAGATAATACAACCACATAGATAACCGAAAACACGCTGATGGCCACGGCTAACAACAACACCGTTGCAATGATTTCAGACACCGCATCTGCTTTCCTGTTTTGCATCCCTTTTGTTCCTCACCTAAAATACAAATTTAAACATCAGTATCGATAAAATTCCTAGGAGAAAACTAAATCGAAGTCCACCTGAAAGATTCCCATCCGTAAAATAACCAGCAAGCATTCCAGAGCCAATTCCTTGCACAAACACAAAGGAATATAATCCATACTGCAAATGAATAGGATTGATTGATGCAATCATACCCTGTGAATCAGTTTGCTGCATTTGAATATCAATAAAATAACTAAACAAGGTAGTATCAAGGATATACATAATAAAGATAAAAACAAAAAAGCACATCATAATCACTACCATGTACATGGACATGTTCGCATTTCGTTGCTGACGAACCTGATTCACCTGCTGAAGTTCTCTAGCTGCTGCTTTAAAAACCTCCGGGGTGTCTCCACCCATCTCAAGTCCTCTATTAATGGAGAGCACCGAACGTTGAATCAACGGATTTTTCATCCGATCAGAAAACTGCAAAAACACCCGGTTAATTGGTAGATGCCATGATAATTCCGCATTCATTTTTTTTACTTCAGCAGTTAACCGAGCAAAATTTCGTTTCGCTAGCATTTTCATAGAATCAAAAACATTCATCCCTGCAGAAAGTGAATTAGAAATACCAACAAAAAAATCAGGGAGATGAACCTGGATTTCGATTTTTTTCTTTGCAACGGCATGACTATAAAAAGAAAATGGACCAATAAGCAGCAGTAAAGAAAGAAAGCCAATGTCAAGATAATCATACATCATCAAGGAGAGATAACCCAGATAACTAAGAATTGCAACTGAACTCAGCAGTGCGATGATCATCATCGTTGAAATAATAAAAATCTTTACACTATTCCAATTATGTTTAATCAACTCTGTAAAAGTATAATCTGAGTCCTCTTTACTTTTCCCAATTTCAGATATCGTCGTCGTCTTAATCATTAAATAAAACACGAGATACAGCATGGGTAACACAAGAAATGAAAGAAGAAACAACACATCAAACGTAGAGGTATTTGATCCACCAACAAAACCCATCACAGAAATAATTATAACCAGAAACAATGGAAACGCAATCACACTCATCACAAATAATTCAGCGATCAACGCTAAAAACTCAAGATTTTGCTCCCTGGTAAGTAAATCATCCTCCATGTATTGGTGCACCATGGTATCAAAATAATTACCCAGATTACTCCCTGATTGCAATGTTCCAACCATTCCCTGTAAAAAAGATTTAAGTTTTGCTGAAGGTGCATGTTCAACGCCCTGTTGCAATGCCGTGATACTATCAACTCCCATCACATTGATTTCCCGAGAGATCTTTTCCGCTTCAAATTTTAATTCACCATAAATATCGGTTTCTGATAATGCCTGAAACATTTGCCCTGGTGAAAGACCAGTTTCAGACATGGTGCTTATAAAATTTACTGCATAAGGAATAAAACGATCAATACTACTCGCCCTTCGACTCACTAAAAACAAGGGATAATAATAAAACAATGCCCAGGGCAGAATGGTACTGAGAAGAGGAAAAGCAAACAATAACATCAAGGTAACAACAGATTCAAACAACACAAACAATAAAACACCAGCAACAAGGCCAATAACACTAATCATCAGGGTAGTAAACAAGGCCATTGCAAGATATTCATCATAGGTTATCGTGATATTTGCTTGTTCTAATATCAGATTTTTACGGTTATTTTTCTCTGGTTTTATTTGCTTACTTAATCGTTTGAACAATCGAAAACAAAACTTAGAATATGATGACGATTTCATAACTCATCCTTTCTCATTTGTTCTATAATTGCTTCTGGGTCTTTTTTATAACCAGAAACAATTCTACCGACGTCCTTATATGAGCGAATCTTTTTTTTCTGCATCCAGGTCAATACTTGCTTACGACGATCTAACTCTTCTTCTAATGCCTGATTATCCCAGCCTTTATCATTTTTGATTTTTTCGATGATGTTACTTCCACCATGATACTCATACCGGTCATCAGCCGGGGAAATCCATGAAAAAGGCGTTACAGAGATTAACCGTTGTGAACCAGGATCAAGTTTGATGATTTCAACGATACTTTTCACTCGACGTTCCATTGCTCCTTCTAATATATTCACTGCGCCTAAAAATACGATAACATCAAGAGAAGTCAACAAGACTCTGGGAAGAGAAATAGGGGGGCTTTCTAATCGTTGAATCAAGGTTTGAATGTCACTAGCATGCACGGTTGAATACGAAAGATGCCCGGTTGCCATCGCCTGAAACAAGACATATGCTTCTTTTCCTCGAACCTCACCAACAATGATTACCCGAGGTCGTTGCCTCAAAGCAGCTCTAATCAAATCAAACATATCAATATCTTTGGTGGATCTTTCCTTATCAGAAGTTGAAAAACCAGTACGGGTAGTTCCCGCAATCCAGTTTTCATGTGGAAGATTGATTTCACGGGTATCCTCTACTGAGACGATTTTAAATGATGGAGGAATAAACAAAGACATTGCATTAAGAAGCGTTGTTTTCCCACTTGCTGTTCCCCCACAAAACAAGATAGATGAACCATAATCCAAAATCAACCAGAAATAAGCTGCCATATCAAGAGAGATGGTGTTATTATCAATCAGATCAATAGGGGTGAGCGGGTTATCACGGAACCTGCGTATAGTAAATGTTGAACTTGCGGTTACTGTTTTTGCAAGCGTTGTCTGCAACCGGGATCCATCAGGAAGTTTCCCATCAACAATTGGTTCATAAATCGAGATTTGTTTCCCACAAATCTGAGCAAGTTTTACCACAAAAGAATTTAATTCCTCATCATTATCAAAAACAATATTTGAACGAATAGATTCATACTTACGATGATACACAAACACGGGAATATTTATACCATCACAGGAAATATCCTCGATTCCATCATCATGCATAACCACATCAATTTTACCATACCCGATAAAATCACGAATGATATAATAAAAAATCTTTTCTTTCGAGGATGATGAAACCTGTATATGATTAGCAGAGATAATTTCATCCAATATCTTAGTTAAAGCTTCTACTTTCTTTTTCTCATCACTATCATAAACATCGATATCCGTTTGAATCCGAAAAATCCGAATTAACGTCTTTTTCAATTCCTCTTCTTCACTAGTTAGCTTTGGCTCAGTGACTGTATACACATATTCCTTTATGTGATCATCAAAAACAATTTCTTTTTGAGCAAAATCAGCCCATGAAGAGGATACTTTGTTTGACATTGCAGCATCCTTTTGTTTGTTTACCCTGTCTTGTTTTTTTTTCCCTCTTTGTAATAACCCATCTCCCTTTTTGGATTCAGTTATTGATGATTTTTCACCCTTTTTCTCAAGCAAAACTTGATTTCCCATTCTCTCTCCTCTTTCAAGCAAAACATTGCTCTCTATGGTAGACAATCTACTGATGAATGAAACCTGAGGTTTTTTTGAAGATGTCGCTGTCTACCGTTTTCCTTCCTCGAAATGGTATTAACTCTAAGATTCAGGATATTAATTTTAGTGTCCTATCGGTTACATCCCATCGAAACACGATAAAACATATATATTCATAATATAAAATCTTACTGTTTTTTCTAGTTTTTTCTAAACAAATGAATATAATCCAGTTTTTCAATCACTCAATTTGAAGAATTAAATGATAAATAAAGAAGAAAAGAAATGTTTTCTCTTTAAGGAAAATTAAGCAATCTAAGAAGTATATCTAGGTTAAAAAAACCTTTGAAGAACAACGGTAAAAATGATTTGTGTTTTGGAACACTTAAAGATAATAATCCCCAATCACTTTCTTTTCCATATTCATCCTTTGCCTTGACCTTAACCTGATAACTACCCCGTTTCTCCCAGGTGTGATTGATAGTGATTTCAGCACCACTTTCAAATGGACCAAGCCAACTGCTCTGTGTTCCATCATCCCAGTCTACAAAATAATAAACCATATTACCTTCTTCATCGATTGCTGAACAATTAAATTCCTGATTTTCACCACTTTTTACTTTTTGTTTTCCATCAATAATTGGTGTAGATGGAGCACTATTTGCAGTGTTTACCTGTAACGCAGGATCACCAAATAGATTAGTCTGATAAAAACACCATCTCATACCGTTTTCATCAATTTCAAAGATATGATCCTCTTTAGCGAAATGATTTGCTCTCCCGAGTTCAAGAATGTTATTTTCAAATACCTGTCTAAAAAATGATTCATCATAGGCTCCAGAGGGTGATTCAAGCGTATCCTCACTTCCAAGGCCAAATCGAGCGTTGAGGATACAGGCAAAAGCACCATTTGGAATTTCACAGGTTAAAATCTCTGCGATGCAATCCCTTTCTTTGTATCCACTGAAGCAGTTGTAATTATCAAATGATCCAGTGAGACAGGAATGAGAATACAAGAAAAATGGTTTTTCATTGGTAAGATATCGAAGATTATCCCCACTTGTTTTAAAAATATAATTCTGATTCCCATGACCATCATGATTAATAAAATGATACATCGTTTCACAGAGATGTTCATGTAACCATGAATAATACCAGGTTTCATTTCTATCATAAATCTTATGGATCGTATATTTACCCGGAATACTTACTTGATCCTGAATATAATCTTTGTAGTTTCCACCATATGCTGATACACCCGGAAAACCAAGATATTCCCCAAGAAAAAGGATTTCACTAAGATACTCATCTGAGGATTGATCATACCATAACGTTTTTTTCACAAAGTTTTCGATTTCTTCCACGGAATCAACACAGGCACGACCAACCCATACCTCTGCATAAAGATCTGCTTCATCCTGATCGTTTTCATCATTAAACTCCTTACTTTCACCATAATGGGCATCATGATCATCATTGAAATTTCCATCTAAACAAGCATAATACACATCTGAAGGGATATCATCAGCCTCATAATCAAGTGTTCCAGTCAATGGTAATCCTTCTTCATCAGCAAACAGTTTTCTACAAGGAAGAATGTTATCTTCTTCAATGATTTCATCAGCATCACCAGCAAGTAATACATATTCTGTTCCTAACTCTGTATATGCATGTCGAATAAAATTACGGATCCGTGCTTGCGTATCATCAAATAAAGTGAGATTATCAGATACATCTTCCTGATAAAATGGATTATCTGGATTGTTATCTCCCCAGGTTCCATCAACATTATAAGCAGAATTTTCAAGGATGCTTTCAATAGTAACGATTGAAGCAGTCATCCCTTGATCAATTTTTGAATCAATAAGATCCTGAAATGTATATTCACCAGTTGCTTCAGCAAATTCCTCTGAAGTAATAATGACATATTGGCTCGTTTCAAGGGTGTTAATCGTTGTTGTATCATATGAGGAAAGATCCTCTGGGTTTTCAACAATGCTACCTATAAGAGCGGTATCACGGGTAAAACAGGGTGTTTTATCTTTGTGCTGCTTTTGGGTTAACTCCACATTCAGGGTCAGCTCTGGATAATAAGAGATTTCGTCTGAAACCGAATCATACATCACAGGATACAAATTAAGATGAAGGATGTTGTAGCCTCGCCAGGTATATATCCCAATGATTTCATAAATCTCTTCCTGAGTTTCATCATCTGATTGTGAAATATTGTTATTACTTTCCGAAATTATTTTTTGCGACTGCTTATTCTGACTTGAAATATGAAATAATGGTTTACCTGTTTCAATGGTTGATGAAGTTGCAACGATTTGGTTTTCACTGGTTTCAATGGTAACGCATTTTATTGTTTGATCCTGTGGTAATAAAATACTGATGGGTTTCACTGGAAGACGGGGTTTACCCATTCTATTCGTGTTTGATAATCCATCTATAACTACCTTATCCCCAACTCCATCTATTGCACCGTTTTTTATCAGTTGACAAGGTTCAAAGGTAAAAGTAAATGAGCGTGTTTCATCAAATATAGAAAATGAACTAATACTTATCGTTGGTATCAACATACAGGAAATAACTACTAGAATTATCATTTTTTTAAGCATTCAATGTCACCAATGATCATCTTTCTATTTATTTAATATTGAAACAAATATAAATAGTTGTTTGATTAAAAAGAAAGAATACATTGATGATTATCACTCATTTTTTTTATCAAAACTTTTCTAAGCGTTGTTGTTTTCGTTTATAATGATTTTCCGGTTCATTTTTGTTCATGTTACTCTTGCTTTCTTCACCATCGGAAATCAATTGATCCCATTCTTTCACATCGGTATTAATCCAATCCTTAATTGACTGAGGTCTCTTGATATCCTCTGTTTTTTTTGTTGACTGCCTATTTTTCACTAGTCTTTGAAGCTTTGCTGTAGCAGGTTTCATAGTTTTCCCCATTTTTTGATAACGTACAGAAGCTTTTTTTCCTGTACTCAACTCTCCTCTTTTTTTCTAATGCATAATGCCTTCAAAAGTGTTTGCGAAACCAGACCATCAAGGAACAAATGGGGAAGTTAGCATTCTGCAGCCGAATACCACTGCCTTAATGCATTCCATACAATATCCTGAAAACAATAGCGGTAACCCCTTTCAATATGAGCTGGGTTGGATGATTGATACATCAGGAGAAAAACCATTTGAAGGTCATACCGGCGTGTTTTTGGAAGTAAATCAATCATGGTCTATCAACCAAGCGAAAAAACAGGAATCATTCTCTTTTTTAATCAACGAAAAACCTTACGGTTCCGCCCATACCCTCTAGAAATGTTTGCTCTTTTCCCAAATTCAGGCTCTTTTACTTCAACAGGTAGAAACAATTAGCTTTGGAGATTTTCAATCTTTTTTTTAGCTTGTAAATCATCAATACAGAAATTATTTAAGTTCTTTTTGCAATGATTCCATCGATTCATAATGTTGAAATGGTTGTTCATTGAGGATTAACCAATAGGCACCAATCTGACGAACTGCTTCTGAGAACTGTTCAAAATCAACCGGTTTACGAATATAACTGTTTACCCCAAGTCGATAGGCCTCAATCATGTCTTTTTCCTCCAGAGACGAGGTCAATATCACAACAGGAATATTTTTTGCGATTGGATGCTGCTTTACTCTTTTTAAAACCTCTAATCCATCGATCTTTGGTAATTTAATATCAAGAAGAAGAATGATCGGATGAGTATTTCTCAATGTTTTCCCATCAACACTGCCAAATAGATATTCTAATGCCTCAGCACCATCTCTAGCCACCTGTATTTTGTTTGCAATGTTGTTGTTTTTCAAGGAAATAATAGCTAATTCTTCATCATTGGGATTATCCTCTACCAAGAGTATTTCAACTTGTTTTTCTCCATAGTTTTTCCATTCAACACCATTTGTTTCAATCATTTTTTTCAATCCCTCTTTCTTGTTCAGACGGAAGGGAAAAATAAAATGTTGCTCCCTTATCGACTTCTCCTTCAGCCCAGATAGACCCCCCATGTTTTGTAACAATTCTTTTTGCGGTAACAAGACCAATACCACTCCCGCTGAATCGCTCATCTGTTTCCAATCGTTGAAACGCTTTGAACAATTTATCCTGGTATCTCATATCAAAACCAATTCCATTATCTTTCACAAAAAACTCAACCATGTTTTTCCGTTGATTGCAACCGATTTCAATTCGAGCTTTTTCACGATCAATAGTATATTTCACTGCATTACTAATAAGATTATCAAACACAACCTTTACCATTTCCTTATCTGCTTCAATGGTATCTAACGGATGAATCAGAAATTCAATGTCTCTGTCAGCTTCACTTTCATCATATGTTTTCACCATATCATCAACAATGTGTTTTACATCTACCTTCTCATAAGTAATCTCTGCTCTGGTAGTCCTAGAGAAATTAAGGAGTGCATCGATTAACTCACCCATTCTTTTTGCCCCTTCACTAATGCGATTGAGATAAT